>JAXDMA010000199.1:0-19578 GCA_034666305.1 Vulcanimicrobiota bacterium
CGTGATCGCCGGTCGTCGGCGGCTTCGAGCTGTCGCCGTAACCGCGCAGGTCCATCGCGACCACGGTGAAGTCGCGGGCGAGGCGCGGCGCGACGTGATGCCACATCACGTGCGTCTGCGGGTGACCATGCAGCAGCAGCAGCGGCGGTCCGCTCCCGCCCGTGCGCACGCGGATGACGGCTTCGCCGGTGTCGACGAATGAGAGCGCGAAGTCTTCGAACATGGAGCTCCGATCATAGCCGAAACCGGACGCGCCGTCACGCCGGGTCTCGGCATCTTCTACGTTGCGATGGTGAGCACCGCGGCGGGCTTCTCGGTGCGCAACTTGCCGAGCATGGCCGTCGAAGGCTGGTCGCTGATCTTCTGGTACGTGCTGGGCACGGTGCTGTTCTTGCTGCCGCTCGCGCTCACCGCCGCGGAGCTCGCGTCGACGTGGCCCAAAGCGGGCGGCGTCTACGCGTGGGTGCGCGAGGCGTTCGGCGAGCCGACGGGCTTTTTGGCCGTGTGGTCGATCGTCGTGCAGAACTTGCCGTGGTATCCGACGGTGCTCGCCTTCGTCGCGGTGTCGCTCGCCTACGGCTTCGAGCCGGCGTGGCAAGACAATCGCCTCTTCGTCGCGTGCGTGATGATCGGCGTCTTCTGGGCGCTCACGCTCGCGAGCCTCGCGGGACCGGTCGCGGCGACGAAGCTCACCACGTTCGGCACGCTCGCGGGCACGATCGTTCCGGCGCTGGCGCTGATCGGCGCCGGCATCGCGTGGATCGCCGCCGGCAAGCACGTTGCGCTGCCGCCGTTCAGCTTCGCGCATCTTTTTCCGGCGTGGGATCTGGGGCGCTTGCCGTTCGTGTCGTCGTTGCTGCTCGCGTTCACGGGGCTCGAGGTGTCGGGATATTACGTGCTGGTCGTGCGCAACCCGCAGCGCGATTTTCCGAAGGCGATGGCGCTCGCGCTCGTCGCTATCTCAGGCTTGAGCATCTTCGCGACGCTCGCGATCGCGCTGGACGATTCCGGCCGACAAGATCAGCTTGAGCGGCGGCGTGGTGCAGACGTTCACGCTGATCTTCGGCGCGTTCGGCCTGCGCTGGGTCGCGTCGGTGCTCGCCGTGCTCACCGCCGTCGGTGCCGTCGCGCTGATGAGCGCGTGGCTCGTCGGGCCGCTGCTCAGCCTCACCGAAGTCGCGCGCAACGGCCTGCTCCCGCCGGCATTTCGCGCGCTGAACGCACGCCAAGTCCCCGCCGCGGTGATGGTATGGCAGGCCGTGCTGATCACGCTCATCAGCATTGCGTTCGCACTGGTGCCGTCGGTGAATCAGGCTTACTGGATTCTGACGGCGACCACCACGGCGCTGCTCGGCTTCTACTACCTGCCCATCTTCGCCGCGGTGATCCGGTTACGGTACACGCAGCCGGATTTGCGGCGGCCGTTCCGCATACCGGGCGGTCTGCCCGGCGTCTGGCTCGCCGGGAGCGTCGGCCTGATCGCGACCGCGTTCGCCGTCGGCATCTCGCTGCAACGCCCGAGCAACGTCACGTTCGTTTCCGACAGCGTGTATGCCGGCGCGATGATTCTGTTGGCGCTCGTGTGGATGGTGCCGTGGGCGATCAGCCTCGCGATGCGCAAGTCGGCGTGGCGTACGTGATCGCGCACGCGGCCGAACTTATTCCGAGCCGACGTCCCACACGAGACCGAGGTCGCGCTTCGCGAACGACCGGAATGCGATCAGCGTCTCGGTGCCGGTGATCCCGGCGCGCGAAGCAATGCGCTCCGTGACGAGGTCGCTGAGCTGGTCGTGCTCGCGCACGCGCACGATCGCGACGAGATCGTACGGGCCGGCGACGCTGTAGCACTCGGTCACCCCGTCGATTTCGAGCAGTTCCTCGGCCAGCGTACGAACGCGGCCCGGCTCCACGGTCAGCAGAACAATGGCGGTGATCACGCGTCGGCCTACCGCGCAGGCGCGGCGGTCCCCTGCGGCTGCGGCGCGAAAGGGCGCCACGATGATCGCCTTCGCCCGAACGTGTGCCGCGATCGCGGCCACCGCGAGCAAGCTCGAAAAGATCGCGCTCGTCGCGGACTACCTCCGCGAACGCGACGACGCCGACCTGGCACCCGCCGCGCGCTACTTCACCGGCAACCCGTTCCCGCAGGCGCAGGAACGCAGCCTGGCCGTGGGCGGCCGCACGATCGTCGAGGCCGCGGCGAGCGTGTGGGGCGTCGACGATGCCGCGCTCGGTGTCGCGTACCGCGCGACCGGCGACCTCGGCGCGGCGCTCGGTCCGTTCGTGCGGCCGTCGCACGACCTCGGCCTGTTCCGGGAGACGCTGACGCCCGCGCGGCTGTACGCGCTGCTCGACGAGATCGCCGCCGCGGCGGGGAAGAACGCGCAGAAACGGCGCCGCATCGTGTGCGAGCGCATCTTTTCGGCGTGCGCCGATCCGCTCGAAGCGACGTACGTCATCAAGATCATGACGGGCGAGCTGCGCATCGGCCTGCGCGAAGGGCTCGTGGTGGACGCCGTCGCGAAGGCGTTCGCGCGCGACCCGCGCGCGGTCCGGCGCGCGGCGAGCGCGGCCGGCGATCTCGGCGCGGTCGCACTGGCGGCAAAGCACGACACGCTCGATCAGGTGACGATCGCGTACCACGCGCCCGTCGCGTTCATGCTCGCGTCGCCGATTGCGTACGGCTCGGAGTACAAAGACCTCGCCGCGGCGACGTGGCTGGTGGAGGACAAGTACGACGGCATCCGCGCGCAGGCGCACGTCACGCCGCAGCGCGTCTCGCTGTTCTCGCGCACGCTCAACGACGTCGCGGCGTCGTATCCGGAAGTCGTCGAGGCGCTGCGCGCGCTGCCGGGCTCGTTCGCGCTCGACGGCGAGCTGATCGCCGTGCGCGACGGGCGCGTGCTGCCGTTCCGCTTCTTGCAAGCGCGTTTGCAGCGCAAGGAGGTGGCGCCCGAGTTGTTGCGCGAGGTGCCGGTGCGCTATGCGGTGTTCGACGCGCTCGCGCGCGACGAAGAGTTCTTGCTCGATGCGCCGCTCGCGGAACGGCGCGCGCGTCTCGCGGAGCTGCTCGCGAACACCGGCGACGCACTCATGCTCGCGCCGTGGACGGCGCTGGAAGCCGGCGCGGGGGCCGAAGCGGTGCACGAGCGCTTCGAGACGTCGCGCGCGCACGGCCACGAGGGCCTGGTATTCAAACGGACGGACTCAGCGTACACACCGGGCCGCCGCGGCAAAGCGTGGCTGAAGCTCAAGCGCGAGCTCGCGACGCTGGACTGCGTGGTCGTCGCGGTGGAACGCGGCCACGGCCGCCGCGTGAACGTGCTGTCGGACTACACGTTCGCGGTACGCAAAGACGATGAGCTCGTCGTCATCGGCAAGGCGTACAGCGGGCTGACCGACGTCGAGATCGCGGAGATGACCCAGTGGTTCGAAGCGCACCGGCTCCCCGCGAACGAGGCGCGCGCGGCGTACGAGCGGCTCGATCTCAAACGGCACGAGATCCTCGTCGAGCCGAGCATCGTCGTCGAGATCGCGTTCGACATCATCCAGCGCAGCGAGCTGCACGCGAGCGGCTACGCGCTCCGTTTCCCGCGCATCGTGCGCCTGCGCCCGGACAAGCATCCCAAAGACGCGGACACGCTCGAACGCGTCGCGGAAGTCTACGCCGAAATGCTCGCCCGCGAAGGCGTCAGCGCGGAATGAGCTCGGCCGTCGGGACGATGCGCCATCTGGTCGGATCGCGGTTGACGATCGCCTGCGCGTCGGCCCACGGGCCTTCGGCCCGGTCGCCGCTGCCGATGTGCTCGAGCGTCGCGCTGTCGCGAATGTATTGATCGAATCCGGCGGCCGCAGTGCTGTTCGCGTGCTGACGATCCCAGTACGCGCCGGTAATGATGTCGCCCGTTTCGCGCATCGACTGCGCGGCGGCGGTGAGCCGTCCCGTCAGCACGCCGCTGCTCACGCCCCACGACTGCCACGAGCGCCACATCGTGGGAGCGAGCTGCGGAAAAGTCTGCGCGGGCAGCATGAACATCGATTTGTATACCAAGAAGCTCATCGAGTCGATCGGGGCGATGCTGATCAGCGCGAGACCGCGGTACGGCGCGCCGTTCGCACGATAGTCGAACAGGACGTATGCGGCGCGTCCGTTCGGAAGACCCGATGCGACGGGCTGAACTTCTCTGGCGCGAAACGCCTGCAAGCCCAAGCCGACCGGCGACGGCTGCATCATGATGGTCGCGAGAATTTGCACGGGGCTGCTAAACGGCGCAACGAGCTGCGCGCGCGGATTCGTCCCCGGCAATCCCGGCGGCACCGTCGCGTGCTGCGGGCAGCCCAGCGCGATGTAGCCGTGATCGACGGTCGAGCCCGCTTCGACGCAGCCTTGATACGAATTGATGACGCTCCAACCGTCGGGCAGTCCGATGTTGCCGCTGCCGAACGAGACGTTGTGGAGCGGCCGGGCTGCGGCGCTGCCGGCACCGGCGGAACGCGCCGGAACCATGCGTTGCAAACGCTGCACGAGCGACGCGTAGCTGCGCGGCAGCCGTTCGGGCGTGTCGAGCACGACGCCGGCGACGCCGCCGGTGCCCGCGAACAGCACGCCTTCGACGGGCGCGCCGCCGGCGGTAGCGCCGAAAAAGCCCTGGACGAAGCGGTCGTTGCGGTCGGAAAACGCCGAGCGTACCGCGAGATTCGCAAGCGGGCCCCCGCGCAGCGCGCCGACGGCCTCGCGAAACGCCGCGCGCGCCGAACCCGTCGCGCGGACCCCAAGCGTGAACGCGCTACCGGATCCGGCGGCGTCGGCCGGAGCCGCACCGGCGGCGACCACGGCGGTCAACACGGCGGAAAACCAAAAACGAGCGGTGATACGGCGCATAACCGCTATTCCTCGCCGGGGAGGCCGTTAGCGCCTGCGCCGTTCGCCCCGCTCCGCGCGGATTCGCTCGATGCGATCGTAGACGCCGCTCGTCCGCGCGTCGGTCCGGCGCGCAGCGTGCATCCGCAGCCGCGCCGTCAGCAGCGCGACGATGATGGCGAACGCGAAGACCGCACAGCCGATGCGGACGTACGGTGGGAGCGGCAGCAGCGCGCCGCATGCGAGCACCGTCGCGGCGAGCGCGATCGCGTTCTGCCACGGGCGCATCGGCGGGACCGTCACGTGGTCACGCCCGCGGCGCGGTCAGCCGTCCTCGTGCAGGTGCAGATGACAGCCGTCCTCGGCGTCGTCGAGCACTTCGCGTGCTTCGATGAGGACGCTGGTCGGCGGCGCTCCGCCGGATTCGACCGATCCTTCCTCGGCGAGGAAATCGATCTCGTCCCAGTCTTCCCACGTCTCGAGCGACTCGCCGTCCACCTCGGCCGGGAAGCGAACGCAGAAACCTTGCTCGATGTGCAGGCCGGTGATGAGCACGCGCGTACCACGCGGAAGGTACGTACCGTCCTTCCAAAGCGTCCCATACGTCGTGTCGTAGTGTAGGCCGATTTCTAGTTTGTCGATCGTCCCGTCTCCCCCGAAAGGACGTCGTGTGATCCCGCCCCCTTCCGCCCTGTCGCCTCCGAAATCCTCGCCGTGAGCGACGAGCGTTTGCGTCCGTGGCGCATCGTATCGAGCGAATATCGCATCGACACAAAGTTTTTACGTTTGCGGGTCGATCGCGTCGAGTTGCCCAGCGGCGTCGTCGTCGACGAATACTACGTTCGGGAGTCGCTCGGGTTCTGCGTGATCTTCGCGCTCACGGTTGACGGCGACGTTTTGCTCGTTCGGCAATACAAGCATGGCGCCGCGCAAATTGTCACGGAACTGCCCGCCGGCATGATCGACGCGAACGAATCGCCGGCGGCGTGCGCGGCCCGCGAGCTGGCGGAGGAAACGGGCTACGCCGGCTCGCCGCCGGAGTTCGTACGCGCTTTCTACGCCGACCCTACGAACGCTACCGCACAATTCCACCTGTTCATCATCCGTGACGCGGTGCGCTCGCGCTCGCAGCAGTTCGACGTCACGGAGGACATCGAGGTGACGCTCGCATCGGTCGACGAGGTCCGGGCGATGGCGCTCGACGGCCGCATCTCCGGCGCGTCGCAAGTCGCGGCGGTGCTCGTGAGCCTCAACTATATCGGCCGTTGACGTCAGCCCGGCCGCAGATACCGCCGGCGGCGCGGCGTCTTTCCGCCCTCGTGCGAGGGGGCACGCAACGCGCCGCGCAGCGCGGAGAGCGCGCCGAACGGGAACACACGTTCCGCCGTCGCGGCGACCACCTGCACGTCGCGGCGCGCGACGCCCCACGGTTCGAGCGCTTGCGCGCATGCGTCGCTCGTCACGTCGAGTCCCGCGGAATACGGTGTGAGCGCGGGGACGACGACCAGCGCGCCAGAGCCCAGAAACGCCTGCGCGCTCGTGTCGCCGCCAAGATGCAGCGACGGGTGCAAATGCCCGATCATCGAGCGCGCACCGGCACGATGCGGGCGATCTCCGTGAAGCAGGATCCAGCCGTCGCGCTCGCACCGTTCCACCGTCGCGCCCAGGATCGCGACGCCTCGCGTGCGGCCTTCGTGATTGCCTGCGACGACCGTCACCGCCGCCTGCGCGCGCAACACGTCGAGCGCCGCGCCGACGGCGCGCGCGGCGCCTTCACTCAAGCCGGCGCCGTGGATCGCGTCGCCGAGGAACACGATCTCGCGCGCGGCGTAACGGCGCGCCGCGAGCGCGATCGACGCCACGATCTCCGTCGTGCTCCACAGCGGCAGCGCGGCGCCGCCGCCCATGACGTCCTCGTACCCGAGGTGCGCGTCGGCGCAGATCAGCGCGCGCGACGCGGTGAGGAACGCGAAGCCGCCGGGCAATGCCAGGACGCCGCCGGCGAGCGGAAATTCGTCGCAGGCGCGCGCAGGCTTCATCACAGCAATCGCAGCTGCGCGCCTTGCGGCGGCGCTTCGATTTCGGCGGCGGGCAGCTCACCGAGCACCGCGAGCACGCGCTCGTGCAGCGCTTCGATCATGCTCGCGCGATCGTCCATCACCACGGAGTCGCCGAACGACGACGTGACGATCCCGAACGTGAACGGGGTCGCGGCGGCCGGGTGACGCACGCGCGGCACGCCGTCGATCGCTTCGAGATACCGCAGCGCACCGGGCGCGTCGAGCAGTTCGCGCGTCACCACGCGAATCGTCTCGCGCACGAGCGGAAAATCACGGTCCGCTTCCCACAGGCGGTCGAAGATCTTGGCGGCGTTCCAGCGCAGCGCGCCGCCGCGAATCGATCGCCCGCCGGCGCGCCGCAGCACCAGCAGCCCGGTGTTCGCGACGTACCGGAATTGCTGGCGCAGCAGCCAGCCCGACCGCAGTCCCGCAAGCAAGTCGTCGTCGAACCCGTCCGCGTGCAGCAGCGATGCCCACACCGTGTCCTGTACGTGCTTGCGCTGCGGCAGCGCGACGAGGAACCCGTTGTCGTCGGTGGTGAGCGATGAGTTGACGCGCAGGCGGCGGTGCAAACGCGCGCCGACGACGCGCGCGAGCGTCTCGTTGACGCGCCGCCCGGCGCCGGTGTGGAAGACGGCGGTCTGACGGTTGTCCATGCGGTAGATCTCGATCAGCGGGTGCATCGCATCGGGCACGTCCGAGAGCGCGAGCTGCTGCGCGATGTAGCGCACCACGTGCGCCGCCTCCACGCCGTCGAGCGCGTAGCGCATGCGAAGATACGCGAGCGCGCGCTGCGGCCCGCCGTCGCGCAGCGCGCCCGCGACGCCGTTGCGCAGCACGTCGATCTCGCGGGCCAGCGCGTGCGGTATGCCCTTGAGGTGCGAGCTCCACTGCGGCACCGTGGGACGCCCCGCGTGCGGCTTCACCCGCAGCCCGCGCGGGCCGACCTCTTCGACGCGCAGCGTTCGCCCTTCGAGCAAGAACACGTCGCCGAGGCGCAGGCTCGACGCAAAGCTCTCGTCGAGCCGGCCGATCGCGTGACCGCCCGCGCCCGCGACGCCGATCGTCGACTCGTCCGGGATCGTGCCGACGTTTTCGAAATAGGCCGCCGACTGTTCGCGTCCGAGGCCGTACACGGCGTCGCCGTCCGTGCCGATGCGGCGCACGTGCGCTTCCTCCGGCCCCACGCCGCCGCCGCTCAAGTACGCGATGCAGGCCCGCAAGTCGTCCTCGCGCAGCTCGCGGTACGGATAGGCGCGGCGCGCGAGCGCGAGCAGATCGGCGACGGCGACGCGGTTGTCGGGCGCGCACAGGCCCACGAGCCACTGCGCGACGACGTCGAGCGGCGCGTCGGGAACGTGAATCTCTTCGATGATCCCGGCGCCGATGCAGCGCCGCGTCGCAGCCGCTTCCACGATGTCGTCGCGGTCTTGCGCGATCACGACGCCCGACGCGATCGCGCCCGGGCGGTGTCCCGCGCGCCCGACGCGCTGCAAAGTCGGCGTCATCCCGCGCGCGCCGCCCAGCACGATGACGCGATCGACGTACCCGATGTCCACGCCGAGCTCCAGCGACGACGAACAGACGACGGTCCGCAGCTTTCCGCTGCGCAGCTCGGCCTCGGTCCGGTGCCGCACGTTGCGCTCGAGCGCGCTGTGGTGCACGCCGATGCGCCGGTCGCGCGACGCGGTTTCGGTGCGCGGGCCGTTCTCCGGAACGGCAATCTCATCGGCGGGTTCACCGGCTTGCTCCATTTCGTGCGCCACGCGTTCGGCTTGGCTGCGCACGTTGCAGAACACCAGCGTCGAGCGCACGTCCTGCGTCAGCGCATACGCCGTGCGCGCGCATTGCGCCAGCGGCGCCATGGCGCCCGCGAACGGCGCGACGACGTCGAGCTTCATCTCGCGCAAGCCGCGGCAGTCGACGATCGCGCATTCGCGGTCCGTGCCGGCGAGGTACGCTGCTACGCGGTCGAGCGGCGCGACGGTCGCCGAAAGGCCGACGCGGCGCAGCGGCGCGCGCGTCAGCTCCGCCAGCGATTCGAGCAGCAGCGCGAGATGCGCGCCGCGCTTGCTGCCCGCGAGCGCGTGGACCTCGTCGACGATCACCGTTTCGACGTGGGTGAGCGTCTTGCGATAACTGTTCATCGCGACCATGAGCGCGAGCGACTCGGGCGTGGTGAGCAGCACGTGCGGCGGCCGCGCCAGCATGAGCCGCCGCTCTTCGACCGGCGTGTCGCCCGTCCGCACGCCGGTGCGCACGAACGTTTCGCGCACACGACCGCGGCGGCGCTTCGCGCGCTCGCTGTCGGGGCGCTCGAGGATTCCCATCTCGCGCAGCGGGCGGCGCAGGTTGTGCTCGACGTCGTAGCCCAGCGCGCGCAGCGGCGACACGTAGAGGCAATACGTGCGCGCCAGGAGCTCGTCTGCGTCGCGCAGCTCGGCGAGGCGCGACATCACCGGCAAGAACGCCGCGAGCGTCTTGCCGGTGCCCGTCGGCGAGCAGATCAGCGTATGGCGCGCCTCGGCCGCGAGCGGGAGCGCTTGCGCCTGGGGCGGGGTCGCCGTCCGGAGGTGCTCGTCGCACCACGCGGCGACGTGGGGGTGCAACGTGGAAAACGCGCCGTCCACGAGAACCGCGCAGCTTCTCGAACGGCTGTTCGACTCCCGCCGGGCCGAGCGGCCGGGTGCGGCGGCTGAAACATGCCCGGCGGCCGGGCAGTACGTCGCCCCGGAGGACCTGATGAGCTTGTTCGTACGGATCACCGCGGTCGTCGCGGTCGCCATCGTGGCGCTGATCCTGCTTGGTTTCATTCTGAAGACCGTCGTCGTCGCGGCGATCGTCGCCGCGTTCGTGGTGGCCGGTCTCGCGATCTACAACGCCGTTCGGGGCCGCCGCGCGGCGCCGCCGGTCGTCACCTACACGCAGCGCCGCTGAGCGCGGAGCGCTCCTAGCGCAGGACGCCTCGCCATTCCCGCGTAGGACGCGCGAGTGCTACGTCCGCTTTTACGCTTTAGCCCTCTGCTGCGCGCCGTGTTCACGGCGCTCTTCTTTTCTTCCGGCGCGGCGGTCGCGCTCGCGCAAGCGCCCGCGCCCGATGCGAACCCGTCTGCGCCGCCGGTCCCCGCGCTGAGTTCGCCGTCGCCGGCAGCGTCGCCGGCGCCGCAAGCTCCGTACAACCGGCTCGCGTTTCGCGAGGTCGGGCCGGCCGTTGCCGGCGGGCGCGTCACGGCGGTCGCGGGCGTCGCCGCCGATCCGAAGCTGTATTATCTGGGCTCCGCCGGCGGCGGCGTGTGGAAAACGGTGAACGGCGGCGCGACGTGGACGCCGCTCTTCGACAAGCAGAGCGTTTCCTCGATCGGCGCGGTCGCGATCGATCCGACGAATCATAGCGTCGTGTGGGCCGGCACCGGCGAGACGAACCCGCGCAACGACGTGTCGTGGGGCGACGGCATCTACAAGACCACCGACGGCGGCCGCACGTGGACGAACGCCGGGCTGAACGCAACGCACGCGATCGCGTCGATCGTGATCGACCCGCGCGACCCCAACGCCGTCGTCGTCGGCGCGCTCGGCGACGTGTTCGCGGACTCGCCCGACCGCGGCGTCTACCGCACGGCCGACGGCGGCAAGTCGTGGACGAAGACGCTGTACGTCGGGCCGCAGAGCGGCGTGAGCGAGTTGGCAGCGGACCCCAAGAACCCCAGCGTGATCTACGCCGGCATCTGGCAATTCCAGCGCAAGCCGTGGACGTTCACGTCCGGCGGCGCGGCCGACGGGATTTGGAAGTCGACCGACGGCGGCAAAACGTGGAATCGTCTGACCGGTCACGGCTTGCCCGACGGGATGACGGGGCGCATCGGGCTCGCGGTGGCGCCGTCGAACCCGCAGCGCGTCTACGCGCTGGTCGAGTCGAAGGACGGCATCCTGTGGCGCTCCGACGACGCGGGCGCAACGTGGAAGCTGATGTCGAAGGACACGCTCGTCAACCAGCGGCCCTTCTACTTTTCGCACGTGCGCGTCGACCCGTCGAACGCCGACCACGTCTACGGCGTGTCCGAAGCGCTGTCCGAATCGAAGGACGGCGGCAAGACGTTCAAAGAGATCGGGTCGCAAGTGCACGTGGACTACCACGACATGTGGATCGCGCCGAACGACCCGGCGCGCATGATCGTCGGCGAGGACGGCGGGTACGCGATCACCACCGACGGCGGTGCGGCGTGGTCGTTCTCACGCAACCTCGCGATCGGGCAGATCTATCACGTCGGCTACGACGACCGCACGCCGTACTCGCTGTGCGTCGGCTTGCAGGACAACAACGGATTCTGCGGCCCGTCGAACAGCCTGAACCCCGAAGGAATCATCGACGAGTCGTGGGACCGCGTGATCGGCGGCGACGGCATGTGGGCCTGGCCCGATCCGCGCGATCCGAACCTCGTGTGGACCGACCTGCAGACGGGCCGGCTCTCGATCTACAACCGCCGCACGCAGCGCAGCACGTTCGTGCAGCCGTGGCGCGGCACCGCGCAGGACGACTTCGCGCTGGACAAAGCGCGCTATCGCTACAACTGGGATGCGCCGATCGCGTTCGATCCGTTCGATCCCGCGACGACGTACTTCGGCGCGAACGTCGTCTTCGCGACGCGCGACCGCGGGCGCGCGTGGACGGTCGTCTCACCCGACCTCACGCGCAACGACAAGACCCATCAGCAGCCGGCGGGCGGGCCGCTCGCGCTCGACGTCTCGAGCGCGGAGTTCACCGGCACGCTGCTCGACATCGAGCCGTCTGCCAAGACGCGCGGCGAAATATGGACGGGCAGCGACGACGGCCTCATACAGCTCTCGCGCGACGGCGGCAAGCGCTGGGCGAACGTCACGCCGCCGGGCGTGCCGCCCGACGGCCGCGCCGAGATGATCGCGCCGTCGGCGCTCGTCGCGGGGACGGCCTACGCGGTGATCGACCGGCATCTGCTCGGCGACTACGCGCCGTACGTGTTCGTCACGCACGACTGGGGCGCGCGGTGGACGCGGATCGCCGACGGTTTGCCCGCGCAGTCCGCACGTTCGGTTCGTCCCGACACGCGCAACCCGCACCTCGTCTACCTCGGCTTGGAAAACTCGTTCTGGCTGTCGTACGACGACGGCGCGCACTGGCGCAAGCCCGCGCTCGGCTTGCCGACGACGGCGACGTACGACATCCGCGTGCAGCCGCGCTGGAACGATCTGCTGCTCGCGACGCACGGCCGCGCCGCATGGATTCTGGACGATCTCACGCCGGTCCAGCAGCTGCCGCAGGCGGAGGCGGCCGGCGTGATGCTGTTCCCGCCGCGCACCGCGTACGCGTTCTCGTCGCACGCGAACGACGAAGGCCTCTACACGCGCTACAGCGGCAAGAACCCGCCCAACGGCGCGATGATCGCCTTCTATCAGGCCAAGCCGGCCGCGAAGGCGCCCGAATACGTGATTCTCGACGCGAGCGGCCGCATCGTGCGGCACAGCGGCATGATGCGCGCCGGCGAGCGCGACGTCCCCGCGGTGACGAACTTCGCGGGGATCAACCGCGTCAACTGGGATTTGCGCGAGGACGGTCCGGTGCGCTGGCTCGGCGCCGCGAAGGAGTCGTACCGCGGGCCGCGTTTCGGCGTCGCCGTGGTGCCCGGTACGTACACGGTGCGCATGGAACTCGAAGGAAAAACGCTCGCGCAGCGCGTCGTCGTCGCACCCGATCCGCGCGCGACGTTCACGCCGGCCGATTATCGCGCGGCGTACGCGTTCGCCAAGAAACACCTCGAAAGCTACTCGCGCATCGACGACGCGCTCAACCGGCTCGACGCGTACGCCGCGTCCGCGGCGGAGCGCGCCAAGGGCTCGAGCGCCGAGCTCGCCGCCGCGCTGGGCGACGTGCGCGCGAAGGCGCTCGCGCTGCGCGCGCGCTTGACGGCCGACTTCACCAACGACGAGGACTTCATCCAGCGACCCGGGCGCATCCGCGAAGACATGCAAAGCCTGCTCGGCGCCGGCGCACCGCCCGGCGCCGCGACGCTCGACTACGCGACGCGGGTGGACCGCGCGTTCGACGCGGCGATGCGCGATCTCGCGGCGTTCGAGCGCGACGACGTCGCGCGCGCGAACGGCGCGCTCAAGGCGGCGGGCAAACCGGCGCTTGCGACGAGCGGTGCGAAGCGCGCGGACGTCGTCGGCCCGGATAGCGGCGAGGGCGGCGCGGAGGACGACTAGCGGTCAGCGTTTGGCGAAGCTGTCGGACGCGAGCGTCAGCGTGACCGACGTGCGCAGCGTCTCGCGCGCCGCGCCGATCTGACGGCGCGACTCGCCCTTGAACGTGGCCTTTACCGGTACGGCCAGCGCGACGTCGTAGACGAGCGATCCTCCGCGCGATCCCGCGAACAGCTCCGCGCCGGACGCCTTCTGTTCTTGCGTGTACTCGAGCGTGACATGGTGCGCGTCGCGCGCGACCACGCGGTAGTGCTCGACGTCCGAGTAGCCGTTCGAGCTCTGGTCGACGGTCCACGCGGTTCCGACGTCCGTCGGGTGATCGCCGTAAAACCCGCGCGCGAGCCAGCGCACCAGCGCGAGCTCCTCGTCGGTGAGATTCTCCACGTCCTTGCGCTCGTAGTACACCGCACCGTCGGGCGCCACTTCGATGCGCACTTTCGGATGCGTCCGTTTCACGGCCGTCTCCGCGACGTCGATCACGAGTTTGGCGTCTTCGGTGACGGCGACGACGTCGATGACGATCGTCCCTTTCGCCGAGAGCGCGCCGGTCGCCGGCGTCGTACCGTTCGGCCGGCTGCCGATGATCTGCCCGCCCAGGGATGTGGGACGCCCGGTCATCGGATTCGTTCCTTCGCCCGGCGCCTCGCGCACCGCCGCGACGTGCACGTCCACGTCGAACGTGAGCGTCCGCAGCGGGGGCGTGGCCGCAGCCGTGCCGGCGGCGAGCATCGCGGCCCCGAGCACGGCTGCCGTCCAACGACGTCGCATGCGATCAGCGCTTCGCGAAGCTGTCGGCGACGAGCGTTAGCGTGACCGACGTGCGCGTCGTCTCGTACGCGGTACCGACCTGGCGGCGAGCTTCGGTCTGAAACGTCGCCTTCACCGGCACGATCATCGCCGTGTCGTAGGTCAGGGAACCGCCGCGCGTCCCCGCGTAGCCGGTCGCGCCGCCGACCTTTTCTTCGAGCGCATATTCGAGCGTGACCTGACCTGCGTCGCGCGCGACGATCCGGTAGCGCTCGACGTCCACATGGCCGTTCGCGCTCTGATCGACGGTCCACGACGTGCCGAGCTCCGTCGGGCGATCGCCCAGAAAACCGCGCGCCAGCCAGCGCACGAGCGTGATCTCTTCCTCGGTGAGGTTGGCCGCGTTTTTCGGATCGTAGAACACCGCACCGTCCGGCGCGAGCACGATCCGAACTTTCGGGCGCGTCCGATCGGGGGCGGTTTCCGACACGTCGACGACCAGGCCGGCGTCGTCGGTCGCGGCGAGGACGTCGACGCCGATCGATCCTTTCGAGGTGACGGCCGCGGCCTCGGTGCGCTCCCCGTTGCCTCGCGCGCCGCCGGGGCGCGCGTTCACGACCCGCCCCTTGACCGGGACGCCGGGGGTCGTGCCGCGGATCCCCTCGCCCGGCGTTTCGCGGCGCGCCGACACGTGGACGGCCACGTCGAAGCTCAGCGTTCGCAGCGGATGCGCGGGCACGGTCATACCGGCGGCGCCAGCTGCGAACGGCAACGCCAGCAGCCCGGTGAAAGCGACGGTCGCCGGCACGGCCAGGAGCACCCGTGCCGGGAGGCGGCATCCCATGCCCAGAGGGTACCATAAGCGTCCGGCGCAGAGCACCCTCTATGCAGATCGAGCGCTATCGGGACCGCTTCAAGGACGTGATCGGGCTCATCGTCACCCCGATGGACCGGAGCTATGCCGTCGACGAAGGCGCGTTGCGCGCGCAAATCGACTGGTGCTTCGCGCACGGCGCGACGGGCGTCGTGGCAACGGGCTCGATCGGCGAGTTCTTGCACCTCGACGACGACGAGCGCCGGCGCGTGCTCGAGGTCGTACTCGACCAAACGCGCAAGCATCCCGGCAAGAGCGCGTCGGCGATGACGTCGGGCGCCACGACGCTGCAAGCGATGCGGTGGACGAAGGTCGCGGCCGAGCTCGGCTACGACTGCGCCGTCGTCATCGCGCCGTACTACTGGAAGGTCGGCGAGCGCGAGGCGTTCGAACACTTTCGCACGATCGCCGAGGCGAACCTGATTCCGGTGTGCGTGTACCACAACCCCGCGCTGTCGAAGTTTCACATGACGCCGGCGTTCTTTCAAAAAGCCGCCGAGCTGCACAACGTCGTGTGCGTGAAAGAAGTCGAGACGGAGCTGCAGCATCTCGAAGCGGTCGCCGACGCGCTGCGCGACCGCGCGATCTACCTGCAGACGTTTCGCGCGTATCTCACGGGGCGGCTGCTGGGGTCGGGCGGCGGTCAGATCAACGTGTTCGCGGTGCCGGCGTGCGTCGCGATCGACGACGCGTGGCGGCGCGGCGACATCGCCCTGGCCGAAGAGATTCAGCGCCGGCTCAACCGCGTGTTTCCTCGCGGCGGCGAAGCGGCGCTCGGCGCGCTCGGCATGACGAAGGTGACCGCGTCCGTCGTGACCGGCATCGAGATGGGGCCAGCGCGCCCGCCGTACCTCGCGCCGGACGACGCGCAGGAGCGCATCGAGAAACGGCTGCCCGAGCTGTACGACGTCGTTCCGGCGATGCGCCCCGGCAAGCGCACCGCCGTGCACGGCCTGCGGTGAGCGACAAGGTCACCTGGCCCATGTGGATCGACGGCGCGTATGCCGATGCCGCGAGCGGCGAGACATACGACGACCTCGACCCCGCCGCCGGCGAGGTATTTGCGCGCGTCGCGAACGGCGGAGCGGCCGACGTCGACCGCGCCGTGACCGCCGCGCGGCGCGCCTTCGACGAAGGGCCGTGGCCGCGCACGACCGCCGCGCAGCGCGCGACGGTGCTGCGCAAGCTCGCGGAGCTGCTGGTCGTCAACCGTGAGGAGCTGGCGCGGCTCGAGTCGCGCGACGCCGGGAAACCGTTTCGCGAAACGGCCGACCGCGACGTGCCGCGCGCCGCCGACAACTGCGCGTTCTTCGCGAGCGCGATCGAACAGCGCGAGCAGAGCGCGTTCTTCGATCGCAAGCCGTTCCTGGGCGCGCAACGCGAGATCGCGTCGCTCGTTCGCGAGGAGCCGGTCGGGGTGTGCGCGCTGCTCACGCCGTGGAACTCGCCGTTGATGCAGGCCACGTGGAAGATCGCGCCGGCGATCGCGGCCGGCAACACGTGCGTGCTCAAACCCTCGGAGCTGACGCCGCTCTCCACGCTGCGGCTCGCAGAATTGTGCGCGCAGGCCGGCGTGCCGGACGGCGTGGTCAACGTCGTCACCGGCTACGGCCCGAGCGCCGGTGCACCGCTGGTAGCGGACCCGCGCGTCGACGCGGTCGCCTTCACCGGCAGCGAGCAGACCGGCATCGCCGTCAACACCGCGGCCGCGCCTACGCTCAAGAAAGTCACGCTCGAGCTCGGCGGCAAATCCGCGAACGTGGTGTGCGACGACGCCGACCTCGAGCTCGCCGTCGAAGGCAGCGTGCTCGCCATGTTCCGCCACAGCGGCCAGGTGTGTCTGGCGGGGACGCGGCTGTACGTCCAGGCCGGCATCTACGAGCGGTTCGTCGAGCGGTATCTCGAACGCGTGCGCGCGCTGCGCGTCGGCGACCCGCAATCGCGCGACAGCGACCTCGGACCGCTGATCACGCCGCAGCATCGCGAGCGCGTCGAGCGCTTCTGCGCGCAAGCCGACGATGAGGGCGTCGAAGCGCTGCTGCGCGGCGCGCGTCCCCCCGATGCGTCGCTCGCCGCGGGAAACTACCTCGGCCCGACGATCTTCGCGCCGCGCGACGAGTCGCAGGCAGTCGCCCGCGAAGAAGTGTTCGGGCCCGTGCTTTCGATCTTTCGCTTCGGCACGCTCGACGAGGTCGTGCGCCGCGCGAACGCGACGCGCTTCGGTTTGTCGTCGTACATCTGGACGGCCGACATCGCAACGGGCATGCGCTTCGCGCAAAACGTGCGCGCCGGCATGTGCTGGATCAACGGCTACTTCCTGCGCGACCTGCGCCAGCCGTTCGGCGGTGTCGGTATGAGCGGCCTGGGCCGCGAAGGCGGCCGCTGGTCGCTGGACTTCTTCACGGAACCGAAGCTCGTATGCATCAGCTACTAGGGCAAAGGTAAATCGAGCATGTCGTTCATGAATTCCGTTACCGTCATTCCGAAGCACGTTCCCGACGAAGAGCTGCGGACGTTCGGGACGCTGGAGTCGTACGAGGCGTACATCGAGCACCAGTACCGCGACAGCAAGGCGCTGCTCGAAAAGTACCGCGAGCACAAGACGCACGATCCGGAACTGTCCGCCGAGTACCGCAACGCGATGCGGCCGATCATGCTCACGACGTGCTGGGGCGAAGCGCAAACGGTCGCGCAGGTCGCGCAAATCATCACGAAGACGAACCGGCCGGCGATCCAGTACTTCTACGCCACGCACGCGCTCGACGAGGTGCGCCATACGCAGATCGAATGGCGGCGGATCCGCGACCTCGACCTCGCCGACTCGCTGGACGTGCCGTACGAGCAGACGGAGCTGTTCCGGTTCGTCAACGGCCTGCCGTCGTTCGTGGAGATCGTCTACGGCCAAGTCTGCACGCTCGAGGCCTACTCGGCGCACGTCCTGTTCAACTCGATCGCCGATCTCGCGCGCAAGTACGGCGATCTGGCTACCGCCGCGACGTACGAGTACGTGATGCACGACGAGGTCCGCCACATCAGCACCGGTCTGAAAGTCGTCGCGGAAGCGATCGACACGGCGCCGGATCGCGAAGAAGCGCAGTTCCGCATCCTCGATCTCGAAGAGCGGCTGCTGCCTATCACCATTCGCAAGCTCGGCCGTGATTCCGCGATCGCGCAGTCGCTCTACGAAGCCGGAATGATCGCCGACAAGCGCACGTTCGAGTTCGACGGTTTCCGCCAGTATCTCGTGTTCCGCTCGAAGATCCCGAACTTGCCGCCCATGCGCTACAAAGGCCCCGACGGCTGGACCGCAGCCGATTCCGCCGCCGCGCAGGCCCGCTGATCGTGTTCGTCGCTGCGGTGGTTTTGAGCGCGGGCGTCGCCGCGATGACATGCAGGCCGACGATCCCGAACGGCAGCCAGCCGCCGCCCGAGGTTCTTTACAGCCCGGAGTTCAGCGAAGGACGTCTCGCGGAAGCGTACCACGCGGGACGCACCCGGCCGGACCCGCATCTTCACGGCAACGGCGTCTTGTGGACGGTGTTGACGTCGGACGGGCGCTATCTCGCGCCGCGCTCGCAAGTCGAGCGCGACGGCGCGATCGGGACGAAGCTGCCATGGTGGATGGCACGTCCTGGTGACATGACGCTGAGCGCGCGCCGGCTCGACGCAGCGGCGCCGCCGGCAAAAACCTCCGTCGGAAACTCCACCGAGCCCCGGTTCCACTCCAGCGGCATCTGGTTCCCGACCACAGGCTGCTGGGAGGTCACTGCCCGCACGCGCGGCAGCGCGCTGACGGTCGTGATCGACGTCGAACCGGCGGACGCGCCCTGAGCGCGAATTCGCAGCGCGCCGCGCCGGGCTCGATCGTAGCGGGCTTGTTCTCGACGCACGTTCCGCGCCTGATGATCCTCGATCCCGACGCGCGCCGCGCCTACATGGGGCGCAGCGTCACGACGTTCTACGACGCGCTGGCGCGCATCAAACGCGAGCGGATCGACGCGCTCGATTTCGACACGTTCGTGGTGATCGACACGCACTGGCACTCCACGCTCGAATTCATCCTCAACGCGCACGAGCGCCATGAAGGCGTCTACACCTCGGACGAGATCCCGTGGATGATCCACGACTACGCGTACGACTATCCCGGCGATCCCGAGCTCGCGGCGCTGATCGCGCAGGAAGCCCAAGCGCGCGGCGTGCCCGCCGAATCCGCAGCGCATCGCGGCTTACCCGTGCACTACGGCACGCTCAACCCGATGCACTACTACAACCCCGGGCCGGACCGCAAGCGCGTACTGCCGATCTCGGTGCTCGACACGGCCGAGGTGGAACCGACCCTGCGCTTCGGCGAGGCGATCGCCGCCGCCGCGGCGCGCGGCGGGCGCCGCGTGCTGCTGGTCGCGTCGGGCGGGATGTCGCACCGCTTCTGGCCGCTCGCGACGATCCGCCAGCGCGCGAGCGCCGACCCGGCCGACATCAGCGACCCCGCGCTGCGCGCGTTCGACGCGCGCATCATGCGGTGGTGGCAAGCCGGCGACCACGCCGCGGTCCTCGCGCACACGGAAGAGTTTCGGCGCACGTGCTCGCCCGAAGGCCGCTTCGCGCACTACCTCGTACTGGCGGGCGCGCACGGCGGTGCGGCGTGGCGCGCGCGCGGCGAGCAGTTCGGCCGCTACGAAGCGGCCATCGGCACCGGCCAGTCCAACTTCTGGTTTGCGGGCGGCGCGTGCTGCTGGTGGCGTCGGGCGGGATGTCGCACCGCTTCTGGCCGCTCGCGGTGATCCGCGAGCGCGCGAGCGCCG
>JAXDMA010000200.1:0-5838 GCA_034666305.1 Vulcanimicrobiota bacterium
CACACCATCATGCCGTGTCCGTCCCTGCCACCATCGTGCCACTGCGTCGAAAGGCGGGTTGTCGGCGTGATCGGCACGATTCATGCCTGAGGCGGGCGCGCGCGACGTTGCTGTGGCGGGGCGTTGCGGAGTCGCGGAGGCCTGGAAGGCCGGGAGCGACGGAGCACCGAGCGACCGGAGGCCCCGGACGGGCCGCAGGGAGCGTCCCCGGCGCGCAGCGTCGTCGCTCCGCCGCCGCGCCCCGATCGTGGCGCACCTTCGACAAGCTCAGCCTGACAATAGGCTACAAGCGAACAGGCTGCGGCGAAGACGGAACTCCGGAGACACCGTCGCTCGCGCCGTTCGCACCTTTTGCGGCAGCGTGTTTTCCGCGCCCGAACCCGAGCCGGTCTTCGAAACCGGTAATGAACACGTACAGCACGGGCGTGATGAACAAGTTGAGGATCGTGGACAGGATCATTCCGCCGAACACCGCGGTGCCGAGCGAGTTGCGCGCCCCACTCCCGGCGCCGGTGGCGAACACGAGCGGTGTCACGCCGAGCACGAACGCGATCGACGTCATCAGAATGGGGCGCAACCGCGTCTGAGCCGCCCGCATCACGGCCGTCGCCGCATCGATCCCTTGTTCTCGAAGCTGGTTCGCGAACTCCACGATCAGAATCGCGTTCTTCGACGCCAACCCGATCAGCATCACGTAGCCGACCTGCGCGAAGATGTCGGAGAACGCGTGCCGCACGAAGAGCCCGGCCAACGCGCCCAGCACGGCAAGGGGAACCGCGAACAGGATGACGAGCGGGTCGCCGAAGGACTCGTACTGCGCCGCGAGCACCAGGAACACGAAGATGATGCCCAGGCCGAAAATGATGGCCGCCTGCGAGCCGCCCTCTTGCTGCTCGCGCGAGATGCCGCTCCACTCGCCGGCATAGCCGGGAGGCAAGTACGACGCATGGCGTTCGACCGCGGCGAGCGCTTCTCCGGAGCCGTGTCCCTGCGCCGGCGAACCGTCGACTTCGATCGAGCGGTAGAGGTTGAAATGCGTGATCGTCGGCGGGATCAACTTCTGATTGAGCGTCATGAGCGCCGACAGCGGGATCGGTGCGGTCTGCACGAGCTGGCCGTTGCTGAACACCGGCGTGGTGCTGCGCACGTAGATGCTCGAGAGGTCCGACACGCTCGAACGGAACGGCCCGTCAGCCTGCACCTCGACGCGATACGACTTCCCGTTGGCGTCGAAGTCGTTCACGTAGACGGAGCCGAGATAGACCTGCATCGTGTTGAACAGCGACGCAAGCGGGATTCCGAGGCTGAGCGCCTTGTCACGATCGACGTCGGCGACGATCGTCGGCTTGTCGAGCCGGAACGACGTGTAGGTTCGGCGCGGATCGAGCGCCGGATCCGGCGTGTACGCCACCTGCGCCGCCGCCTTGTAGAGCGCGGGGATCCCCTGGTTCGCACGGTCCTCGACCTGATATGCGAAGCCGCCCTGGAAGCCGAGGCCGGGGATCGACGGCGGGTTCACCGCGAACGCCTGCGCGTGGGAGAGCGTCATGAACATCATGCCGTTCACGCGCCCGAGGATCGCGTTGATCGAGTGATCCGCGCCGCGGCGTTCCGACCACGGCTTGAGGCGGATGAACATGGTCGCCTTGTTCGAACCGCTGCCGCTGGCGAAGCTGAAGCCGCCGACGTCGAAGACGTCCGAGATCTCCGGCTGCTGCTTGAGGATACCTTCGATCTGACGCTGATACCGGTGCGTGTAGTCGAGGGATGCGCCTTCGGGACCCTGCGCAATGATGATCGCGAAGCCTTGGTCCTCGTCGGGGATGAATGCCGTCGGCGTCCTGGTGTACACGAGCCCCGTCAGCACGAGGAGCACGCCGAAGACCGCAAGCGTGAATGCGCGGCGCCGCATGATCCACGGCAGCGCGCGCCCGTAGCCGCCGCGAACGGCGTCAATGGCGCGGTTCACCGGGCGGAAGAGGCCGCGTTCCTTGCGCTTGACGTTACCGAGCAACAGCGAGGAGAGCACCGGCGTGAGGGTGAGCGCGCAGAAGAGCGAGATCGAGATCGAGCACGCGATCGTGAGAGCGAACTGTTTGTAGAGCTGTCCGGTGGTGCCCGGGAAGAACGCGACCGGGACGAACACTGCGAGCAGCACGAGCGATGAGGCGAGGACGGCACCCGTGATCTCGGACATCGCTTCGCGCGCCCCCTCCAGCGGCGTCATCCCCTTCTCTTGGATAAAGCGCGCGATATTCTCGATGACGACGATCGCGTCGTCGACGACGAGCCCCGTCGCGAGCGTCAGACCGAACAGGGTGAGCGTGTTGATCGAGAAGCCGAGCGCCTTCATCAAGAAGAAGGTGCCGATCAGCGAGACGGGGATCGTCAGCGCGGGGATCAGCGTGGTGCGCCAGTCTTGCAGGAACAGGAAGATCACCAGTACGACGAGCGCGATCGCGATCAGCAGCGTGATGATGACTTCTTTGATCGACTCGCGTACGAACTCGCTCGTGTCGAAGGCGACCTTGTAGCTCACGCCTGGCGGGAACTTGGCCTGCAACCGGTCCATGGTCTGGCGGACCTGCTGCGAGACGGCGAGCGCGTTACCGGTTTGGAGCTGCAGCACGCCGAGGCCGATCGCCTCGTGCCCGTTGAACCAGAGCGAGCCGTTGTAGTTCTCCGCGCCCAGCTCGACGCGGCCGACGTCGCTGACCTTCACGAAGCCGCCGTCGGGCGACGTCTTGAGGATGACGTTCGCGAACTGCGCCGTGCTGTGCAGACGGCCGGTCGCGGTGACGGAATACTCGTAGGGCTGGTTGCCGTTCGTTGGCGGCGCGCCGATCGCACCCGCCGCAACCTGGACGTTCTGTCCCTGCAGCGCGGTGACGACATCGCCGGCCGTCAAGCCGTTGTCGGCCAGCTTCTTGGGGTTGACCCAAAGCCGCATCGCGTACTTGCGCTCGCCGAACACGCGCACGTCCGAGACGCCGGTGATGCGCTTGAGATCGTTGACGACGTTCGTCTCGAGGAAATTCGTGAGATACGTCTGGTCCCAGCGCGCGTCGGTCGACGTGACGCCGATCGCCATGACGAACGTTCCGGAATTCTTGGAGACGGTGACGCCGATCTGTTTCACCTCGTTCGGCAGGCGGCCGAGCGAGCCGTTTACGGCGTTCTGGACGTCGTTGGTCGCCTGATCGAGATCGCGGTCGAGGTTGAACGTGCACTGGACCGACGAAGTACCGTCACTGCCCGAGGTCGATGAGATGTACTTCAAGCCCTGGACGCCGTTGATCGCCTCTTCGAGCGGGGTCGTCACCGACGACTCGACGGCCTCGGCGCTCGCGCCCTGAAAGAACGCCGAGACGGTGACCGTCGGCGGCGCGATGTTCGGGAACTGAGCGATGGGCAGCGTCGGGATGGAGATGACGCCCAGCAGCAGGATGACGAGTGAGAACACCGATGCCATGATCGGGCGTCTCAGGAAAAATTCGACCACGGAGCCTTCGACCGCGCCGGGATGCGCCGGGTTGCTAGTCGACGGCCATCCACCCATCCAGCGCGCGCACCTCGCCCACCACGCGGCCCGCGACGTTCTTCACCGGGACGACAGCATGGTGCCGCAGCGCCGTGCGCGCCGCGGGATCGAGCGCGCGCAGCGCGCCGAGGATCGCCAGCGTCGCCGGCGGCGCCGCGCGGCGCGAGCCGTCGACCACCTTGAGCGCCAGTCCCGCACCCAGGTCGAGCAGCGCGTCGCAGTGGACGCCCTCGGCGCCGGCCTTGCACACGATGCGGCCCCCGGTCGCGCGCATGAGGTCCGTGTCGAACCGCCCCGTCCCGGCGACGTACCACGGCTCCGCCGACATCGCGGCCGACACGCGCGCGAGCGCGGTCGCGTCGTCGTCATCGACCCCGCGCAGCGTCGCGAACCGTGCGAACGACACGGCGGCCTTGCGCAGCGTCGTCGCGTACACGGGGATCCCGCAGCCGTCCACGGCGAGCTTGTCGCCGTCGAACACGTCGTCGCTCACGCGCTCGCACAGCGCGAGAATCGCACGTTGCGCCGGATGCGACGATTCCAAGTAGCCCGCGAACGGCGCGCCCAGCACCTTGGCCAGCCCCAAGATTCCTGCGTGCTTGCCGCTGCAGTTGTTGTGGAGCTGCGTGGGGCGCTCGCCGCGCGCCGCGAGTGCCGCGGCGGCCGGTTCGTAGGAAGGCGCGTGCGCACCGCAGCCCAAGTCGTCCACGGTGGCGCCGATGCGGTCGAGCATCGACGCCACGAGCTCGGTGTGACCGGGTTCGCCGTTGTGCGACGCGCACATCACCGCCAGCTCGCGCTCGCCGAAACCGAATTGCTCGAGCACGCCGGCGCGCACCGCCGCCGCCGCGATGAACGGCTTCGCTGACGAGCGCAGGAACACGGGCTGTTCGATCGTGCCGACGCGCAGCAGGATCTCGCCGTCGACGTCCGCGACGCACGCGGCGACGTGGTGGACCGACTCGACGCGCGCACCGCGCCGCACCGCGACCGCCGGTACCCCGGCCAACTCCCAGAACATGACGGGGACGGCGCGTTCGCGCTGGAGCGCATCGATTCCGGCGCTGAGCGGTTCAAGGCTTGCGTGAACGGATGGACGCTCGCGGGAACCAGCTTCCTCGCCTCGGGCGTGGAGGCGGTCGAAGCCATGACGATCGTGCTCGCGGTGGGGGTCGCCCGGTCGTGGCCGGTCGCGCTACGCGGCGCGGCGGGCGCGCTCGCGGTCCTCGCGCTGATCGTCGCGCTGTTCGGGCCGCTGCTGCACCTGATCCCCATCGACCAGCTCAAGCTCGTCGTCGGAATCTTTCTTACGCTGTTCGGGCTCGCGTGGCTGCGCAAGGCGATCCTGCGCTACGCCGGCCGCAAGGCGCTGCGCGACGAGGACGCCGCGTTCGCACGCGAGGTGTCGGCGCTGCGCGCCGCCGAGGACGTGCAGGCCGACCGCATCGGTTTGGTGACCGCGTTCAAAGCCGTCCTGATCGAAGGCTTGGAAGTCGCGATCATCGTCGTCACGTTCGGAGCGGCATCGACGGCCGCGCTGGGCTGGTCGGCGGCGGGCGCCGCGGCGGCGGTCGTGCTCGTGGTCGCGCTCGGCGTAGCGCTCAAACATCCCGCGTCGCGCGTGCCCGAAAACACGATGAAGTTCGTCGTCGGCATCATGCTGACGTCGTTCGGCACCTTCTGGACCGGCGAAGGCTTGGGCATCGCGTGGTGGGGATCCGACCTGTCGCTGCTGATCCTCGCCGCGTTCTACCTCGCGGTTTCAGGCGTGCTCGTCACCGTGGCGCGCGCACCGCGGCCGGTGCGCGCGTGAAGCTCGCGGCGATCTGGGAGTTCATCGCGGGCGATTCGCGCCTGGCGCCGATCGCGGTCGCGCTGGCGCTGCTCGTGGCCGTCGTGCTGCTGCACGCGTCCGTCGCGAGCGGCGTCGTGGCGGCGGTCTTCGCGTGCGTCATCGCGCTCGGCCTGACCGCCGCCGTCTTCGAACGCTAGGCTAGAGCCGGCTCGAACACGTTGGCTTCTTGTTCTGCGAACAAGGGGCTCGACAGATACCGTTCGCCGGTGTCGCAGCCGATCGTCACGATGAGCTTGCCGGCATTCTCCGGGCGTGCGGCGACCTGCATCGCAGCCCACACGTTCGAACCCGCGCTGATGCCCACGAGGATGCCCTCTTCGCGCGCGAGCCGGCGCGACGTGGCGATCGAATCTTCGAACGTCGCTTTGATCACTTCGCTGTACACGTGCGTGTCGAGGATCGACGGAATGAAACCGGGCGCGAAACCTTGCAGCTTGTGCGG
>JAXDMA010000201.1:0-9103 GCA_034666305.1 Vulcanimicrobiota bacterium
CGGCGTCGCTGTATGAGAATCCTGATCGTCGGCGGGGGCGCTCGTGAGGACGCGTTGTCGTGGCGGCTCGCGTCCTCGCCGTCGTGCGAGGCGCTGTTCCACGCGCCGGGCAATGCCGGCACGGTCTCGCGCGGCATCAACTGGACCGACGTCGTCGCCACCGATGCGCGCACCATCGTGCGCCGCGCGCTCGAAGAGAAGGTCGATCTCGTCGTGCTCGGCCCGGAAACGGCGATCGCCGCGGGCGTCGGAGACAAGTGCCGCGATGCGGGCCTCTCCGTGTTTGGCCCCAACCGCAACGGCGGGCGCTTGGAAACGAGCAAGGTGTTCGCCAAGCGTTTCATGGAGCGGCACGGCATTCCGACCGCGCGCTTCAAGGTGATCCACAACCTCGATCAGGCGAAGCGCGCGCTTGACGGCTGGCGCGGCGGCGCGGTCGTGAAAGCCGACGGGCTCGCCGCGGGCAAAGGCGTCGTGGTGTGCGACGACGCGGAGAGCGCGTTGGCGGTGCTGACCGAATGGTATCGCACGAACACGATCCCCGGCGGCGGACACGACGTCGTGATCGAGGAAAAGCTCGAGGGGCGCGAAGTCAGCGTGTTCGCGATCGGGGACGGCCGCGCGATGGTGCCGGTTGCCGCCGCCTGCGATTACAAGCGCGCCGGCGACGACGACCAGGGGCCGAACACCGGCGGGATGGGCGCATATTCGCCGCCCTCGGGATTCGCCGACAACTTGCTTGCGATCGCGCGCGAACGCGTCGTCGCACCCGCGTTGCGCGGACTGCTCGCCGAAGGCGAGGAGTATCGCGGCGTGCTGTACTGCGGGTTGATGCAGACGGTGAACGGTCCGTTCGTGATCGAGTTCAACGCACGCTTCGGCGATCCCGAGACGCAGGTGCTGATGCCGCGCATCGGCGGCGACTTTGCGCGCTACTTGAAATCGGCGGCCGACGGCGCACTGGAGATCGATGCGGCGACCTGGTCGGCCGACGCGTGCGTCGGCGTGGTGCTGGCGACGTCGCGTTATCCGTACGAGAACACGAAGGTCGACGGGTTGCCGGCGGAACTTGGGCTCGGTGACGCGGCGACGGCGTTCTGGGGCACGTCGACGCGCACCGGCGACACGGTTTCTTCGCCGGGCGGCCGCGTGCTCACCGTCACCGCGCGCGGCAACGACGTGCCGGACGCGCGTGCGCGCGCGTATGCCGCCATCGACACGCTCAAGTCGCGCTTCCCGAGCGGAACGCCGCTCGCGTACCGTTCGGACATCGCCCGTACCGTCTAGATGAACGCGCTCCGCGATCTCGCGTCGCGCCCGGCGCGAACGTTCTTCACCGTCGCGGGGATCGCGATCGGCATCCTCGCGCTCACGGTCGTCGGCTCGCTCGCCGAGCGGCTGCACACGATCGTCGCGCGCTCGACCTCGCTCAACACCGGCGTCGTGTTCGCGAACCTCCAGCGCTCGGTGCTGAGCTCGCCCGACGCCCGGCAGATCGTGCAGCGCGCATACGTGCGGCTCAAGGCGCTCGACGGCGTGCGCACCGCTGTCCCCGAAGTGGTCGTGCCGTATTCGACCGGGAATGCGACCGGACGTTTCGGCCCGCCGTCGCTGGTGTTCGGTTTTCCCGAACAGGCGCGCGCGTTCGAACGCGGCATGCTCGTGGTGTCGCGCGGTCGCACGGCGGCGCCGGGTGAGCAGCGCGTCGCAACGATCGGCCCGGACTTCGCGGCTGCCGAGCACACCGACGTCGGCGACGTGATCGCACTGCAAGGCAATTCGTTCGTCGTCGTCGGCGTTCTCGACAAGACGTTCACCGTCTTCGATGCGGCAGTGGTCGTGCCGTTCGCGGATGCGCAGGATCTTTTGCGCCAGGTCGTGCCGGCGTCGCTCGGCTCGCTGCCCAGCGCTCCGGTGTCCGCGTTTCTCGTCGCACCGAAGCCCGGTACCGATGTGGGCTTGCTCGCGCGCCGCATCGCCTTGATCGACGGTTTGTCCGCGCGCGATCCCCGCGAGGTCGCCAACACCGTCCGGTCGACGCTGGGGATCTTCGATGCGATCGTGTTCGGCGCCGCGCTCATCGCGCTGCTGGTCGGCGCGTTCTCGGTCATCAACACGATGACGATCGCCGTCACCGAGCGCACGCGCGAGATCGGGATCCGCAAGGCGATCGGCGCCACGGACGGTTCGATTCTGCTGACGTTCGTCGGCGAGGCGGCCACGATCGGAGCGCTGGGCGGCGTCGTGGGGATCGTGCTGGGATTGGCGGTCGTCACGGCGATCGACGCGCGCAGCGCCGCCGGCGGAAACCTGCAGCTCTTCGCGATCTCGCCGCTGGTCGGGCTGGGCGCGTTCGCGTTTGCGGTGGCGTTGAGCGCGGTCGCGGGCTTCGTGCCCGCGCTGAGCGCCGCGCGGCTGCCCCCCACGGTGGCGCTGCGCCGCTGATGAGCACCGCCATCGTCGACGTGCGCGACCTCGTGAAAGTCCACGCGCCCGGAACGCCTACCGAAGTGCGGGCGCTCGACGGCGTGACGTTCGGCGTGCAAGCCGGTGAATATGTCGCGATCGTGGGCGAAAGCGGCAGCGGAAAGACGACGCTCATGCACGTCATCGGGGGCCTCGATCGCCCCACGTCGGGCGACGTCGTCATCGACGGGCGGTCGCTGGCGCGCACGTCGCGGCGCGAGCTCGCGGCGATTCGCGCCGGTGCGATCGGCTTCGTGTTTCAGGGATTCAACCTGCTGCCGAACATGGATGCGCGCGAGAACGTGGCGCTCGCGGCGCGCTACGCCGGGCATCGCGCCGGCGCGGCCGCGCGTGCGGAAGGCGCGTTGCGCGACGTCGGTCTGGGCGACCGCATGCACCATCGCCCGTCGGCGCTCTCGGGCGGCCAGCAGCAGCGGGTCGCCATCGCGCGGGCGCTCGTCAACGAGCCGGCGCTGTTGCTCGCCGACGAGCCGACCGGCGAGCTCGACTCGCGCACCGCGGAAAACGTGCTCGAGCTGCTGAGTACGCTCAACGCGCGCGGTCAGACGCTGCTCGTCGTCACGCACAGCGAGGCCGTCTGGCGGCGCGCGCGGCGCGTGATCCGGCTGGCCGACGGCCGCATCGTGGCGGACGATGCGGCGTAGCGCGGCGCTGGCGATGCTCGCGGCGCTTGCCGGCTGCGCACGCCGCGCGCCGCAGGCTGCGCACGCGCCGGCGACGCCGGGCCGGCCCGTGCGGATCGTCGCGCTGGGCGACTCGCTCGCGTTCGGCACGGGCGCGTCGGCGCCGCGCAACGCGTTCGTCTTCCAAGCCTTTCTGCGCGTGCTCGCGCTGCATCCGCGCAGCCGGCTCGACACCTACGCGATCGGCGGCTCGACGGCCGCCGACGTGCTGCGGCTGCAGGCGCCGCGGCTCGCGCACGCGCGCGCCGGCATCGTCGTGATCTGCGTCGGCGGCAACGACGTCGTGCACCGCGTCGCGGCGGCGGATTTCGCACGCACGTACGACAACCTCGTGGCGCGCGTCCGCGCGCTGCAGCCGCATGCCGCGATCGTGTGCTGCGGCGTGCCCGATGTGGGGCTGAGCCCGCTCTTCACGGGCGCCGATCACGATGCCGTCGCGCGCCTGTCGCGCGCGAACGACGCTGCGATTCGCGCCACGGCACGTCGCGCCGGCGCGCAGTTCGTCGACCTGTACGCAACGACGCTGCGCCAGCACGCCGACGTGAATCGTTTCCTCTCGGAGGATCGCTTTCACCCGTCGGACGCGGGCTACGCCGAACTGGCCGCAGCGCTCGCGCCCGCGCTGCTGCGCGCGGCGTCGCGCTAGAAGGCCTGGCCCAGCTTCGCGCGGCCCTCGGTATTCGGGGTGAGGTACACGCGCTCGTGCATGTAGTCGAAGCCGACGGTGAACCAGCGCAGCACCTTGTCGCCGATCACGCCGTCCATCTCTTGCGTGTAACTGCTTGCCGACGTGACGCGATAGCCCAGCACGCTGGGCACGTGGAGCGAGCCGAGCTCCAGCGTGTGGACGAAGGCCGGTTTGGTGGCGAACGCGCCGCCGACGCCGATTTGCTCGGGACCATCGCTGAAGATCGCGCCGTCGTCGTCGCGCAATGCGTTGGGATTGCGCCGCGTGAAGTAGTCGAACATCAGGAACGAACCGCTGCCGCCGGTGTCGATTCCGACGCGTTCCGCGACCGCGCCGTCGAACGACGCGGTGACGAGCGGGATCCCGCGCCCGAAGCGCGCCGCGAGCTCGACCGTGCGCTCGCCGGACGGCGCGACGAACGCAGTGCCGGGCACCGCGGTGACGCGGTGGTGCTCGTAATCGATCGTCACGCCGAGCTGCGCGAGAAAGTCGAAGCCCAGCAGCCCGCCGATGCGTCCGCCGCGTTTGCCCGTCCACCCCAGCGGAACCACGCCGACCACCAGGTCGCGCATCGTGAGCGCGCCGGCGCGCAGCTCGGGCACGACGGCGCGCGAATAGGTCGAGCGGCCGGCGACCACGTGCGAGTGTTCGCCGTACAGCCGCAAGCCGATGAGGCGCGCGACGGCGGCGTCCACGACGATCCCCGACGCGCCGCTGTCCAGCACGAAATCGACCTGCGTGTCGCCCATGCGCACCGCGACGTACACGTGTTCGGCGAAATCCGCAGGCAGGTCGGCGCTGGAGACGCCGTCCGGGAACGACACCAGCGCGCGCCGGCTCGGGGGGCGCTCCAGCTCGGCTTCGCCGACGCTTCCGGGCACGAACTCGGTCACGCGCGAATCGCTCGCCGTTTGCGCGATGGTGTTGTCGGTGTGCCAGCGATGCGCGAAGACCCGGCCGGCGTCGTCGCGAAAATCATCGTACGCCGTCGTCACCGTGCCGGTACCCAGGATGCGTTCGCGCCGCACGACGTGCCAGCTCACCGGGTCGACGTACTCTTTGCGCCCCCAGCCTTTCGCATTGAGCGTAGCGACCACGTATGCATCGACCGGACGCCGCACGCGCGTCACCGTCGTCGTGAGCGTTTCCGGCTTCGCGCGACCCGGATCGCTCCGGTCGTCGAGCGTCACGCCGTTCTCGTCCTGCAGCCAGTGCGCGCCGTGCACGATCCCGTTTTCGGCGTGGAACGGCGGGCTGTCGTCGATGGTGCGTTCGTCGGCGCCGCGCACGAGATGCCGCTCGGTGGTGGTCGTGCCGTCCGACGACGTCGTGACGATCGTCTCGCGATACGCATTCGGCTCGTGCTCCGCAGCGCGGGCGTTCGCGCGAATCTCTGCCGGCGTGGGCAGCGCATCGGCGGCGTGCGCCGCCGCGGGAACTGCGACCAGCAGTGCTGCGAGCAGAGCCGCGGCGCGGGCGATCATTCGCGAATACCCATCGCCTTGCGGCCGGCGGCATTGGGCACGAGGTACACGCGGCTGTTGCCGTAGTCGAGGCCCAGCGTGAACATCCGCAGGAACACGTCGCCGATGATCCCGTCCGACGAACCGGCGTAGCTGCCCGCCGACGTGACCCGGTACCCGATGAAGTCGGTGAAGCGGATGTTGCCGAGCTTCAGCTCCGCGATCTGATACGGGCGGGTTTCGAACGCGCCCCCGATTCCGCGAAAGTGTACCGGCCGGCTGCGCGCGCCCTCGCCTTTGTCCCGAAGCGCCTCAGGATAGCGCCGCGCGAAGTAGTCGAAGATCAAGAACGTCCCGACGCCGCCCGTATCCAGGATGAAGCGTTCGGCCAGCGCGCCGTTGATCGACACGTCGGTCATGGGCACGCCGTTGCCGATGCGAACGTTCAGCGCGGTGGTGTGAGGCACGGCCGGCGCAGCGTAGGCGTCACCGGGAACGACCGTCACGCGTTTGTGCTCGTAATCGATCGTGACGCCGAGCTCCGCAAGGAAGTCGAATCCCAGCAGGCCGACCACCTTCACGGTCCCGCCCTCATTGTCGCCTTGCGGGATCGCTTGCACGGCGACGTCGCGCAGCACCAGGTCGCCGATGCGCATCTCCGGGACGCGCGTGCGCGCGGTCGTGTAGCGCTGCGCCGTGACCGCCGAGCGCAGGGCGTGCAGCGGTAATCCAAGTTCCCTCGCGACCTGCATGTCGATCGTTATCCCGCCGGCGCCGGTATCGAGAATGTAGTCGAGGCCGCGTCCGTTGATCGTGACGCGAACGTACACGTGTTGCGGCCCGAAGGCTGCCGGCAGTTCGACCGACGTGACGCCGGGCGGGAACCGCACAAGATGGCGCACGCTCTGCGGGATCGCGACGTCGGCGTCCGCCACCGGGCCTGCATCGTACGCCGTGACCTTCACGTCGCTATTGACGCCGGCCGAGCCGTTGTCGACCGACCAATGGTGCGCAAACGTGCGGCCGTGATCTTCGCGGACGTCGTCATACGTCGTCGTGGCAATGGCGTTCGGCGCAATCGTCTCACGCCGAACGATGCGCCACGTCGCCGGATCGACGTACTCTTTGACGCCGAAGCCGCGCACGCTCAGCGTCGCGATCACGTATGCGTCGAACGGCTTCTGGACGTGCGTGACGGTCGTGGTGACCGGCTCGCGCGTGGCAACCCCGGGATCGGGCTGATCGAGCACGGTCTGCCCGTTGTCGTTCTGGTGCCAGGCCTGACCGTTCTCGCTGCCGCGCTCCGCATGGAACGGCGGCGAGTCGTTCTCCTCGCGCCAGCTCGCTCCGTGCTGCAGGTGCCGCACCGTCGACGTCGTCGCGTTCGACGACGTGGTGACCGTGGTTTGCCGCCAATCGGCCGGCAGCACGCCCGCCGCGGCACGAACGTGCTCGCGAATCGTCGCGGCGTCGGGAGTCGCATCTTGCGGGTGCGCCGCCACGGGCAGCGCGATCAAAAGCGCCGCGACGAACGCGCCGGCGCGCCGCACGCCTGTCACTTTTTCCGCGGCGTTTCCGGTTGCGTGCGGCCGTTCGGGACGAGCACGACGCGCGAGTTCGCGTAGTCGAGGTAGACGTCGAACATCCTGAGCGCCGAGGCGCCGATGAGGCCGTCCATGTCCTCGTCCTCGAAGGCCGGCTGGTCGCCGCTCATGACGAACGCGAGCGCGTCCGGATAGCGCACGATGCCGACCTGCATGTTCGCGATGATGACGGGGCGGACGTGCAGCTCGCCGCCGATTGCGTTCATCTGGAAAACGTTGAAGGACTTGCTCACGACTTTCCTGATGCTGTGGTCTTCGACTGCCGCCGGATGCCTTTTCGCGAAACCCGAGAACACGACGACGTCCTCCGCGCCCGTGTCCAGGATGAAGTGCTCGCCGACCGAGTCGTTGAACTTCGCCCAGATCACCGGCACCTCGTCGTCGAGGATCGCGTCGATCGTGATCCCCTTCGCCGGCGGGGTGAACGTCTCGGCGGGCATCGCGTCCACGGTGCCGTGCTCGTAATCGAGTTTGAGCACGGAGCCGGCGATGAAATCGTAGCCGAGCAAACCGACGACGCGGGTGGAGCGGTCGTGGTCGAACGCAAACGGCATGACGTCGACCACGACGTCGCTCATCGCGAGCTTTCCGATCACGATCTTCGGAACGACCGCGCGCGTACTCGTGAACGTCCCGGCAATGGTGGTAGTCCAGCGTCCGTACGTCTTGAGATTGAGCTCTTGCGCGACGTCGCGGTTGAAGACGATGCCGGCCGCGCCGCTGTCGAGCAGAAAATCGAGTCCGCGTCCTTGCACGGTCAAGCGCACGACGACGCGGCCCCACTCGTCGATGCTTGCCGGAAGTCGAACGCTCGGGACGCCGGCGGGCAGCGTGACGGGCAGGCGCCGGCTGCCCGGGATCGCCACGTCTGCCGCGGTTACCGGCGCTTCGGTGCTCAGATACGTGATCGTGTAGATCTCATCGTTCTCAGGATGGCCGTCGCTAATCGTCGAACGGTACGGCATCGCGCCGGCCTTCGTCTCGCGGTAATCGTCGTAGGTCGCGACGACGATCTGCCCCAGATACGCCGTTTCGCGGCGCACCAGCCGGAACGTCGACACGTCGTAGAAGCGGCGCTCCTCGCGCCCATCCGGCGGCGCGACGCGCACCACGTACACGTCGGCGGGCGCACGCAGCCGGCCCAACAGCTTCAGGTCGTCGCCGGGATCCGTCTTTTCGAGCGCGCGCACGTTCGCTTCCGCGCGCTGGTGGAAGCCGCGCTTGAGCAGCGTGTAGCCGTTTTCGTTGGTCTCCCACCGCTGACCGTGAAAACGTCCTTCGGCGCTGACGAACGGCCCTAGGATCGTATCAATGCGGTAGTCGTCGCCGTTCCATTGGTCGCGCTCGGTGCCGTCGAGCCCGCCGTTGTGCAGGGCGTACGTCACGCGCAACGTCCCGTCGGGCTTCAGGGTGGACCCGTCGGATCGCTTGGCGCCCGCGAGCACGTCCGCAAGCGTCGTCGTCGTCGCCTCGTACGCCGTCGGCCACGCGCGCGGGTCAGGCGCATTCTTACCCGGCTGACCCGCGCCGAAGGCCGGCGCGACCGGCGCGAAAAGCAAAACGAAGGCCGGCAGAAGACGCCACAACCGACTCGTCATGGCGCGAAAGTTCCAGACGAGCGAGGGTCAGGCCTGGGGGAAGCCTCGGGCGCGCCCGGGTGAACGTTTCGCGCGTCCGAACGCTTGCTAGGTGTTGGTTCGCACGAAGCTGTTCCAGTACCACACGCCCCACGCGCCGACGAGCGCCGACCAGATGATGAGCACGACGCCCCAGTTCGGCAGCCGCTGGCGCACGCCGATCGCCATGAGGGCGAAGAGATACGGCAAGAAATCAAGCGCGTGACGCATGCCGAATTGCACCCAGCCGTTCAGGTAGTACAAGAATTCAGGCGCGGCGACCAGCGCCGTTGTGATCCACAGCGCCACGACGACGTTGCGCGGCGTCTTCGCGAGAAACGCGAGCACTAACGCGGGGCTGGTGAACGTGAGCGCGATGCCGTTGGTGTCGGGCTTGACGTACGGCCACGTCGGCTGTTGCAGCCACTCGACGAAAACCGGCGCGCGGAAGAAGAACGAATAGATCTGGTACGGCAGGTACGACAGCCGGAACGGTGAGCCGGTGGGCTGGCCCCACGCGTCGGCGTGATAATACACGGTGTGGCCGATGTCGAAGATCGTG
>JAXDMA010000202.1:0-6477 GCA_034666305.1 Vulcanimicrobiota bacterium
GGCGACTCCGTGACGGGCATCCTCAACATCCAAGAGTACGCGGTCGTGGACGGCAAGGCGCTCACGAAGGTCGATCCGAGCAAGACGGGACTGCCCGTGTATGTCAGCGTGCTCGGGCTGACCGGCATGACGGCGTACTTCGGCCTGCTCGACGTCGGTAAACCCGAAGCCGGCCAGACCGTCGTGGTCTCCGGCGCAGCCGGTGCAGTCGGCACGATCGTGGGGCAGATCGCGAAGATAAAGGGCTGCCGCGTCGTCGGCATCGCCGGCGGCGCCGAGAAGTGCCGCTTCCTCGTCGACGAGCTCGGTTTCGACGCTGCAGTCGACTATAAGTCGGAGAACGTCGCCAAAGCGCTGCGCGCGCAGTGCCCCAAAGGCATCGACGTGTACTTCGACAACGTCGGCGGCGACATACTCGACGCGTGCCTGGTCAATCTCGCGCGCCGCGCGCGCATCGTGATTTGCGGCGCGATCTCGCAGTACAACGCGACCGGCGGCGTCAAAGGACCGAGCAACTACATGATGCTGCTCGTCACGCGCTCGCGAATGGAAGGCTTCGTCGTGTTCGACTACGCCGACCGTTATGCCGAAGGCGGTCGCCAGCTCGCGCAGTGGCTGCAGGAAGGCAAATTGAAGTCACGCGAGGACATCGTCAAAGGCTTCGAGACGTTTCCGGAGACGCTGTTGAAACTGTTTGCCGGCGAGAACACCGGCAAGCTGATCCTCGAGGTCGGCGCCGGTGAGTGAGACGCAGCCGGCACACGCCACGGGACGACTCGCCGGCAAGACGATCCTGATCTCCGGCGGTGCGAGCGGCATCGGCACCGCGACCATGCACCGCGCGCTGGAAGAGGGCGCGAACGTCGCGATCGGCGACATCGATGCGCCTGCCGGAAAGGCGCTTGCCGGCGCGACGCCGGGCGTACTGTTCGTGCAGCTCGACGTCACCAGCGACGAGAGCTGGGCCGCGGCGACCGGCGACGTCGAACGGCGTTTCGGCCGGATCGACGGCGTGGTGAACAGCGCGGGGATCTTCCTCATCGGCGACGTCGAGCGCATCTCGCTCGAGGATTGGCGCAAGACCCACGCGGTCAACCTCGACGGCGTGTTTCTCGGTTGTCGCCACGCGGTGCGCGCGATGAAAGCGCACGGCGGTTCGATCGTCAACATGTCCTCGGTGAGCGGTTTGGTCGGCGGGCATAACGTCGTCGCGTACAACTCGTCCAAAGGAGCGGTGCGCATGTTGACCAAGTCGGTCGCGCTCCACTGCGCGAAGGCGAAGTACGGCATCCGCTGCAATTCGGTGCACCCGACGTTCGTCGACACGCCGATGTACCAGCAGACGCTTGCGGCCGCGCGCGAACCCGAGCGCATTCGCACGGCGCTGCTGGCGCAGGTGCCGTTGGGACGTCCCGGTCAGCCGCGCGAGGTCGCCGATCTCATCGTGTACTTGCTCAGCGACGAGTCCGCGTTCGTCACCGGCGCCGAGATGGTGATCGACGGCGGCCTCACGGCACAGTAGCGCGCGCCGGTTAGCGAATTCAGGCCGCGCACGATTCCGTGAGCGCGGCCACTTCGCGCGGGGGCTCATGGCCGGCCATCGACGAACGCACGGGCGTGATGCATCGCATACGTACGGCCGCCTACGGTCTCACGCTGGTCCTCGGACTTAGCTTCGTGCTCCCGGTTCGAGCGCAGACGGCGGACTTCACGGCGGGTAGCCGTGTCGAGGGCCGGATCGGTTCGAACTGGGATCATTGCACGGTCATCGGGCCGCGGCGGCCGACGGGCGGCTACATGCTGCGCTGCGATTCACATCCGGATCAAGAGACCGTCTTCGCGGCGTCCGACGTTCGGGCGATGCAGGGTGTCGATCGCGGCCCCGCGCGAAAGCCGGTGGTGCCCGCGCGACCGCCGCTGACGCCGTCCGGCGCTTCCGCAGTCTCTCGCGCGTTCATGGCGATTCCGCCGCGCGTGGGCGTGTACGGCTGCATGGATCAAGACGCGCACGAGACACCGGGCCTGCAGTTCGGACTGCTCGACGGCGCGGCGTATTCGACGTTCGACGGCGGCCGCGGCCGCTACGCGTATTCACCACAAACTGGAGTTCTGACGTTCACCACCGGTCCGATGGCTGGGCTGCGGCGGATGCGCGAAACCGAACGCACGTTTCGCATCCTTGACGAACACGGGCGGATGACCGCATTTGCGTGCCCCTGGACGCCGAAGAACCCGAGAAAACTTCACTGGTGAACGGAGCGCCCATGTTGACTCGAGACGCCCTGCTCGCGTACGCGCATTTCGTCTGCATCTTCGCGCTCGCGAGCCTGTTGGCCGGGGAGCTGGTCATCTTGCGCAAGACGCTCCCAGCCGACGTCTTCCGGCGCCTCCAAGGCATCGACCGCTGGTACGGGATCACAGCCGGCCTTGTGATCGTGAGCGGTCTCGCGCGCCTTTTTCTGGGCATCAAAGGCGCGGCGTTCTACACGCACAATCCGGTGTTCTGGACGAAGATGTCGCTATTCGTCGTCGTCGCGCTGCTCTCGATCCCGCCGACGATTGCCTACGTCCGCTGGAACGCCCGCCGCGCCGCGGACGGTTCGGTCACGCTCGGCGACGCCGAGTTCACGCGGCTCCGCCGCTTTTTGTGGCTTCAGGTCGGCGTGTTTGCCTTCATCCCGTTGTGCGCGGCGTTCATGGCGCGCGGTTTGTAGACCGGAGAGCGCCGCTACCGGGCGGCGCGCGCGACGTAGGTGAACGTGCCGGACACCCACTCGCACGTGCTGCCGTCGCGCAGCACGAACGTCTCACAGCCGTCCACCTCGGGGTTGAAGCCTTCGTTCTCGGCCTTCGTGCGCGGCCAATCGACGTTGGGATCCTGCCGCGCGGCGGCGCGCGCCTTGGTGTAGGAGAACTGCGACGACTTCGCGAGCGCGTTGAGCGCGCGCGCGAGCGTCTGCGCTTGCGTCACCGGCCGCGCTTGCGTGTCAGCGCGCGCTTGACCGCGGCGACGATCGCGCTCGAACCCATGCCGTATTCCTCGATGAGCTCTTGCGGCGAGCCGGATTGCCCGAACCGGTCGTGCACGCCGACGAACTGGATCGGCACGGGATGCTGCTCGGCAAGGATCTCCGCGACGCGCGAGCCCATCCCGCCCTGCACCTGGTGCTCTTCGACGGTGACGACCGCGCCGCAGTCAACTGCCGCCGCGACGATCGCGGCTTCGTCCATCGGCTTGATCGTGTGGTTGTTGACGACGCGGCACTCGATCCCGCGCTTCGCCAGCTCTTCCGCGGCGATCAGCGCCGTGTACACGAGGATGCCGCACGCGATGATCGCGACGTCGCCCCCGTCGCGAAACGTCTGCGCCTTGCCGAGCTCGAACGGCGTGTCCGCGGTGGTAATGACCGCCGACTCGGCGCGCCCGAAGCGCAGGTAGGTCGGACCGAACTTCTCGGCGACGGCGAGCGTCGCTTTGTGCGTCTGGTTGGAATCGCACGGGACGACCACGATCATCTTCGGGATCACGCGCATGATCGCGATGTCCTCGATCGCTTGGTGCGTCGCGCCGTCGGGGCCCACCGAGACGCCCGCGTGCGCGCCAGCAATCTTCACGTTGGTCTCGTTGAGCGCCATCGTGGTGCGCACTTGCTCCCACGAGCGGCCGGGGTTGAACATCGCGTAGCTTGCGATGAACGGGATCTTGCCGGCCGACGCGAGCCCGGCGGCCATCGCGACGAGCAGCTGCTCGGCGACGCCGATCGCGACGTACCGGTCGGGGAATCGCTTCTTGAACGCTTCCATGCGCACGGATTCCGACAAGTCGGCGCAGATCGCGATGACATTCTTGTCGCGCTCGCCGGCTTCGATCAAGCCTGTACCGAAACCGTTGCGCGTCGGAACCTGCTTGATCGCGGCGGGATCGGCGTAGTCGACGAGGTGCATCGACTCGACCGCGGAGTTCACGCTGGTGCTAGCCACGGCCGGCCACGATCCTTTCACGGTCGGCGAGCAGCTCGCGCAGCGCGACGTCCGCCTCGTCTTTCTTGGGCGGCTTGCCGTGCCACAAATAATCACCCTCCATGAACGACACACCCTTGCCCGGCACGGTGTTCGCGATGATCACCTGCGGCTTGTCTTTCACGGCTTTCGCCTCGTCGAACGCGGTGAGGAGCGCCGTCATGTCGTTGCCGTCGCATTCGATCACGTGCCAGTTGAACGCGCGGTATTTATCCGCGAGCGGCTCGAGCGGCATGATGTCCTCGGTGCTGCCGTCGATCTGGATGAAGTTACGATCGATGATGCACGTGAGGTTGTCGAGCTTGAACTTGGCGGCGGTCATCATCGCTTCCCAATGCAGGCCGCACTGGTGCTCGCCGTCCGACGTCACCACGTAGACGCGCCAGTCCGCGTGGTCCAGCTTCGCGCCCAGCGCCATCCCCGTGCCTTGCGCCAAACCTTCACCGAGCGGCCCCGACGTCGTCTCCAGGGCCGGCAGCGACACGCGCTCCGGATGGCCTTGCAGGCGCGTTCCGAACTTGCGCAGCGTCAGCAGCTCGTCGACCGGAAAATAGCCCGCGTACGCCATCGCGCTGTAGCGAACCGGCGCGATGTGCCCGCACGAGAGCAGCAGGCGGTCGCGCTCGGCCCATTCGGGCCGTTTCGGATCGTGGCGCATGACGTGAAAGTACAAGGCCGTGAAGACGTCGGCCATGTCGAGCGAGCCGGCCGAATGCCCCGATCCGGCCGCGACGAGCGAGCGAATGATGCCTTGGCGGACGTCGTTCGCGTGCTCGTGCAGCTCGGTCAGGCGCTCCGGAGAGAGAGATGCCATACGGCGACTATCTCCGTTTCGCCGCCGGATTCCTCATGAGGACGCCCCTGCTCGTTTCCGAGCGATCACACCGCCCGGCGGGCGAGCCCCGCGACCCAGCGATACATCCCGAAGACGACGAGGACGAACGCGACACCGCCGATCCACAGCGCGGCAAATTCGAAGCTGGGGCTGACGAGGTTGAGCGGTGCGTCCTTGTTCGTGGCGGTGATGATGCCGGACAGAATCACGCCGCCTAAGCTCTCGCCGACGATGAACCCGGAGGCGAGCAGCACGCCGAGCCGTTTGGCGACGTCGCCGTTCGGTTTCGCCGCCACCCAGTTGTTGTAGAACTTGCCGATGAACGCGCCGACGACGACCATGAACGTCACGGACATCGGCAGGTAGATGCCGAGCGCGACGGCGAGCGGCGGGAACTGCCGCTTCCAGGTGCTGCGCAGCGTCTCGTCGATCGCGACGATGAGGGCGCCGATGAGCGCGCCGATACCGATGAGGTTCCACGGCAAGTCGCCGGTGATCACCCCTTGCGCCAGCGCCGAGATCAGTGTGGCTTGCGGGGCGGCCAGCGGCTGGGCGGTAATGCCGTGCATCGGCGATCCTTGAAAGCCGAACGCGTTGTTGAGCATGACGAGGATCGGCGGGATGACGAGCGATCCGAAAATCACGCCGATGATCAGCGCGACCTGCTGCCGCCACGGCGTGGCGCCGACGAGCTGACCGGTCTTGAGGTCTTGCAGGTTGTCGTTGGAAATCGTCGCGATGTTGATGATGATCGCCGTGACGAACAGGGCGTACGCGACGAGCGCTTTGCCCGCGGTCGGATCACCGGGATGCGCGAGGGCCACGAGCAGCAGCGCTGCGCCCAGGACCGTGAGGATGGCGAGCCCCGAGACAGGCGAGTTCGACGAACCGATCAGTCCGGCCATGTAGCCGCAGACCGCGGCGACGACGATTCCGGCGAGCACGATGTAGACCAGTGCGCCGATGATCAGCGGGACCGCCGCGCTCGCGATGACGCCGCCGCTCAGAAACGCCGCCAGCAGCACACCGATCGGTATCAAGCAGACCGCGCTGACGATGAGCACGATATTGAACGGGATGTCGCGCTCGGTGATGGGCAGGGCATCGTCGTTTCCGGTGCCGCGCGCGCGCGCCGCGGCAAGCGATGCAACCACGCCGCGCACGAGCGGCCCCGCGAGCCGGCCCAGCGACCAGATCGCCGCGACGCCGATGGCGCCTGCGCCGATGAAGCGCACGCGATGCCGGAACACGTCGTTCGCCATCGCCGCGACGTCGGGACCGGTGCCCGCGTGCATCGCGCTCAAGACGGGGACGAGCACCACCCAGGCGAGGGTGATGCCGGCGAGCATCGCGACGCCCACGGTGACGCCGACGAGGTGTCCGACGCCGATGAGCGCGAGCGAGAGCCCGATGTCGAATCCCGTGACCGCCGTGACCCCGACCCGGAACATCTTTTTGATCTCGCCCGCGAACACGTTCGTCGCGATGATCATGAAAAACGCGAGGCTCGCGATCGAGCTCCAGACGATCGTCGTGAAGCCCGCTTTATTTTCGGCGACGGCCGCGGGGTCGGCGCCTTCTTGGCTCGTCGCGGCGGCGCCGACGCGCAGCACCTCGGCAGC
>JAXDMA010000203.1:0-7412 GCA_034666305.1 Vulcanimicrobiota bacterium
TACTCCTCGCCGTCGTAGTAGTCGGTCGTCGCGGTGCGCACGTGGGCGCGCACCGGTGAGCGCACGGTCCACTTGTCGCTGTCGGGGTAATGCGTCGATTCGCCGTACGGGTTGTCGGCGACGACGTAGAGCACCAGGTCCTGCGCGCTGTCGTTCGAGACGACGTGCGCTTGGCCGGGCTTGAAGATAAACGCGTCGCCCGCTTCGATCGCCGTGGTCCCGCCTTCGTGCCGCACGACGCCCGCGCCCGAGATCACGTGGTAGAACTCCCACTGCGCGCTGTGCGAGTGATACGGATACGGCGTCGTTCCCGGGGGCAACCGCGCGATCTCGACGTCGAACGGATGGCGCTCGTCGAGGTTCATCGACAGCGGGACGCGACCCAGGGCCTCGGAGACTTGCTTGCCGGCGCCGGAGAACTTGCCTTTAGGGGACGACCACGCGAGCTCGTCCATGCGGTTCGTGTTCACTTTGTGCATGCCGCGGGGCTTTCGACGTCCCGGCGAGTACCTGCCCTCTGATGCCGCCGTCCACCGCGATCGAGTTTTCGGGCGTCCAGAAATGGTTCGGGACGAACCACGTCCTGGCCGACATCGATCTTGCGATCGCGATGGGCGAGGTCGTGGTCGTCATCGGGCCGTCGGGCTCGGGCAAGAGCACGCTCATCCGGTGCATCAACGGCCTCGAGGCGGTGCAAGAAGGCACGGTCGTCGTCGACGGAAAGCGCCTCACGGCCAAAGGCGGCGAGCTCGCCGCGATCCGCAGCCAGGTGGGGATGGTGTTTCAGGCGTTCCACCTCTATCCGCACAAAACGGCGCTCGAGAACATCACGCTGGCGCCCATCACCGTCAAACACGTCGCGCGCGAGCAAGCCGACACCGAAGGACGCGCGCTGCTCGAACGTGTCGGGCTGCCGGAGAAAGCCGGCGCGTATCCCGCGCAGCTCTCGGGCGGGCAGCAGCAGCGCGTCGCAATCGCCCGCGCGCTCGCGATGCAGCCCAAAGTGCTGCTGTTCGACGAACCCACCAGCGCGCTCGACCCGGAGATGATCAAAGAAGTGCTCGATGTGATGAAAGACCTCGCGCACACCGGCATCACGATGGTCGTGGTCACGCACGAAATGGGCTTCGCCCGCGAGGTGGGCGACCGCGTTGTGTTCATGGACGGCGGGCGCATCGTCGAGCAGGCGACGCCCGATCAATTCTTCTCGGCGCCGAGCAACCCGCGCGCCCAGCTGTTCCTCTCAAAGATCCTCGCCCACTAGGAGTACACGATGAACCTTGCTCGACACGCCGTTCTCGCGGCGACGTTCTCCCTGGCGGCGACGCTCGTGCTCGGCACGACGATTCCGTCGCGCGCGGCCGACGACAACTCAGTCGACGCGATCAAGAAGCGCGGCACGATCAAGATCGGCGTGAAGTACGACGCGCCGCCGTTCGGCTCGCTCAACCCGCAGACGAATCAGGTGACCGGCTTCGACGTCGACATCGCGCGCGCGATCGCCAAGAAAGTTCTCGGCTCGCCCGACAAGGTCGAGCTGGTGCAGGTGAAGTCGGACAACCGCATCCCGCTCGTGCAAAACGGCGACATCGATGCGTTCGTGGCGACCGCGACGATCACGCCCGCGCGCATGAAGACGATCGACTTCTCGAACGTGTACTATCGCGCCGGCCAATCGCTGCTGGTCAAGAAAGGCTCGCCGATCAAGAGCTACAAGGATCTCGACGGCAAGAGCGTGTGCTCCGTGCAGGGCTCGACGCCGGAGCAGACGATCCGGCGGCTCGTGCCCAAAGCGAACGTGACGGTATTCGAGACCTATCCCGAATGCCTCACCGCGATGCGCGGCGGCCGCGTCGACGCGGTGACGACCGACAACGTGATCCTGGGCGGTTTCGAAGCGCAGGATCCCAACAACCTCGACCTCGTGGGCGGGCTGTTCACGTTCGAGCCGTACGGCATCGGGATTCGCAAAGGCAACGCATCGCTCACCAAGGCGATCAACGATACGCTCGAAGACCTCAAGAAGACCGGTGAGTACGCGAAGATCCACCAGCGCTGGCTGAAGAAAAACGTCCCGGCCGACTTCGACAAATGGTTCGACATGCCGGCCGCGACCGCCGCGGAACAGTTCGACAAGCAGAAGCCCGGCTAGACATGGATTGGTCGGTCCTGCCCGAGAACGCCGGGCTTCTCGCGCAGGGCCTGCTGCTGACGCTCGAAGTGTCGGCGCTCGCGCTGCTGCTCGCGCTCGCGCTGGGCGTGATCGTCGCGACCTTGCGCGTCGCCCCGTCGGCGGCATTGCGGCACATCGGCACCGCCTACGTGGAGTTCTTGCGCAACATCCCGCTGCTCGTGCAGCTGTTCTTCCTGTTCTTCGCGTTGCCCAGCATCGGCATCCGGCTTCCGGCGTTCGCGTGCGGAGTGCTCGCGCTCGGCGTCTACACGTCGGCGTTCGTCGCGGAAGCGATCCGCAGCGGGATCGCCGCGGTTCCGGCAGGTCAGCTCGAAGCCGGACTCTCGAGCGGGATGGCGTACGCGACCGCGATGCGGATGATCGTGCTGCCGCAAGCGATCACCAAGACGATCCCGCCGCTGGGTAACACCACGCTGAACTTGATCAAGAATTCGTCGCTGGTGAGCACCGTCTCGATGCTCGACATCCTGGGGACGGCGAACCTCATGGGTTCCCGCTCGTTCCAGTACGTGCCGATGTTCGTCGGCGCGGCGATCTGTTACCTGATCCTCACGCTGCCCGCGGCATTTGCGGTGAACGTGCTCGAAAAACGGTACGCGCGATGATGGACCTCGGGTGGCTGTTCAACCGCGGTACGCTCACGTTCATCGCCGGCGGGCTGGGCACCACGCTGCTGCTCGCGGCCATCGCGATCAGCGTGTCGTTCGTCGCCGGCGTGCTGCTCGCGCTCGGGCGCTTGTCGCGCTGGCGGCCGCTCAGCGTCGCCGCGACGGTGTACATCGAAGGGATGCGCGCGCTCCCGATGCTGCTCGTGATCTTCTTCGCCTACTTCGCGCTGCCGCGCATCATCGGCGTGAAGCTCGAACCGTTCACGGCGGGTGCGATCGCGCTGTCGGCATTCACCGCGGCGCTCGTCGCGGAGATCGTGCGCGCCGGAATCCTCGCGGTGCCCAGAGGCCTGATCGAAGCGGCGCAGTCGCAGGGACTCTCCGGCGGTCAGATCCTGCGCATCATCACGCTGCCGATCGCGCTGCGCCAGATGATGCCCGCGCTCGTCGCGCAGTTCGTCACGCTGCTCAAAGACACGTCGCTGACCGCGGTCATCGGAATCCTGGAGCTGACGCGCCGCGGCCAGATCGTGTTCGCGCAGCCGCCGTTCCAGCCGATCCCGGTGTTCGCGCTGATCGCGTTGATCTATTTCACCGCGAACTTCAGCCTGGGCCAACTGGGCCGCCGACTGGAAACGCGGACGCTGTAGCGAAGATAAGCCGCATGCGTCAATCGGGTCGCCTGGCGACGGTCCTTTTCTGGCTTGCGCTTGCATCGCCCGCGGGCGCGCAGTCTGCGGACGACAACTGGACTGCGTGCAAATCGCTCGATCCCGCCACGAGCATCGGGGGGTGCTCTGCATTGATCGACTCGCGCGAGGTCGCTTCTACGCGCCGGGCCGTCGCCTATCATCAGCGCGCCGTCGCCTACTTCAAGACCGGCCTCGTCCAGCGCGCGATCGAGGATCTCGACCGGGCCGTCCAGCTGAACTCGACGTATGCAGAAGCGTACCGCGATCGCGGGATCGCCTATGCGGACCTGCATCTGTACGACCGTGCGATCGAGGACTTCGACCGGGCGATTCAGATCGAGCCGAACGATGCCGACGCGTACCACAGTCGCGGGCTCGCGTACTTCAAGAAAGGCTTGCCGGACCGCGCGATTCGAGAGTACGACCGGTCGATCGCCTTGAATCCAAAGAACGCCGAAGTGTACATCAATCGCGGGAACGCACACGGCGACACGAAGCGCGACGACCTCGCACTTCAAGATTACGAGCAGGCTATCAGCTTGGACCCGAACTCGGCCAAGGCATACGACAACCGCGGCAATCTGTACGACCGCAAGGGCCTCTACGACCGAGCCATGCTCGACTACGATCGGGCGATCGAACTCGATCCCACCAACGCAAAAGCGTACGTCAATCGCGGAACGGCGAACACGCACAGGGCGCTCTACGACCGAGCGCTGCTCGACTACGACCGTGGACTCGCGCTCGATCCGACGTACGTCCTGGGCTATTTGAATCGTGGAAGCACGTTCGTTGAGCAGGGCCGCTACGACCGGGCGATCGCGGACTACGACCGAGCGATCGCCTTGGATTTCACGTCGGCCACCGCCTATAACAACCGCTGTTGGGTGCGCATGCTCTTAAAGCAGACGGAAGAGGCGCTTACAGATTGCGACCGTTCTCTGGCGCTGCGGCCGAACGATGTGGAGACGCTCGACTCGCGCGGCTTCGTCTATCTCCGGGCAAACCAATTTCCGGCCGCGATTCGAGATTTTCGTGCCGCGGTCGCACTCGCTCCGAGCCAAGCCTCGTCTCGCTACGGGCTCGGTCTCGCGAAGCGCCTCAGCGGTGATACGGCCGGCGGCGACGCCGACCTCGCGGCGGCGGCGCTTCTCCGGCCCGGTATTGCCGCGGAGTTTGCGAAGTACGGGTTCACCCCGTACTAGACGTCGTCAGGAAATATGCGCTTGAAAAACGCGCGAACCCGCGGCCAGACGTCGGCCGAACCTTCGTTGCCCGCGGGACCGTGCCGAAAGAAGCCGTGATCTTCGTTCTCGTACACGCGCAGTTCGAATGGTTTGCCCAGCTCGGTGAGACGCTGGTCTATTTCATGCGTTGCCTCGGGCGTAATGTACGGGTCTTTGCCGCCGAATGCGAAGAACACCGGCGCCCGCAGCTTCTCGGCGAACGCGTCGATGTAGCGCGGCCCGCCGGCGATCTGACCGCCGTAAAATGACACGGCGGCGTTGATCGACGGCAGCGTCGCGGACAGGAACGCGACGGATCCGCCGAAGCAGAACCCCCAGGTCGCGATACCGCCGGAACACTGCTTCTCAGCGCGCAACCAGGCGACCGTTGCTTCGACGTCGGCGATCAGCGTCTCGGGGCTCGTCTCGTCCCGCGCGGCACGTCCTTTCGCATAACCCGCTTCGTCGTGGGCGGCGTCGAACGCGGGATCGGTGCGGTGAAAAAGTGCAGGCGCCACGGCGAGATAACCGGCCGACGCGATGAGACCGGTGAGCGCGCGCATGTCCTCGTTGACGCCGAAGATTTCTTGCAGCACGATCACACCCGGCGCACGATCGGCCTCAGGCCGGGCGACGTAGGCGGGCATCCGGAGATCGCCGACCGGGATGGTGACGGTTTGCGTTCGCATGTGCGGACCGTTTGCCGGTTTGGTTCTCTTCGCCTCGGAGGTGACGCCCGGATCACATCGGCTCCGGCCCCGAGGCGACGCGCATTGCGACACGAACGTCGCGGGCATGGACCTCATGGTCGCAGTCGAGCTGCTCGATGTCCGGTTGCGGAGCGAGCCAAAGACGCACGGCGTGGAAAGCGCACACAACGAAGTCGCCGGCGTGTGGACGCTGGATGACTATCGCGCCGACGTCTTACCCGCCGGATCGACGGGGCTCGAGCTGCGCTTGTCGAGTCATGGGCGCGTCATTCACGAGCGGATTTTCGCGAGCAGCCCTGCGAGCATGCCGCGCATCGCGCAATCGATCATCGAACATCTCACCGGCTATCGCGCGTAGCTCCGTCCACGCTCACGATCTGCGGCGGATGAGTTCCTGGAGCTCTTCGTCCATCTGGCTGCGCGAAACGTCGCGCAGCGTGCTCTTTCGCGGGCGCGGCGGCGGCGCGCGACGCGGCCGAATCGGGCGTCCGCGCAGCGCGGCTCTCAGCGGCAACCCGACGATCGCCGCGAGCACGAGAAACGGTATCGCGAGCTCGACGTATTGCATGTGAGTCGATCAACGATTCCCGGTCGAGGTCAGTTCGCCTGGCCTGCCGTCTGCGGCGCGCCGCGGCGCGTCCCGGTCAGCGAGCCCGACGTCACCGACACGGTAACCAAAACGCCGTACAGCAGCATCCCCAAACCGAGCGCGACGAACAGCGCGAGCAGGGAGCCCGTCGCGCGCAGCGCGATCCAGCCGCCCCCGAGCGCGACGAGCATCCGCAGGAATCCGGCGAACAGCGGCCAGCGCAGCTTGCCCGCACCTTGCGACGCGAAATAGAGCGCCAGGCCGAGCCCGAAGAAGCCGTAGAACGGTCCGGCGGCGCGCAGATACGCGCTCCCGGTCGCGAGCATGCCGGGATCGTGGCCGAACAGGCCGAGCCACGCGCGCGGCCACACCGCGGCGGCGACGCCGATCGCTTCGGTCATCGCGAACGCGATTGCGCCTCCGACGAGCGCGATGCGCAGCGCGCGCTCGCGCTGTCCCGCGCCGATGTTCGTACCGACGAGCGCGACGAGCGGCGCGCCCAACCCGAACACGAGCGGGATCAACAGATACTCCAAGCGCGCGCCCGTGCCGTAGCCCGCGACGCCTGCCGGCCCGGCAACCAGCGCGACGAGCGCGGTCGCGACGCCGATCGTGATGTTGGTTTGCAGCGTCGAGATGGTCGCCACCGCCCCGACGCTCAGGATCGCGTTGAAAAACCGGCGCTGCAAGCGCGCGAGCCGTACGCGAACGACGCTGCGGCCGGTGAGCACGTACCAAGCCATTGCCGCCGTACCGAGCGCGAACGAGAACACCATCGCGACGCCGCCGCCGGCGATGCCGAGCGCGGGGAAGGGCCCGATACCAAAAATCAGCAGCGGCGAGAGCGGTATGAGGACTGCCGTGCAGCCGCAGATGACGAGTGCCGGCACGAGCATGTTGCCCGTGCCGCGCACGGCGCTGGCGAGCGCGTTCATCAGCCACAGGAAGATGTTTCCGGCGAACACGACGTTCGAATAGCGCAGCGCCGAATCCAGCGACGCGCCGCGACCGCCGAGCACGCGGTAGAGCTCGGTTCCGAAGACGAGCACGAGGATCGACGCGAGCGCGCCGAGCGCCGCGTTGATGATCAGCGCGTGCAGCACCAGCGCGTCGGCGTCGGCGGCGCGGCGCGAGCCGAGCGCACGTGCGATCGCCGAGGATATCCCGCCGCCCAGCGACCCCGCCGAGATCATCTGCATCAGCATCACGCCCGGAAACACGAGTGCCATGCCCGCCAGCGCATCGGTGCCGAGCCGCCCCACCCAGAAGGTCTCGATCAGCCCCGAGCTGGCCTGCGCCAGCATGACGACCACGTTGGGCCACGCCATGCGCAGCAGGAGCGGCACGATCGGCGCATGCAGCAGCGCGCTCGTGCGCGGATCGAGCTGGACGG
>JAXDMA010000204.1:0-4088 GCA_034666305.1 Vulcanimicrobiota bacterium
CATGGGCGGTTGGAGCGTGTCGTCCATCGCTAGTCGTTCAAGGCGACTTGGAACGTCAGCGGCACGTTCTTGGGCTCGCCGCGCTTCTCGACCGACGTGCCGATCGCCATGAACTCGATCACGTGCGCACGAACTCCGACACGGAGAGGTCGCTGGTGAACAGCGGCGCGCCGCCCTCGCCGCGCATCCGCCGCAACCGCGAGACGGCGTCGAGCGGGACGCCGCCTTCCGTGGTCCGCACGTCCGACTGCTGTGCGCGCTGGGGCTGTCCGATGCCGAAGAAGCTCATCGCGCCGCTCTACCGGACCGAACGGGTCGTGTTGCAGCTAGCGGGGCCTGAACAGCTGCTCGAGGACCTCGCGCGCGCCGCGTTCGCGTTCGACGTACGCGCCGAGGTCGTCGATGAGCGCGCGCGTCCATTCGGCGACGTCGACCGCGACGGTCTTGTTCTTGATCCCGCGCAGATAGCGCGTCACCGTCGCTTCGATGCCGTGTCGCGTGCGCGTCAGCGCGTAGCGCAGCATGTCGTCGCGGCGCGGTACGTCGAGCGCGATGTCCTCGACCGGTCCGCGACCCAGAAAACCGGCATGGCGAACCGTGGTGATCGCCGGGAACGCGGCCGCAAGGCGCACCGCGGCGCGCTCGATGATCGCGATCGGGTCGGCGCCGGCTTCGCCTTCGAGCCGGTCCAGCACGCGCCGGACGAGCGCGACCGGCGCGGCGGTGCCGGCGTCGGCTCCGCCGGCGACCGCGGTCTCCGGGAGCGTGTCGAGCGCGCCGAAACGCTCGGTGAGAAACCGGCCGTTCGCCGCCAATGAGTTTTCGGCGCTCTCGGCGAGCACCGCGAGACGCTGCGCGGTGGCGCGCTCCAGCAGACGCAACTGCTCGATGAGCATCGTCGCGGCGGCCGCGTCGCGCAGGGCCGGCGGCACGCCCAGAAAGGCGTCCAGCGTGTCGGGCAGATAGCGGCGCTCCGTCTCACGCAGCGCATAGGCGGCCTCGTCGCTGCCGCCGCGCGCGAGCAATGCCTCGGCCTGCGCGAGCATACTCTCGATCCGCGCGACGAGCGCCTCGGCCTGCGCGGGCAACGCGTTCACGCCGCGTCGTACCGGCTCGCGACCGCGATGTTCCACGAGACCTTGCCCCCCTCTTGCCTTGCCTGGTACCATAGCCGCCTACTAACGATCCGTCATGTGTGGAGTTCACGATGAGCAACGAAGAACAACAGGGTTCGGTCCGGCCCTACGGCGACGCGATTGCGAAGGCGGTCCAACGGGGCGATCTCGAGGACATGGAAGCGCATGCGGACGCCGTCCGGCACGCGATCGCGGGTGAGCCGCCGCCCGAGAACGCGGCCGTGAAGTTCCACAAGGTGCTCGACCACGAAGTCGCCGCCGTCCGCGGCGCGCTGCACGAGCTCGAAGCAAAGATCGCGCAGATGCGGCACCGCAAGGAGTGACCGCGGCGCGAGAGACGCCGGAGCGTTATCTCTCGCAGCTCGACCGCGACACGAACCGTCCGGTCCTCGTGGTGTGGGAGATCACGCTCGCCTGCGACCTCAAGTGCTCGCACTGCGGTTCGCGAGCGGGCGCAGCGCGCAGCAACGAGCTCAGCACGGCGGAGTGCCTCGACATCGTCGACGAGCTCGCGGCGCTGGGCACGCGCCACGTCGTGCTCATCGGCGGAGAAGCCTACCTCCGCAGAGACTTCGCGCAGATCATCGCGGCGATCACCGGCGCCGGAATGGCGTGCACGATGCAAACCGGCGGGCGCAACCTCACGCCGGAACGGATTCGCGCGGCCGTCGACGCCGGGTTGTCGAACTGCGGCATCTCCATCGACGGCTTGCGCGATCTGCACGACGAGTTGCGCGGCGTACCCGGCTCGTTCGACGCGGCCGTCGCGTCGCTCCAGCGCCTGCGCGAGTTCGGCATCAGCACGAGCGTGAACACGCAGATCGCGCGCGCCGTGCTCGATCAGCTCGACGGCATCCTCGACGTCGTCGTCGAGTCCGGCGCGACGAATTGGCAATTGCAGCTCACCGTGCCGATGGGGCGCGCGAGCGATCGCCCGGAGCGGCTGCTGCAGCCGCACGACCTGCTCGCGGTGATGCCGCAGCTCGTGGATCTCTACCGGCGGGCCGCGCGGCGCGGCGTGCTGCTGCAGATCGGCAACAACATCGGCTACTTCGGTCCGTACGAAGGCGAGCTGCGCGGCTACGGCCTCGAGACGATCCACTATCAAGGCTGCGACGCCGGCATGGGCGGGATCGGGATCGAAGCGGACGGGAAGATCAAGGGCTGCCCGTCGCTGCCCACGCAAGGGTACACCGGCGGCAACGTGCGCGACATCGACCTCACGTCGATCTACTACGATACGCCGGAGCTTTCGTTCGCGCGCGAAAAGCGCAACGTCCCGCACAGCTTCTGCGGCTCGTGCTACTACGCGCAGGTGTGCCGCGGCGGCTGCACGTGGATGTCGCACAGCTTGTTCAACCGCCCGGGCGATAACCCGTACTGCCACCACCGCGCGCTCGAACTGCAACGACAAGGTTTGCGCGAAAGCGTGCGGCAAGTGCAAGCGGCGCCGGGGCTGTCGTTCGACCACGGCGTGTTCGAGATCGCGGTGGAAACCGCGGCCGGCGACGCGACGGACATTCCCGCGCCGGTGGATTTGACGCCACGCGCGGATGGCGTCAGCGCGACCGAGCTGATCGTGTGCTACGGCTGTTTCCGCCACGTCTTCAAAGGCACGGTGACGTGCCCGTTCTGCGCGCAAGCCATCGTGAAGTCGCGCGCCTCCTATCGCGCGCTGGTCGGCGAGGCGCGCGAAGCCGCGGCGAAGCTCACCTCGCTCCTTACTGCGGGTGTCGCGACGACGTCCGCAGGTTCGAGTGGCAGCTCCGGCGGCAACTCGGCGAACGCGTAGACTGCGACACCCGGGACGCTGCGCTCCAGGAACTCCGCCAGCAGCGGGCGCAGCGGGGCCGTGACGACGACCGCGTGTGGCGCGCACGCATCGCTCGCGGCGTAGCGCGCGACGGTCTCCCGGACGTGGATCGCCGTGGCGGGGTCGGGTGCCAGCCCGCCGTCGGGCGACCACATGCGCGCGAGTTCCGCCTCGAACGCCGGGTCCAAGATGAGCGGGCGCAACGCGCGCGCGCCGTCCCGGCGCAGCTGCTGCGGCACGATTGCGCGGCGCGCGGCTTCGGCAAGCTCGCGAGGGTCGCGCGTGGTCGCCGCGGCGTCAACGAGCGCTTCGAACGCCGCGACCGGATCGCGCGGCCAGGCGCGCTCGCGCAGCAGGTGTACGAACGCGCGGTGCGCGACCGCGAGCGGCAGCACGTCGCCGCCGACATCCTTCACCACCGACGGCACCAGCCCGCGCAGGTGCTCGACGAGCGTCTGAAACTCTTGCCGGCCGTACAGCTCTGCCGCGTGTGCGCGCGCGATCTCAGCGAGGTGCGAACCCAGGATCGAGATCGCGTCGAACGTCAGCGCGCCGGCCTGTTCGGCGCGTTCGCGCGCGTCGTATGCGATCCAGCGCGCGGCAAGCCCGTACACCGGCTCGGTCGTTGGGTCACCTCCGATGTGCGCGAGCACGTCGGGCGCTGCGACGGCGATGAGTACGTCGAGGCGGACGATGCCCTCGGCGACGACGCGGTCGCGCACGCGCAGCGCGTACGTACGCGGATCGCGTAGCGGGTCGTCGCGCAGCCGCACGCCTGGGATCACGATGCCGGTCTCCGCGGCGAGGGCGCGCCGCACATCGGCGACGCGGTCGAGCAGCGCCTCGGAGTTCGGCGGCGCGAGCAGCGCGTACAAATCGGCGCCGACATCGATCGAGAGCGCATCCACGCCGACCAGGCCGAACGCCGTCTCCGGGCGACGCACCGCTTCGCGACGACGCTGCTCGTACGCCGCACGCGCGTGCGTGTCGATGCGGCGCTTCTGCCGCTCGGCCAGCAGTGCTCCGCCGAACGCGACGACGCCGATCGACGCGAACAACGGCCCCGGAAACGCCGGCACGAACGCGAGCGCGAACACCAGGGCTGCCGCGACGCGCAGGACGTCGGGGCGCGCGAGCAG
>JAXDMA010000205.1:0-3565 GCA_034666305.1 Vulcanimicrobiota bacterium
GTACGTGACGCTGGACTCCGCCGACAACCTGTGGTTCGTCAACAGCCTCGACAACCGCTTGGGCCGCATCGATCACACGACGGGCCGAGTCGATCTCATCGGCGGGACGCCGGGAGGCAACTTCAACGGCATCACGATCTCCGGCACGACGCTGGTGATGGTGGGCTTCACGTCGAGCTCGCCGTTCGTGTTCACGATGAATACGTAAGCCGGCGGATCGCAGCACCAATCCGAACCAAGGGCGAGACGGCCGGCTGCCGTCTCGCCTTTTTTCGGAAGAAGGCGGCCCCTGCCGCTATCCACCGCGACCATCCCCGGCCGGGGCACAGGGCAGGTGCAGTACCGTGGAAAAACGGGATGCGCGCGCATATCCGGGATTGCGTGGACAGGGAGCCTCTCCCGTCCACAACCCGAATCGGGCGCGAAGCCACGGCTCGCGCGGCGTTCGGCGGTTCTCCCCGTTGTTCACCGCCTTACTGCTGGTACGACGATCTTTCTTTAACTAAAGACCCGGCCACGGACGGTTCTGGAACGGTGGATCAGTGAAGTTCACGTGTAGTACGAAGGACATCGCATCGGCGGTCGTCGCGGCGAGCAAGGTGGTCAACGCGCACACCACGGTGCCCATCCTTTCGAACGTCCTGCTGACCGCGGACGACGGCGCCATTCGCGTGCGAGCGACCGATCTGGAGCTGACGCTGGAGCAGTCGTTTCCAGCGGAGATCGCCGAGTCCGGTGCCGTGACGGTTCCGGCCCGGCTCTTCGGCGGTTACCTCGGAAACCTGCCGGCAGGCTTGCTCGAGCTCACCGGCTCGCCCTCGCGAGCGTCGGTCAAGGCGGAGCGTTCGAACTACGATTTTCACGCGCTCCCCGCCGATGAGTACCCGCCGCTGCCGACCGCGCAAAAGGGCCAATCGTTCGCCGTCCCCGCAAAACGCTTCCGCGAAGGCGTCGCCGCGACGATCTTCGCCGCGTCGAACGAGGAGGCGCGCGGCGCCGTGCTGATGGGCACGCTCATGGAGCTCGACGGCGACAAGATCACGCTCGTCGCGACCGACGGTTACCGGCTCGCGCGCTGGACGTCGACGCTCGAACGCGGGATCGAAGGTACGGCGAAGTATATCGTGCCGTCGCGCGCGCTCAACGAGGCCGCGCGCAATCTCGGCAGCGCCGACGTGGTCGAGATCACGGCGCTCGGCGCGCAAGCGAACCAGTTGCAATTCACCGCCGGCACCACGTCGATCGTCGTACGTCTGGTCGACGGGCAGTACCCGAACTATCAGCAGGTCATTCCGGCGAAGTTCGACCGCCGCACCGTCGTGAACACGCAAGGCTTGATCGGCGGCCTCCGCCGTGCCGAGCTCGTAGCCGGCGACCGCGCGTCGATGGTCAAACTGGAGATCGCAAACCAAACGCTGATGATCACCGCCAAATCCGACGTCACCGGCAACGCGTACGAAGAGCTCGAAGTCGAGCAAACCGGCGAAGATCTGGCGATCGCGTTCAACGCGCGGTATCTGGTGGAGATTCTGAACCACGTCGATTCGCCGCAGACCGTCCTGGAGTTCCTCGGCCCGCTCTCACCGGCTGCGATCAAGCCGCTCGAAGTGGGCGAAGGCTCGGGCGAACAGCTCTACGTGCTGATGCCGCTGCGCCAGTAGCGCGGTCAACCTCGATCACGGCCCGTAGCGTGCCGCGTTCACGATGCTGATCGAGCGCGTTCGGCTCGGAGAATTTCGCAATTACGAGAGCCTCGACTTCACGCCGAGCGCGGGGCTCAACGTGCTGGTGGGGCCGAACGCCCAAGGAAAGTCCAATCTGCTCGAGGCGCTCGCGATGCTCGCGACGGGCAAATCGTTTCGCGCGCATCGCGAGAGCGAGCTGATTCGCAGCGGTAGCGAGCGCTCGGAGATCGGGGGGGAAGCGCACGTTGCGGCCGGCGGGATTCGGCTGCGCTGCACCATCACGCGCACGCCGGCCGGGACGCGCAAGAGCTTCGAGGTGAACGGCGGCGCCGTCGGGTTCGCGCGCTTTCTCGGGCGTACGCGCGTCGTAACGTTCGTGCCGGCCGACCTGCAGCTCGTGTCCGGCGGTCCGACGCTGCGGCGCTCGTTTCTCAACGGTGCGCTCGCGCAATTGTCCCCGACGTACTACCGCGACCTTGCGCTGTACCAAAAGGTCATCGCGCAGAAATCGGCCTTGCTGCGCGGCGCCATCGCGCCGGATCGCGACCTGCTGCTCGCGTACAACGACGAGCTCGTGCGGCCCGCGTCGGCGCTGATCGCCGCGCGGCGCGCGTTCGTGGACGAGCTCGCGGCCGCGACCGCGGAGATCTACGCGCGCTGGCGCGGCACGCGCGAACGGCTCGGCGTGACGTACGCGCCTAATCCTGAAGGCGATGTGGGCGAAGCGCTCGGCGGCGCGGTCGAGAGCGAAGTGCGGCGGCGGACGACGCTGGTCGGGCCGCACCGCGACGACCTGCGCCTCCTGGTGGACGGGAAATCGCTGGCGGCGTTCGGGTCGCAAGGCCAGCAGCGCACAGCGGTGCTTGCGCTCAAGGTCGCCGAATACGACGTCATGCGCGCCCGCACGGCCGACGCCCCGATCCTGCTGCTCGACGACGTCTTGTCCGAGCTCGACGCCGAGCGCGCGGGCGGCTTCCTCGCTGCGGTCGGCGATTTCGAGCAGGCGTTTCTCACCACCACCGAGCTGCCCCGCGACGTCGGCGCCGCGGCGACGTGGTCGATCCGCGCAGCCACCGTGACCCCGTGCTGAAGCTCGGCAGCGTGCACGACGGCTGGCGGCCCAAGCCGGGTCCGGGATCGGACCCGCTCGTCGCCGTGCGCGCCGCGTGGGCGGACCTGGTCGGCGCCGACGTCGCGCGCGCCGCGCAGCCCGTCGCGATCGAGCGCGACACGCTCGTCGTGCTGACGCCGTCGTCGTCGTGGTCGCACCAGCTCGCCTTCTTGGAGCCCGAGATCGTGCGCGGTTTGCGCGCGCTTCCCGAGGCGCGCGATCTCACGCGGCTGCGCTTTCGCGTCGGTAAGCTGCGGCGGCCCGTGCCGGTCCGCGAGGGACCCGGCGGTCCGCGCCGGGCCACGGGCGCCGTCGCCGCGGAACCGCCCGCCAAGACCCTCGACGACGCCTTGGCGCGGCTCCGGCGCGCCGTCGAGCGGACGCGCGGCGCCCACCGGGCGAACGGCGGCGCGTTTTGCACGCTGTGCGACGCACCGGTCGACGCGGGAACCGCAATGTGCCGGCCGTGCCGCGACGACGACGAGCGCCGCCGCCGCTACGCGTGCGAGCGGCTGCTGTTCGAAGCTCCGTGGCTCGGCTCCGACGAGGTGCTTGAGGCCGTCGGCGGCCTTTCGCCCGACGTCTACGACACCATCCGGCGGCGCCTGCTCCAATCGTGGTGGGACGAGCTGTGGCGCGCCAACAAGCTCCACAAACTGCGCCAGCCGCTGGACCGCGTGCGCCTGCGCAAGCTCGCGAGCTCGTTCGTGCTGCTGGAAACGCGCATCGATCCGAACCGTTTGGAAATGGATTCCGCGGTGCGCAAAAA
>JAXDMA010000206.1:0-3678 GCA_034666305.1 Vulcanimicrobiota bacterium
TCCAGCCCTCGTGTTCCTCGACGTCCACCCTCAGGCCGGCGTCGCCGAGCGCCTCGATGCCGCACGGCGTTCCGTCGGCGCGGCGGTAGCCCGTGACGAGGCCGATCCGCTCGAATCCCGAGAGCACGTCCAGCTTCGTGATGACCAGCGCGTCGAGGCCGTTGACCTCGGCGGCGTAGCGCGCGGCGACGGCGTCGTACCAGCCGCAGCGCCGCGGCCGCCCGGTCGTCACCCCGAACTCGCGGCCCTGCGAGCGCAGCCGCTCGCCGCGTTCATCGGCGAGCTCCGACGGGAACGGCCCGGCCCCGACCCGCGTGCAGTATGCCTTGGCCACGCCGAGGACGCGCCCGATCGTGCCGGGACCGATGCCCAGGCCCGTGCACGCCGCGCCGGCGACCGTGTGCGAGCTCGTCACGTAGGGATAGGTCCCGAACGTCACGTCCAGCATCGTGCCCTGCGCACCTTCGGCGAGGATCCGCTCGCCGCGCGCGATCGCGTCGTGCAGAAAGCGCACGTCGTCGACGACGTGCGGGACGACGCGCTTCGCAAGGGCGAGGGTGTCGCCCACGATGTCTTCCTCGCACGGCACGTCGTCGGCGCCCGCGAGCAGCGGCACGCGCGTCAGCAACGCCTGGCGAATCTTTGTCGCGAGCGCCTCGTCGGACTTGGTGAGGTCGCCGTAGGTGATGCCGAGCCGCCCGACGCGGTCGACGTAGGCGGGACCGATGCCGCGCCCGGTGGTGCCGATCGCCGCGCCGCCGCGCTGCTTCTCGCCGAGCCGGTCGAGCGTCGCATGATACGGAAACACGATGTGCGCGCGCGCCGCGACGAACACGCGCGAGACATCGACGCCGAGCTTCATCAGCATGTCGAGCTCGTTCACGAGCCCTTGCAGCGACACGACCGTCCCCGCGCCGATCAGCAGCTTCGTGCCGGTGACGAGCACGCCCGACGGCACGACGTGGAGTGCGAGCTTGGTGTCGCCCACTTCGATCGAATGGCCCGCATTGTCACCGCCGCCGAAGCGCGCGATTACGCCGTAGTCGCGCGCGAGCAGGTCGACGACGCGACCCTTGCCCTCGTCGCCCCACTGGATTCCGACGCAGACGTCGACGGGACGGCGCGGGTCAGCGGGTGCGTTCATGAGCACGTCAGTCGCCGCGGAAACCCAAGTCCGTCGTCGAGCCCACGGGCAGCGCCGGCACGCCTTCGAACGTCGTCATGACGTACTCGCTGAACAGCGCGTTGGGCCAGCCGAAGTCGGCCCGGGTGAACTTCGTCGGATCGTCCGGATTGAACGACTCGTGCAGCAAATGATCGCCGGGATCGGACGCAAGCAATTGCGAGAGCACGTCTTTGCGCTCGGCGTCACTGGATGCGGTGAAACCTTGCATCATCATCGCGATGGGCCAGACGTAGTTCTCGCTCGTGTGCGGTGAACCGATCCCCCGCGCCACCTTTCCAACGTAATACGTCGGATTATCTCGGGATAGCAAGAACTTGCGTGTGTTGCGGTAGATGAACGACGTCGGCTTGGTGTAGCCCAGATACGGCGCTGAAAGCAACGACGGCACGTTCGCATCGTCCATGATGGTTGCGTGCCCAAGCCCGTCAACTTCGTACGCGTAGATGTATCCGTAGTTCGGGAAGAACACCACGCCGTATGTCTGGATTCCCGTTTGCACCTGGTCGCGCAGGGCCTTAGCCCGCTGAGCCTTTATGATGTTGTGGTACACATCGCGCTCGATCTCCTCGAGATTACCCAGCGCAACGACCGCCATCATCTCCGATGGGATGAGATAATTCAAAGAGCACGCGTCGTCGGACGGCCGAAAACCACTCCAGATCATCCCCGTATACGCGATGGGGCTGCCTTTGCCGCCGTTGGGGACCTGAGGGTGCGTGTATTTCGAATTGCGCGCGTGATCTTGCTCGCGCTCCATGGTCGCCAGCGCCGCGTCGAATCCGAGCGAGAGGTCGCCGGTGAAGACGGACGTATCGCCGGTCTGCTTCCAGTACGTCCACGCAAGCGCGATCGGATACGCAAGCGAGTCGAGCTCGAACTTCTCTTCCCAAACCCCGTACCCGAGGGTAAACGCATTGGCGTACGGATCGACCTGCAGATACTTGCCCATGCGCGCGATCGCCCCGCGCAACAGTACACGAGTCGGCTCGTCGCTCTTTGCAAAGAACAGGTACGGCCGCACTTGGACGCTTGCGTCCCGCAGCCACTCGGCGGGGATGTCGCCGGTCTTGATATAGACGGTGCCGTCCGACGCGAGGGTCACTTGCTTGTTGGTGTTGAGTAGTGCCGCCCGGTACAGTGCCTGGAGCTTGGGGTCGCCGACGGTGTAGCCCGCAGCGGCCTTCGAGATGGCGTCGAGCTCGATCGCCTGCGCCGGTCGAGGCACGAGCAACGCGAGAGCCGCGAGCGTGCATAACAGCCCGCGGACGATGGAGAAATGCATTCCTGAAGGCGACCTTACCATGCCGCCGCAGCGCATTCCTCGCCTAGAGTCCCGCGAGCGCGTCGCCGAGATCGGATCCGGCGCGCTCCCGCAGGACGCGATAAATCAAGGACGCGGGAAATCCGAGCCGCTCGAGCTTGCGTGCCGCCGACTGATAGGACAGCGCCGGATTCGTGCGGCGGATGCGGTCGTAGGCAGCGCCGATGCGCTCGGGCTCCTGGGTTTCCGCCGCTGCGACGCGCTCGCGCGCGGCGTCGCGATCGATCCCGCGCTTGACGAGCTCGGCGACGAGCCGCGCGTCGCCGACCGCGGCGCGCTTGGTCTCGACGTAGAGCGCCGCGTAGAGGTTGTCGTCGAGCAAGCCTTCGCGCCGGCACGACGCGACCGCCGCGGCGACGCTCTCATCGTCGAAACCCTTGCGCGTCAGCCTGCCGTGCAATTGCGCCTCGGTAAGACGGCGCTGCGCAAGCATGCGCAGCGCCGTTACTCTGGCAGAAGCCATGGGACGCTACTCGTCGTCCTTGATGCTTGCGCCGACGGCTTTGGCGACGCCGTTCGGTGACACGGTCGCCTTGAGCGCCTCGCGAATTTTGGTCGCGATCTCGTCGGCGACGTCGGTGTGCTCCTCGAGAAACGACTTCGCGTTTTCGCGGCCCTGACCGATGCGCTGCTCGCCGTAGGTGTACCACGAGCCGGATTTGCCGATGATGTTGCGTTCCAGCGCGACGTCGATGATGGAGCCCATCTTCGAGATTCCCTTGCCGTAGGTGATGTCGAACTCGGCCATGCGGAACGGCGGCGCGACCTTGTTCTTCACCACTTTCACGCGCGTGCGCGTGCCGACGACGTCCTGGCCGACCTTGATCTGCTCGAGCTTGCGCACGTCGAGCCGGACCGAGGCGTAGAACTTCAGCGCGCGGCCGCCCGACGTGGTCTCGGGGCTGCCGAACATGACGCCGACCTTCTCGCGCAGCTGGTTGATGAAGATCATCACGCACTTCGAGCGCGAGATCGCGGAGGTGAGCTTGCGCAGCGCCTGCGACATCAAGCGCGCCTGCAAGCCGACGTGCGTGTCGCCCATGTCGCCTTCGAGCTCGGCCTTGGTGACGAGCGCCGCGACGGAGTCGACGACGACGACGTCGACCGCGTTGGAGCGGACGAGCATCTCGGCGATGTCGAGCGCCTGTTCGCCGGCGTCGGGTTGTGAGAC
>JAXDMA010000207.1:0-4042 GCA_034666305.1 Vulcanimicrobiota bacterium
GTTGTACGACGCCGCATTGGAGCTCCTAGAAGGCTGTGAGGACTGGCCGGCAGAGTTTGCCGAACAGGCCATCACGATCAAAGCCGAAACGCTCGGCCGCCGCGACCCCGTTGGCGCGGTGACCTACCTGACGACGGTCGAAGACATCGTGTCTTCGGACGCCGGCCGGTTCGGCTTCGCAATCCAGCTTGGAAAGGCGCTCGCGACGGTTCGCGGCTTCTCCCAAGCAGAATCCCGGTACGCCGAAGCGCGCGCGTTTGCGCACGCGGTTCCCGACGGGATTCACACGATGGCGTATCACGACGTGCGGATGCGTTGGTTCCGTCGCGAATGCGACCCCACCGCCCCCGAAGTCGCGATCGCACTCGCGCACCCCGACCCCAGCATCGCGTCGGCGGCGTACGCCTATCGCGCATGGCTGCACGCCGGGAACGCGGACTACGCCGCGCACATCGCGGATCTGTGTCGTGCCGTCGAATACGCCACGATGCCGACCCCCGAACCCGTGGACGTAGCGACGCTCGCAACGTCGATTCACGCGCTTGCGCAAGTCGGTTTCGAAACGGCCGACGCAAACGCCGTCGCCGCGGCACGCCGCGCTTCGGACGCACTCGCCTGGACCCCCGACGTTGCGTTTCACCACTACACGGCGACCCGCGCATTCGGATGGGACGTCTTCATGCGAGGCCGCGCGGCGGAGGCACAGTGGGCGTTCAAAGACGCTCGTACGCTGGCTCCGTCCTCGGCCTGCCGGTTGACGGCTCATCTCGACCGCGCCTACGTCGCACGCATCTCCGGAAACGAGTTCTGGTGCGCAGAAGAGCTCGCTCACGCCGATGCGCTCACGTACGACGTGAGATGGGGCACCTCGCATGGAGAAGAGCGCCAGCTCCTCGTCATGCTGGCCGTGCTCCACGCACCAACCGATGCGCCGCGGGCGCAGCGGTACGCGTCGATGTATTCTCAGATCGGTACGGAAAACGTGGATCCGGCGCTCGCCTTGCATCAAGACGTGCGCGTGGTTGCCCACGAGAAGTACGCCCTGGGACGCATCGAGCAAACGCAGGGGCGGACCAACGCCGCGATCGCCGCGCTGCAACAGGCGTATGCGATCTTCGACGGAGCTTCGTTCCACTACCGGGCCTCGTTGAGCGCAGCGGCACTCGCGGAGCTCACCGGAGAAGAGCGGTGGCGCGCATCGAGCGTCCACCATGCGGGCTTCTATCCGGACTGTCCCTTGGCGACGTTTGCGGAAGGGTCCCTGGCACGCGAAGAAGCGATGCCGTCGGAGCTCACGCCGCTGCAGCGCCAAATCGCCCGCGCCCTTTGGGCGGGGGCGGATCCGGCGGAGCTGTCGCGCCGGTTCAGCAGGAGCATGTTCACGATCGAAAACGAGATCGCGGCCGTGTTCGAATCCTTCGGGGTGGCGTCCAGAGCGGCGCTTCTCGAAGAGGGTCGCCGCCGTTGTCTGGCGTGACCCTGCTCCTGATCGCAGCCGTGAGCGTCGCGCTTTGCGCGACGCTCACGGTCGCCTTCCAGGTGCGGCGCGTGCGGCGGTCGGGCGCTGCGGCTGATGCCGCGCGCTCGGCCGCGGCCGACGCCGCCGAAAAGAAACTCAACATCCTCGAAACCGTCGGGGACGGCATGTACATCCTCGACCACGATCTCGTGATCACGCACGCCAACGAGGAGGCGGAGCGGATCCTGCGCTCGACCGCGGGGGACCTCGTCGGGCAGCGCATCGACCGGATCATCGATCCGCTCGCGTCCGAGCTGGTTCCGGAGATTCGGGAAGCACGGCGGACCGCGCGCGGAATTCAGCGCACGCATGCGTCGCCGGCGACGGGCACGTGGATCGAGCTGCGGATCCACGCCGCCGCCACGGAGACGTTGATCTCGTTGCGCGACGTCAGCGAACGCACCGGAGCCGAGCTGCGGCTGCGCGAGAGCGAGAAGCGCTTGCAGCTCGTGACGCACCACGTCGACGCCGTGCTGTGGACGACCGATCGCGAAGGGCGGTTCACGGCGGTTTCCGGCGGCGCGCTCGAGGAGCTCGGGCTCGTGGCCGCCGAGCTCCTCGCGCAGTCGTCCGAAACGCTCGTCGACGCATCCGTTTTGCGCGACGTGTTCGAGGGCAAACAGGCGCGCCTGGAACGTCCGCGCGCCGACCGGTGGCTGCGGCACCACGTCGAGCCGATGTTCGACGCGCAACGCAACGTGATCGGCGCCGTCGGGGTTACGATCGACGTCACCGAGCTCAAGCGTGCCGAGCACGTCCTGTTCGATGCCGCGCATCGCGACCGGCTCACCGGGCTGCCGAACCGGCTGTCCCTCGAAGGGCTGCTCGCGGACACGATCGCCGACGCGGAACGCGGGCGCCGCGGTTTCGCCGTACTCTTCATGGACCTCGACCGGTTCAAGACGATCAACGACACGCTCGGCCACAACTCCGGCGACGACGTTTTGCGCGAGGTCGCGGCGCGGTTGCAGAGCGTCATTCGCGAGGGCGACGTCGTGGCGCGCCCAGGCGGAGACGAGTTCATCATCCTGTTGCCGCGCGCCGGCGACGCCACGGAGATCCAGGCCGTTTCCCGGCGCCTGCTGCACGCGCTCGCCGCCCCGATGACCGCCGGCGGCCGCGAGCTGTACGTCACGGCCAGCATCGGCGCCGCCATGTATCCGGTGCACGGCCGGGACGCCGAGTCGCTGATCGCGCACGCCGACGCCGCGATGTACCGCGCAAAGGGGATGGGCGGAAACCGTTACTCGATGTTCGAGGCGTCGATGGAGACGGTTACGGTCGACCGCCTTTCGCTCGAGCACGAGCTGCGTTTGGCAATCGACCGCGACGAGCTCGAGCTGCGCTTTCAGCCGATCGTCATGATCGACACGAACGAGGTGGTCGGCGCCGAAGCTCTCGTGCGCTGGCGGCACCCCGTGCGCGGGCTCATCGCGCCCGATACGTTCATCAGCATCGCCGAAGAGACCGGAACGGTGGTCGCGATCGACCGCTGGGTGCTGCGCGAGGCGTGCGCCGCGGCGGCTCGCATTCGCACCGTACTGCCGGACTTCCGCATGTCCGTCAACGTCTCGTCACGCGACCTGCGCGAGCCGGATCTGCCGGATGTGGTGTCGCGCGCGCTCGCCGACTACGGGCTGCCCGCCGGAGCGCTTTCCGTGGAAGTCACCGAAAGCATCGCGCTGGACGACAGCGTGCTGCCGGTGCTCACCGAGTTGCACGCGCTGGGCGTCGCGGTCGCGATGGACGATTTCGGCGTCGGCTACAGCTCGCTCTCGTACCTGAAGCGGCTGCCGATCTCCGAGCTCAAGGTCGACCGGTCGTTCGTGCGCGACGTCGTCAACGACAAGTACGACGAGGCCATCATCTCGTCGATCGTGGCGATCGCGCACGGGCTGGGTTTCCGCGTGATCGCCGAGGGGATCGAGCACGAATCCCAGCTGCGGCGGATCGCGGCGCTTGGCTGCGACGCTGCTCAGGGCTACTATTTCGGCCGGCCGCAGACGCTTGCCGCCTTCGAGCGATACGTATGCGGAGCGCACTCCGGGCGCCCGGCACTGCGAGTCGTCCCCTCACCGGCCCGCGCGCTCGCGGCCGGATAAACCGTTCGACAAACGTCGCAGCCGGCGTAAACCGACAAACGTCCGTTCGACTTCCCGTGCCCGTCGTGATATAGTAAAGCGTCACCCCGGTGACCACCAACCTTGCGCGATCTTTCGAAATGCGACCGATCGACCTCGCGCGCACGCTTTTCGAAAGAATCGATGCAACCGACTTTTGACGCGTTGGGCCTCGGCCCGGCGTCCCTTCGTGCCGTGCGTGAGCTCGGCTTCACCATCCCGACCCCCGTTCAGGCTGCCGCGATCCCGCCGGCCCTCGCGGGCAAGGACGTCCTCGCCAGCGCCCAAACCGGCACGGGCAAAACGGCCGCGTTCGCGCTGCCGATCCTCGAGAAGCTCGCGGCCATGCCGCGCGGCAAGACGCACGCGCTCATCCTCGCGCCGACGCGCGAGCTCGCCGCGC
>JAXDMA010000208.1:0-26475 GCA_034666305.1 Vulcanimicrobiota bacterium
TCTACACGGCGATCGGGCACGTGCACTTCACGCAGGGCGCGCGCGACATGGTCGCCGATCACGGCGTCCTCAACCGCAAGACCGGCATGCTGCGGCTCGAAGGCCACGTCAAGACCAAAGAAAACGAATCGACGATGACGGCCCAAAATCTCGAGTACAACCTCAACACCAAGCACGTCGAAGGCAACGGCAAGCCGATCATCATCAAGCAGCCGGTCCCAACGCCGGAACCCGGCTCCGCAACGCCGTCGCCAAAACCGAAAAAACGCCGAATTCCGTTCTGACATGATCGGGCTGTTTGATTCCGGCGAGGGTGGTAAGCGCATGCGCGAGCCGCTCGCCGCGCGGATGCGGCCGCGCAACCTCGACGAGTTCGTCGGCCAGGAACAGATCGTCGGCCCGGGGCGTGCGCTGCGGCGCGCAATTGAATCGGATCAAGCGCCGTCGATGATTCTGTGGGGGCCGCCCGGGACGGGGAAGACGACGCTCGCGCGCATCATCGCGCAGCAGACGGGCGCGCACTTCGCCGGGCTCTCCGCGGTGAGCGCCGGCGTCGCCGACTTGCGGCGCGTCGTGGCCGACGCGCAGAAACTGCGCGCCGCGGGCCGGCGCACCGTGCTGTTCATCGATGAGATCCATCGCTTCAACAAGGCGCAGCAAGACGCGGTGCTGCCGTACGTGGAGGACGGCACCGTCACGCTGATCGGCGCGACAACCGAGAACCCGTCGTTCGAAGTGAACTCCGCGCTGCTGTCGCGCTCGCGCGTGTTCGTCCTGAAATCACTCGCCGACGACGACGTGCGCACGGTCATCGAGCGCGCGCTGCAGGACGAAGAGCGCGGCCTTGGTGCGCAGCACGTCGAGCTCACGCCCGACGCGCTCGATGCGCTGGTGAACCGCGCCAACGGCGATGCGCGCTCCGCGCTCTCGACGCTGGAGTTCGCATCGGCCTCCGCGCCGAAACGCGACGACGGTGCGCGCGTGGTGGACGTGCAGACCATCGCCGACGCGCTGCAGCGCCGCGCGACCGGCTACGACAAGGGCGGCGACGCGCACTACGACACGATCAGCGCGTTCATCAAGACGATTCGCGGCAGCGACCCCGATGCGGCGGTGTACTGGCTGGCGCGTATGATCGACGCGGGCGAGGACCCGCTGTTCATCGCGCGGCGGCTCGTCATCCTTGCGAGCGAAGACGTGGGCCTCGCCGACCCGCACGCGCTGCCGCTGGCGATGGCTGCGCAGCAAGCCGTGCACTTCGTCGGAATGCCCGAGGGCTTTTTTCCGCTCGCGCACGCCGTGCTGTATCTCGCGACGGCGCCGAAATCGAACACGGTCGGTCGCGCGTACGGTGCCGCGCTGCACGACGTGGAAGCGACGCGCAACGATCCGATCCCGCTGCACCTGCGCAACGCACCGACGAAGCTGATGAAGAATCTCGGCTACGGCGAAGGCTACCGCTACGCGCACACGGACTACGCGGACATGGGCGCGGAGGGCGATTTGCCGCCCGCCGTCGCGCTGCAATCAAACCTGCCGGAGGCGTTAGGCGACCGCACCTACTTCGATCCCACCAAACAGGGCGACGAAGCCCGCCTGCGCGCCTGGATCGACGCGCGTCGCCGCAGCATCCCAAGCGCCGAAAGCGAGCTGTTCGGGGACGATTGACCCGTCGCGTGCTATGCTTTGCGCGACGATGACGCGGATCTATCTCGATCATGCCGCGACGACACCCGCTCGGGCGGAGGTCGTTGCGGCGATGGCGCCGCTGCACGGCGGCTACAACCCGAACTCGCTTCACGCTGAAGGCCGTGCGGCGCGAGCGGCGGTCGATTCGGCGCGCGAGGCTGTTGCGCGCGTGCTCGGCGCGGCGCCGCGTGAGATCGTGTTCACCGGCGGCGGCTCGGAGTCGGATGTGCTTGCCGTCGCCGGCGCCGCGCGCGCGGCGACCGGCCGCGGGCGCCACGTCGTCACCGTCGCGACCGAACATCACGCGGTGCTGCACGCCGTCGACGTCCTGGAACGCGACGGCTGGCGCGTCACGCGCTTGCCGGTCGATGCGCGCGGACTGGTCGACCCAAACGAATTCGCCGCGGCGCTGACGCCCGAGACGACCGTGGCCAGCGTCATGCTCGCCAACAACGAGATCGGCGTGGTCCAACCCGTCGCGGAGCTGGCCCGCATCGCGCGCGAGCGCGGTGTGCTGGTCCACACCGACGCGGTGCAGGCGGCGGGCTGGCTTCCGCTCCACGTCGATGCGTTGGGCGTCGATTTGCTCACGCTCTCGGGCCACAAATGCTACGGACCCAAGGGCGTCGGCGTGTTATACGTCCGCCGCGGCACCGCGCTCGAGCCGCTCATCGTCGGCGGCGGCCAGGAGCACGGCTTGCGCGCCGGCACCGAAAACGTCGCGGGCATCGCGGGGTTCGCTGTTGCGCTCGCGCTAGGCGACAGCGAGCGACCGGACGCCGTGGTTCGGATCGGCGCGCTGCGCGATCGGCTCGAAGCGGGCATCGTCGCCGCGATCCCGGACGTCGTCGTGAACGGCGCGGGCGTGCCCCGCCTTGCGAACAATCTCTCCGTCGCATTTGCCGGCGTGCCCTCGGATGCGGTGCTGATCCGCCTCGACCTCGAAGGCATCGCCGCGTCGGCCGGAAGTGCGTGCGCCGCCGGCTCCTTGGAGCCGAGCCATGTCGCGATAGCGCTGGGCCTCGACGAGCGTCATCGCCACGGCGTGATCCGGTTTTCGCTCGGCCGCGATACGACGCCGGCAGACATCGAGGAAGTCTTGCGCCGGTTGCCGTCTATCATGGCAAGCATGGGCACGCCGCTCGTCGTGTAGCGCATCGTTAATTTGGGAATGTGACCGACCGTGGCTCTCGCGAGCACGCGGAGGACTGTTTTTTGAGTTCGGGTTTCCAGTGGGCGATTATTTTGGATATCGGCGTCGGCGTCGGCGTATTGCTGATCGGCATCGGCGTCTTCGTGGTGTGCTCGTCCCTGGCCAAAGTCTTCACGCGGCTCAACGGTACGCTCGATGAGGTCGACCGTCAGATCGCTGCCATCTCGGTGCCGGTCATTGCGACGCTCGGACACGTGGGCGGGATCGCCGACACCGCCGATGCGACGGTCGCGCGGCTCGGTGCGGTCGTCGGTACGCTCGAAGGCGTCGCCGGCACCGTCGGCAACACCGCCAAACTCGCCACCGAAGCGGTCACGCCTGGGCTGGTCAACGTCGGGGCAACCCTGAGCGGCATCACGGCCGGTTTGCGCCGGCTCGTGTCGGGCCGGCGGGGCGCTCCGCCGGACGGCGCCGTCAGCCCGAGCGGGGTGGGCTCCAGTGGAAGCTGATCGAGACGAGGCTCGCGCCGGAGACGGCGGCGGAAGCGTTCCGGGTTTCATCACCGGCCTCGCGCTCGGCGCGCTCGCGGGAGCCGTCCTCGCGATGATCCTCGCCCCGCAGTCGGGTGAGGACACGCGCGACCTCCTCGTCGCCAAAGCACGCGAGGCCGGCGAGCGCGCGCGCGATACCGCCGGCGACGCCAACGATCTTCTTGCCCGTGGGCGCCAAATCGTCGCGGATGCGAAAGCCCGCATCGACGGAGCGATCTCGGAAGGCAAGGACGCCGCTACCCGCCAGCGCAGCACCCTCGAAGACGAAAGCAATCAAAGCTAAGGAGTTAGCGTGGATATCAAAGTCAACGTCCGCGAATCGGAAGGCGACGCGTACGTAGTCGACCTCACCGGCGAGATCGACGTATACACCTCGCCCAAGGTCAAAGACGCGATCACGGAGCTGATCGATCAAGAGCACTACAACCTCGTCATCAATCTCGAGAAAGTGCGCTACATCGACTCGACCGGGCTCGGCGTTCTGATCGGCGGGCTCAAGCGCGTGCGCGAGCACGGCGGCTCCGTCAATTTGGTGTGCACCAACCCGCAGATCAAGAAGATCTTCGACATCACCGGTCTGGTAAAGATCTTCGGCATCTTCGACGACGAACAGAGCGCCATGAAGGCCTTGGTGTGAACGCGTCCACCCACGCCCTCGAAGTGTCTTCGCACGGAACCGTCGAGCTGAAGATACCGGGGCGTGCCGAGTGGGTCGCGGTCGCGCGGCTGGCCGTTGCGGCGGTCGCGAGCCGGCTCCGCTTTTCGGTCGACGAGATCGAAGACATCAAGCTCGCCATCGCGGAAGCGTGCACGAACTCCATTCAGAGCGCCGGCGGCGTCGACGCGGGCGTAATCGAGATCGTCTGCGACGCGCTGGAGAACGAGCTGCGCGTCACCGTACGCGATCGCTCGCCGGGCTTGCACTTAGAGCCTGTGAAGCCAGGCGGCATCGACGAGGGGCGCACCGAAGAGCTTGGGGTGTTCTTGATCCGGGCTCTCATGGACAGCGTCGACTACACGAGCGATCCGCGCCGCGGCACGGAGCTCGTCATGGCGAAGCGCGTTTCAGCCTAGCCGTGTCATCGTCGGTTCCTCACGTGGACGAGGAACGCTGGGACCGGAATCGCGCGCGACAGGCGTTCGCGCGCTTTGCCGAGCTGCGAAGCAATCGAGCGCTCGATAGCGGACCGGACCATTCCGGCATCAGCGAGTTCGACCGTTTGCGCAACGAGCTCGTGGTCGCGCACCTCAACCTCGTGCGGTATCTCGCCGTCAAGTTCGCCAACCGCGGTGAGGCGCTCGACGATCTGATCCAAGTCGGTACGGTCGGCTTGCTCAAGGCGATCGACCGCTTCGATCTCGAGCGCGGCGTCGAATTCACCACGTACGCCACGCCGACGATCGTCGGCGAGATCAAACGGTATTTCCGCGACAAGGGCTGGGCCGTGAAGGTCCCGCGCCGCTTGCAAGAGCTCAACCTGTCCGTCAACCGCGCGATTGAGAAGCTGACCGTGAAGCTCGGCCACTCGCCGACCGTGGGCGAGCTCGCGCAGCATCTCGGCGCGACGGAAGAAGACATCCTCGAGGCGCAGGAGCTCGGGCAGGCGTACAACCTGCTCTCGCTCGACACCGAGCTCAACGGCGACGGCGACAAGAAGTCACAGACGCTGGCGGACTACGTCGGCCAGAACGACGCCGGCTTGGAACTGCTCGAAGACCGCGCGAACTTGGAGCGCGCGTTCCAAGTGCTGACCGGGCGCGAGCGCGTCATCCTGTACCTGCGCTTCTACGAGAGCGTGTCGCAGACGGAGATCGCCAAGCGGCTCAACGTGTCGCAGATGCACGTGTCGCGCCTGCAGCAAAAGGCGCTCGAGAAGCTGAAGAACTTCCTCCAAGAGAAGTAGACCGGCCGCGTGCCCGGGTGAGCGCTATTGCTCATGCCGGCGTCGGTGGTTCTGCTACGCTGGGGGGCGGGGATTCGATGCGGACGAGATCCGCCGATTGCGCGGAGCGTCTCGATGTCGATACAAGCCGACGAACCAATCGCGTTAGCGGACATGATGCTCCGCCGGGCGACGAAGCGCGATCAGATCGCGGCAGTGTCGTTCGTCACGCTTCTCATCCTGTTCACGTTCGCGGCGTCGCGTTTGGGGGAGATCCGGGGACCTGCGGTCGGCCCGTTCATTCCGATTTGCGCGACATTATGGGGTGGGGCTGACCTGCTCACCGCGTTCCTGTTGTTCACGCAATTCTCGGTCAACGGGGTTCGGTCATTCGCCTACATCGGTGCTGCATACGCCGCGTCCGGCCTCTTGACCATCCCGTACGTGGCCTTTTTTCCAGGGCTATTCATCACGTCGCCGCTTGCCGTCGGGACCCAGCAAATCTCGGCGTGGTTTTGGTTCGCATGGCACCTTGTCTTTCCAGCGATCATCGCAGCCTGGCGCATCTACGATCCGGATTTCAGCAGACGCTTCAACACCGGGATACGCATACGCGCTGGACTCCGCCTGGCGATGACGGGCCTCGTCACCGGGACGCTCATCAGTGTCGGCACGATACTGGTCCTGAGAAACTCGCTTCCGCTCATCGTCATCAACGGGCATTTCACGAGCCTTTGGTCGCATGGGTTCGCGCCGTTCGTGTTCGTTTTCAATGCGGCGGCGGCGATGCTGGTAATAGGGTTCGCGCGCAGGCCGAGCTTGTTGCAGCTGTGGCTCGCGGTCGCTCTTGCGACGTCGGCGCTCGACGGCGCCCTCAATGCGTTCGCGGGCGCGCGGTATTCGGTGAGCTGGTATCTCGGTAAAGCCGAAACGCTGGCGACGGCGAGCGTGCTGCCGCTGATGCTGCTATCGGAAGTTGGCGGACTGTACCGGCGGCTGGGTACGATGGCGATCGTCGACGGACTCACCGGCTTGCGCAATCGACGCTCGTTCGATGACTACGTGCGCTGGACGCTCAATCGGCGTAGGAAGGCCGACGTCGCGTTCCTCCTTCTCGATATCGACTTTTTCAAACAATTCAACGACCGGTACGGTCATTCGGCGGGCGATACGTGCTTGCAGCGCGTCGCCGAGTCGCTTCGTACGTCGCTCTTGCGCCCGTCCGACCTGGTCGCGCGGTACGGCGGCGAAGAGTTCGTCGTGCTGCTCCCCGAAACGGGCGCCCGCGGCGCACGCGACGTCGCGGAACGAATCCGCCTGCGGGTCGAAGCGCTCGCCATCCCGCATGCGGGCTCGAAGGTGGCCCCGGTCGTCACGCTGAGCATCGGCGTCGCGCACGCGTCCGCGGCCCAGCCGATCGATGGTGAACGGCTATTCGCGGCTGCCGATCGCGCGCTCTATAACGCCAAGCTCCTTCGTAACGCGACGGTTGTCGCCGAATCAATCGAAACGATCGTACCGCGCTTGCCGGTTTTGGGCGTCCGCACCGTCGCGTGACCTGGCGGCCGGCGCCGGGCTGCGAGGCGTGGGGCCGCCCGTCGCGAACCTGAGCGGTCGGCCATGACTTCCCAAGAGCTGCGACGAGCATTCGTCGACTATTTCAAACGCAACGGGCACGCGCATCTGCCGTCGGCGTCGCTCATCCCGGATGAGATGAGCACGACGCTGTTCACCATCGCCGGGATGGAGCAGTTCGTGCCGGTGTTCCTGGGCGAGCAGCCCGCTCCGGTGCCGCGTGCCGTCACCGTGCAGCGCTGCCTCCGTGTCGCGGGCGCGAAATCCGACATCGAGAACGTCGGGCGAACCGGTCGTCACGGCACGTTCCTGGAAATGCTCGGCTTCTTTTCGTTCGGCGACTACTACAAGTCCGAGGCGATCCGCTTCGCGTGGGATTTCTACACGCGCGAAATGGGCATCGATCCGGCGCGGCTGCACGTCACCGTGCACGTGTCCGACGACGAGGCGCAGCAGCTTTGGGAAACCGAGATCGGACTCGAGCCCGCGCGCATCACGCGCTGGGACGAGGACAACTTTTGGACGATGGGCGCGACCGGTCCGTGCGGCCCGTGCAGCGAGATTTTCTTCGACCTCGGGCCCGAATACGCAGCCGGCCCGGACGATGACGGACCCAACAAAGGCGATCGGTTCACCGAGCTGGGCAACATCGTGTTCCAGCAATTCAATCGCGGGTCCGACGGCAAGCTCACCGATTTGCCGCGTAAGGCGATCGACTTCGGCGGCGGGTTCGAGCGCGTGCTCGCGATCGCGAACGGCAAGACGTCGATGTACGAAACGGACTTGTTCACCGACCTGATCGACGCGCAGCCGCCCGTCGGCCAGACGGCGCTGCCGCCCGCGGAGCAGCTGGCGCGCCGGCGCATCATCGCCGACCATGCGCGTGCGGCGACGTTTCTCATCGCCGACGGCGTGTATCCTTCGAACACCGAGCGCGGGTTCGTGCTGCGCTTCCTCATTCGCCGGGCGATTCGCAACGGGCGTTTGCTGGGCTATCCGCGCGAGTTCATGGCCGAGCTCGCGAGCGCGGTCGTCACGTCGCTCGAAGGCGGTTATCCGGAGCTGCGCGCGCGGCTGGCCGACGTGCAGAGCGCGCTGCGTACCGAAGAAGCCGGGTTTTTGCGCACGCTCGACCGCGGCAGCGAGCTGCTCGAAGCGCTGATCGCCGGTGCGCTCGAAGACTGCACGATGCTGATCTCGGGCGAGGACGCGTTCGTGTTGCACGACACGTACGGCTTTCCGTACGAGCTCACGCGCGAGATTGCGGCCGAGCGCGGAGTCGCCGTGGACACGATCGCGTTCGAGCGCAAGATGGACGAGCAGCGGCAGCGCGCGCGGGCCGACGCGGCCAGCAAGCGCGGCGTCGTGACGGTCACCGACATCCCGACGCTGTCCTCGGCGTTCGAAGGCTACGGCGGTCTCGTAGCCGACGGTACCGTGCAGGCGATTCTCGCCGGCGGCAAGCCCGTCGATGCGATCGAGGCCGGCGCCGAGGCGCAGATCCTGCTCGATCGCACGTCGTTCTATGCGGAGAAAGGCGGCCAGGTGGGCGACCACGGCCGCATCACGCACGGCGACGCGGTGTTCGAAGTGACCGACACGCAGTACGTCGGCGAGGCGATCGCGCACCACGGGCGGCTCACGCGCGGCGCGCTCGCAGCCGGCGACGCGGTTCACACGAGCGTGTATCCGGAGTGGCGCGAAGAGATCCGCCGCCACCACACGTCGGCGCACTTGCTGCAGCGGGCTCTCAAGGACGTGCTCGGCGACGAGATCGTTCAGGCCGGTTCGTGGGTGGGCGTCGATCGCATGCGGTTCGATTTCCGCAGCCCGTCCGGGGCGCTCACGCTGCCGCAAAAGCGCGCGGTGACGCAGCGCGTCAACGAGCTGATTCGCGCCGACTTTCATCAAGACATGACCGAGCTGCCGATCGAGGAGGCGAAGGCCACCGGCGCGATCACGATGGCGGGCGAGAAGTACGGCGACCGCGTGCGCGTCGTCGCGTTCGGGCCGGCGGTGGAGTTCTGCGGCGGAACGCACGCGCACACCACCGGCGAGCTCGGGATGTTCGTGATGCTCAGCGAAGGTTCGATCGGCAGCGGCGTGCGCCGCATCGAGGGCATCGTCTCGAAGGCCGCGGAGCGCTACGTCGAAGGGCAGCAGGATACGCTCGCGACGCTGAGCGAGGCGCTCTCCGCGAAACCCGACGAGCTCGTCGAGCGCGTCGAGCGTTTGCAGAGCGACGTGCGCGATCTGCAAAAAGCGATGGCCGACATCAAGTCGCGGCTCGCGTCCGCGGATGCGGCGACGTACGCCGACGCCGCGGAAACCGCCGGCGGGACGCGCGCGGTATTCGCCGTCGTGCGCGAGGCGAACGCCGAAGCGCTGCGCACGCTCGGCAACGCGATCCGCTCGCGCTTGCGCTCGGGCGTCGTCGCGCTGGTCGGTACCGACGGCGACAGCGCGTCGTTGTTCGTCAGCGCGAGCGAGGACGCCGTGAAAGCCGGCGCGCACGCCGGGAACCTCGTCAAAGCCGCGGCGCCGCTCGTCGGCGGCAAGGGCGGCGGCGCGCCGGCGCAAGCGCAAGGCGGCGGCAAGGATCCCGCCGGCGCCGATGCCGCGCTCGCCGCGATGCGCGAGCTGCTCGCCACGCAAGTGTCGTGATCGCGCTGTTCGTCGCGGCGGCCGTGACGGCGGCGACCGCGGTGCCCGCTGCCGCCGCGGTACCCACGCCCGCGCCCGACGTCGTGCTCGCGAACTACGCGGCCGCGCTGGCCGCCCTCAAAGAGCCGCGCGTGTTCAGCGTCGAGTACGTCATCGAGCAGACCGGGGTGCGCTCGCTGGAGCAGACGCACCGCATCTTTCGCAGCGGCGCGGACGAGCGCGACGAGACGATCGCCGTCAACGGCACGCGCCCGACGGCGCCCGTCGTGCGCATCTTCCGGCGCAGGCCGTATCGCTATACCGTGCGCGCGCTCGCGCCGAAGCCCGCAGCCTACGATTTCAGCTACGCCGGTCCGCACAAGACCGGCAAGCACGTCGATTACGTGTTCGACCTCACCCCGAAAAAAAATGCGCCGGCGTTCGCGTTCACGCGGGTGACGATCGACGGCGTCACGTTCCTCCCGGCCGCCGTGGCGTTCGAGACGAACCAGCACGCCGGGCACGGTGAGGTGACCTTCGCAAAATCGGATCGCTGGTGGGTGGCGCGCAGCGCCGCCGCGGAGGCGAACGTACCGGGCGGCGTCGCGCGCGAGCACCTCACGTTCTCGCGCTGGCGTTTTCCCGCGACGCTGCCGCGGTCGACCTTCGCCGCACCGCGTCCGTTGCCGAGCCTGCCGCCCGACATCGTCCCCCCGGGCTGACGCGGCGCGGGCCTCGAACCGGCGCCGGCCGCGGCGGCGTAGGGACTGCATGAGAACAGCGCTGATCGGGGCCGCGGCATTGCTCGCGTTGACCGCCGTCGCCCCTTCGCCTCAAGCCGGCGCCGTGGTGCACATCCGCGACGACGCCTTCACGCCTGCGTCGCTGGTCGTGAACGCCGGCGACAAGGTCACGTTCGTCAACGACGACGACGACGCGCACACGGCGACCGCCGACGATGCGTCGTGGGACTCCGAGGGACTGAATCAACACCAGAAGTGGACGCGCGCGTTCACGAAAGCAGGCAAAGTGGCGTACCATTGCACCGTCCACCCGATGATGCACGGCACGATCGTCGTGAAGGCGGCAAGCCGCCCAACGAGCGCCACGTGAAGCGGCGCGATTTCGTGGGGCACGTCGCCTGGACCGGTGCGGGGATTCTGTACGTGCTGGGCGCGGACGGCATCGTGCGCGCGACCGCGGAAGCATCGCCCAAGGCGTTCAGCTTCGTGCAGATCAGCGACAGCCACATCGGCTACACCGGCCCGGCCAATGACGACGTGCGCGGTACGCTGGCCAAAGCGGTCGCGGGCATCAACGCGATGCCGGTGCAGCCGGCGTTCGTCATGCACACCGGCGACGTCACGCATTTGAGCAAAGCGGCGGAGTTCGACGATGCACGCGCCGTGCTGAGCACGCTGCGCGCACCGCTGATGACGATCCCGGGCGAGCACGACGTGATCGGCGCGGAAGGTCCCAAGCGCTACGCCGCGGCGTTCGCGCGCAAAGACGCCGCGGGCCGCGGGTGGTCGTCCTGGGATCAGGGCGGGATCCATTTCGTCGCGCTGATCAACGTCGGCGAAGGCGAAACGATGGGGATGCTCGGCGACGAACAGCTGAAGTGGCTCGGCGACGACCTCGCGTCGCGCAAGGCCGACACCCCCGTCGTCGTGTTCGGGCACGTGCCGCTGTTCGCGGCGGCGCCGGAGTGGGGCTGGACCACGACCGACGGGACGAAGGCGATCGCGCTGCTGCGGCGCTTCAGCGCCGTCACCGTGCTCAACGGCCACATCCACCAAGTGCTCGAGCACCAGGACGGCGCGATTCGCTTCGCGACCGCGCGAGCGACCGCGTTTCCGCAGGCTGCGCCGGGCACCGCCGGCGCGAAGCCCGGCCCGCTCAAGGTCGCCCCGGAGTCGCTGCTGGGCGTGCTCGGCTATCGCACCGTCGAGGTCGCCGGGCGCGCGGCATGGCAAGACCGCACGCTAGCGCCGAGCTGATCCTCGTCGAAGCGCGCCCGATGGCGCTCGACGAGCCCGCATTCGACCGCGCGTACCGCGCGTACGCGAGCCGCCTGCGCGCCGTCGCATACGCCGTGGTCCGCGATCGCGATGCGGCCGAGGACGTCGTGCACGGCGCGCTGGTGCGCGTGTGGAGCGCGGGCGCGTACCGCCCCGAACGCGGCGCGCTGCTTCCGTTCCTCATCGCGTGCGTCCGGCGCGAAGCGTTCGACGCGCTGCGCGGCGCCAAGCGCCGGCACCTGCGCGAAGTCCGCGCGGCGGACGATCCCGTGGCGCCCGATGAGACCGCCGCGATCGACCCGGTCGAAGCCGGTCGCGTACGGCGAGCGCTCGACGCGCTGCCCGACGCGCAGCGCGACGTCATCCTGCGCGCGTACTACGGACATCGGACGCTCGCCGAAGTCGCGCAGGACACCAGCGTTCCACTCGGCACCGTCAAGAGCCGCCTCGCCGGCGCGCTGCGCCGGCTGCACACCGCACTTTCCGGAGAAGCACCATCGTGAATCACCTCGACGACGACGCCGAGCTCTACGCTCTCGGCCTGACCGATCGCGAACGCGACGCGGAGATCGAAGCGCACCTCGCCGCCTGCGGCGCGTGCCGCACGCGCGTCGTCGCCGCGGAGTCGGCCGCCGCGTCGCTCGCGGCCGCGCTGCCGCCGATGGCGGCCGCCGCACCGCGCCGCGCATGGTGGGCAACGGTTGCAACCGCGGCCGCCGTGGTGTTCGCCGCGACGGCGGCGTTCGAGGGCACGACCGCCCGCACCGCATCGACGCAGCTTGCACGAACCGACGCCGCGCTCGGCGCGATCGCAGCGTCCCATTTCGGCCACACCACGCTCACTGCAGAATCAGGCGTCGTCGCGAAGGCCTTGTACGCGCGCGACGGTTCGTGGATCTACGTCGTGACGGAGAACGCGCCGCGCGGTGCGCACGTCGTTCTGCGCGAAGGCGCGGCGACGCGCGACCTGGGCGCGCTCGATGCCGGCACGCCCGCGACGCTGTTCGCGCGTGCGCCCGGCCATGCCGCCGAGATCAGCGTGCGCGCGGGCGACCGCATCGTGGCGCGCGGCACGCCGGCCTACTAAAGCGCCTGTCCTTCGGTCGGCGCGCGCAGCGCGCCGAGATGGTCCGCGACGCACTCCTCGACCAGCGTCCAGCGCGCGCCGTGCACGTCGAACACCGCGTAGGCGCCATTCTCGACGCGCGTCGTCCAGAAGTCCCCGAGTCCGCGCGACGTCGCGTCCACAAGCGCGACGCGCACGACGGCGTCGTGCGTGACGACGAGGGCCGGCGTTTGCGGCGCGAACGACGCCGCGAAGGCGCGCCAGCGCGCGAGCACCTGCGCGATGTTCTCGCCGTGCTCGAACTGCACGTGCGCCGGGTCCTCTCGCCAGGCGCGATAACGCGCGGGATCGTTCGCGGCGAGCTCGTCACGGTACCGGCCTTCCCACGTGCCGTGCGCGATCTCGATGAGCCGCTCGTCCGTTTCGACGGGCACGCCGGCGCGTTCCGCCGACGGCTGCGCGGTCGCGGTGCAGCGCCGTAGCGGCGAGCTGACGACGCTGCGGACGCCGGCGCACGCCATTGCGTCCGCGAGCGCAAACGATTGGCGCACGCCCAGCGGGCTCAACTCCGACTCGAGCCGGCCTTGATAGCGGCCGGCGAGATTCCAGGTGGTCTCGCCGTGCCGCGCGACGTACACGCGCACCGCGGGTGCCGTTCGGGCGGCGGCGTGAACCTTCCCGGCCGCGCCGCCGACGCAACGGCATGGAAGCGGTACGCGACGACGCGGTCATGGCCGAGATCAACATCACGCCGTTCACCGACGTGCTGCTGGTGCTGGTGATCATCTTCATGATCCTCGCGGCGCTCGTCGCGCCGCCCGGCTTCGAGAAGCAGCTGCCCGATGCCGGCGGCCTGCCGCCTCCCCACCTGACGGCCGCGCGCACGATAGAGATCGTGGTGAACGAGACCGGCGCGATCTTCATCGACGGCAAGCGGTCCGACGAGCGCAGGCTCTACGCGGACCTCAACGGCGTCGTACGGCAGCGTGGCCGGCTGCACGTCGCGCTGGCGGCCGACGTCAAGGCGCCGTACGCAGCAATCATTCGCATCCTCGATGCGGCGAAGTATGCGGGCCTGAACGACGTCGGGTTCGTCACGTCATGATCGCAACCCGATGAGCATCGCTCGCGAGCGCACGCGGAACTTTCTCGCGTACGGTTTCGGAATTTCGATCGCCGTGCATGCGCTCGTGCTCCCCTTCGTGAGCCGCCCGCCGGACGCGGCCGGCGATGTGATCGTCGACCGGTTCAATCGCGATCCGGTCCCGACACCGCCGCCCGCGCCGCCCCCGACTCCGACGCCGAAACCAACGCCGCCATTGCCGCACGCAACACCGCCGCCGCAGCATCCCGTCGAGCAGCATCAGGTACGCATCCACCCGCCGCATCAAGATGCGCATCCGCACGTGGGTCCCGGCGAGCCGGAAAACCCGCACCTCATCGGCGATCCGAACGCGATCCCGGGTGCGCCCGGAACGCCGGCGGCGCGGGCCATCGACGTCGACGGGGCGGCGCCTGCTGCGACCCCGGCCGCTACGCCCAAGCCGACGCCGACGCCGCTATCGTGCGCGCGGCCGAACATTGCGGCGACGACCCTGCATCCGCTCGAACCCGACACGCCGGCGCTCGCGCAGCAGCAAGGCATCTCGGGCGTCGTGCAAGTGGTCGTCTCGCTCGACGCGCAAAGCCGCGTCGTAGGCACGCGCGTGCAAAGTTCACCGAGCGCGGTGCTGAACGCGGCGGCTCTTGCCGCGGCGCGCGGCTCGCAGTTCCGCACCGAGCTCAAGAACTGCGAACCCGTGGCGGCGGATTACATCTTCAGCGTCGATTTCACGTCGCAGTAACGTCTTAGACGGCGAGCGAGCGCACCGACCCGACGCCGGGGATCGCGCGCAATGCCGCGAGCGTCGCTTCGCCGGCGGCGCGGTCCGTCGAAAGCACCATGATCGCGTCGCCGCCGACGGTGTTGCGCGAGACTTGCATCGTCGAGATGTTCACCTGCGCGTCGCCCAGGATCGTGCCGACGCGTCCGATCATGCCCGGGACGTCCGCATGCTGCGTGATCAGCATCGCGCCGGCCGGCGTCGCATCGATCTCGTACCCGTCGAGGTTCACGATGCGCGGTGCACCGCCCACCGACGTCGCGGTGATCGACGTTCCTTCGGCGATCAGCCGCAGCGACGACGCGTACGCGGGCGCGCTTTCGTCGCTGCGCGCGTCGATCACGATGCCCAGCTCGCGCGCGATCGCACCCGCGTTCACCACCGAGACGCGGCGATCGGTGGTGGCTTGAAGCAGCCCGCTCGCGAACGCGCGCGTGATCGGCTCCGCAGGCACGCCTGCGATGCCGCCGCCTAAGACGATCGTGAACGCGGGCAGCCGCGCCGGGCGCGCGTACTGCGGATAGAAGCGGCCCAGCCGGTACGCCACCTCGACGAACGGCAGGCTGCGCTCGGCGTCGGGGCCGCTGGGAACGGGCGCGTTCACGGCCCCGCCCGCGGGCGCGCCCAGCAGCGCGCGCGCGATGTCGTGGGCGAGCTCGGTCGCGATGCGCGCGAGCGCTTCGTGCGTCGAACCGCCGAGATGCGGCGTCGCGATCACCTTCGGATGGCGGTGCAGCGCGGCGCCGGTGCCGTCGCGCGGCGGCGGCTCCTGCGCGACGACGTCGATGGCGGCGCCCGCGAGCGCGCCCGCATCGAGCGCGTCGAGCAAGTCGCGTTCGACGATCACGCCGCCGCGCGCGCAATTGATCAGGTACGCGTGCGGGCGCATCGACCGCAACGCGGTCGCGCCGACCATGCCCAGCGTCTGCGGCGTGAGCGGAACGTGCAGCGTGACAATGTCGCTCTCGCGCAGCAGCGCCTCGAAATCGACCAGCTGCGCGTCGAACGCGTCGGCGCGCGCAGCCGTGGCGTACGGGTCGTGCGCGAGGATCGTCATCCCGAACGCTTTCGCGCGCGTCGCAACGTTGCCGCCGATCCGGCCGAGCCCGACGATCCCGAGCGTTTTGCCGTACAGTTCCGTGCCGATGAGGTTCTTGCGATCCCACACCCCGTCGCGCAGCTGCTGGACGGCCAGCGGCGTGCGCCGCGCCAGCGACAGCATCAGCGCGAACGTTTGCTCCGTTGCGGCCAGCGTGTTCGCGCCGGGCGTGTTGAGCACGATGATCCCCGCGTCCGTCGCGGCGTCGACGTCGATGGTGTCCACCCCGGCGCCGGCGCGCGCCACGACGGCGAGGCGCGGCGCCGCGGCCAGCAGCTCGCGGTCGACGCGGGTTTCCGAGCGGACGATCAGGCCGTCGGCGTCCGCGAGGGACGCGACGAGCTCCGCGCGCGAGCCGCCGACGCGCGATTCGACGTCGATGCCCGCGTCGCGCAGTACGGCCAAACCGTGTTCCGCGAACGGTTCGGCGACCACCACCCGCTTGCGCGACAGGCCGGTTGGAATCATCGGGCGTAGTTGCACGCGCTTGCTCCTCCGCCTTCACGGGCCGCGCGCGGTCGCAATCGCGTTCGCCGTCCCGCTCGTCGTGCTGCTCGCCTCGGTGCGGACTTCGGTCGGCTTCTGGGATGCGGGCGACCTCCAGACGGTGGTCTGGATCGCCGGGATTCCGTATCCGACCGGCTTCCCGGGCTACGTTCTGATCGGCTGGGTGTGGACGCACGTGCTCCCGTTCGGCTCCGTCGCGGCGCGGATCAACGCGCTCTCCGCCGTGTCGGTTGCGTGCGGCGCCGCGACGATCACCACGGTCGCGCTGCTGTTCGAGGCGCTGCCGCTCGTCGCGATCCTGGGCGGGTGGACATTCGCGTTCGCGCACACGGTGTGGTTTCGCGCGACGTACGCCGACGTGCACCCGCTCGGGTTCGCCGTCGCGTTCGTCGCCGTCGCCCTGGCCGTGCGCTGGGCGCTGCGCGGCGAGTCGCGCGTCCTTGGTATCGGGATCGCGCTCGCCGGCGTCGCGGTCGCGATCGACAACACGACCGTGCTGATCCTGTTCGGCGGCGTTGCGATCACGCTCGCGCGGCGCTGGCCGCCGCGCGTCGTCGCGAGCGGCATCGCGATCGCCGTCGTCATCGTCGTCGCGGCGTACGCGTACTTGCCGTTGCGCAGCGCGTACGTCACCGCGCATCGTCTCGATCCGACGCTCGCGCTGGGCATCGCGCCGGGACGTCCCTTTTGGGACGACCACCATCCCGCCACGCGCGAGGGATTCCGCACGCTCGTCGCCGGCGAGGAGTGGGGCCCGGGCGAGACGCTCACGTCGCTGGTCACACCGCGCGCTGTGCGCCAAGCGGTGGACCGTTTCGGCAGCTTCTTGAACGAAGACGAGCCGCAGGGGTTACTGATCGTCGCGCTCGTGGGGCTCGCGTTCATCGCGGCGCGGTCGCCCGCGGCGGGGATCGGCCTGCTGCTCGCGGGCGCGATCCCGGCGCTGTTCGGCGCCTCGTACCCGGCGGAAGCCGATCCCAGCCGCTACGTGTTCGCGCTGTACGCCGTGATCGGCGTCGGAATCGCCGTCGCCGCGGACCGCGTCGTTCGCGCGTTCGGGCGCGAACGGCCGGCGCTCGCACTCGCCGCCGTCGGGGCGCTGCTGTCGGCGGCGATCGTGCGCGACGCCGTGCTCGGCGCGGACATCATCGCGCGGCGCGGCGACACGGAAGCGCGCGATCTCGGCGACCGCGTCGCCGCGAGCACGCGTGACGGTGCCGTCGTCGTCGCGGTGTGGGACTGGGCGACGCCGCTCGCGTACAAGGCGTACGTCGAGCGCGGTCTGGGCAACCGCATCGTCGTCACGGCGCTGCCGAACGATTATCTCGCCGAGTTCGGACAGTGGATGCGCGGGCATCAGCTCGCGATCGTGTCGGACGGGCCGCCGCGGCTGCACGGCTACCGCACGCATCTGCTCGCCGCCGGAAGCCCGCAAGTCTACGAAATTCTGCCGCCATGAACGCTATACTGGCGGGGTTGCTCGGCGCCGTCGCTGCGCTGGCCGTCGCGCACGGGCGCGCGTCGCACTACGACAACTACGTGCTGCTCGCGAGCTCGCTGCTGCACGGCCACATGTACATCGACGCGCTGTGGCGGGATGCGTCCATCGACGCGGTGCTGTTCGAAGGCCACCGCTACGTGGTCAACGATCCCGTGCCCGCGGTGCTGATCATGCCGCTGGTGATGCTGGTCGGACTCGGCGCGAATCAGACGCTGCTGGCGTGCTTGCTGTGCGGGTTGGCGATCGGCGCGGCGTGGGCGCTGCTCGAACGCATCGGCGTGACGAACCGGGTGACGATCTGGCTGGTCGTGTTCTTCCTGGCGGGCACGGATTTGCTGTGGTGCTCGATGCTGGGCGACGTGTGGTTCATCGCGCAAACGTCGGCCGTCGCGTTCACGCTGCTCGCACTCTGCGAGCTCGCGGGCAAACGCCGCGGCTGGCTGGTCGCGTTGTGGACCGCGCTCGCGCTCGGTTCGCGCTTCACGCTCGTCATGGCGCTGCCGGTTCTGCTGTGGTGGGTGTGGGACGGCTTTGCGGTGCGAGAACGCCGTCCCCGCAGCGCGCTCGCGTTCGTGCTCGCGCTGCTGCCGTTCTTCGTGCTCTGGGTCGCCTACAACGAAGCGCGCTGGCACGTGCCGTGGGACGCGGGCCATACGATCTTCTACCATCAAGATCCGTTCATGGGCGCGCCGAGCGGGTCGCCGTTCGGGCTCGCCAACGTGCCGATCGAGCTCTACTCGTTCTTCGTCGTCGCGCCGCGGTGGCACGCAACGTTTCCGTATCTCGAACCGCTCGCGTTCGGAACGGCGCTGTGGTTCACGAGCCCCGCGCTGGTGTTCGCGCTGCTCGCACGCGAGCCGCGCCGGCTCGTCGTGACGCTGTGGATCGCGACGCTGCTGGTAGCCGGGCCGTCGCTTCTCTACTATGCGAACGGCGGGTCGCAGTTCGGCATGCGGCACGCGCTCGATTTTGAGCCGTTCGTCCTCGTGTTGATGGGCCTTGCGGCCCGCCACGGCCGCGCGTACCTTTGGCGGGTCGCGCAAGCGCTCATCGTGTGGAGCGTCGTTGCGGGCGCGTGGGGCTGCTGGTATTGGAACACGTACGTGCGCGCGGATAGCTGATGTGACGTGCGTCGACGATGCGGCCCGACCCGACGAGCGGCACGGTTTCGTGGGTACGTGAACGAGTGGCAAGACGGAGGGACACCGACCAATGGAAGAACGCAACATCTCGATCGATCGCGAAAACGGAGGGTCGCTCGCGACCTTCAGCTTGGTCGCGGTCATCGTCGTCGTCGCGCTGATCGCGCTATTCGTCTGGCAGCCGTGGAACGCGACGAGCACATCGGGCGCCAACGGCGCCGCAACGACGACGACATCCTCGAGCACGGGGACGACGACGACGGGGACCACGCGCTGACGCCACGGCGCACAGCGTGGCTCTGAAGAGCTCCGCGCGGCTCGCCGAGTACGCCCGTAAACGGGACTTCTCGGCGACGCCGGAACCCTCGGGGGCAAAGCCCAAGCGGGTTTCTACCAAGAAGCTCCGCTTCGTGGTGCAGCAGCATCGCGCCACGCGTTTGCACTGGGACTTCCGCTTGGAAGCCGCGGGCGTCATGCCGTCGTGGGCGGTCACGAAGGGCCCCACGCTCGTGGCCGGCGAGAAGCGGCTCGCGATGAAGACCGAAGATCATCCGCTCGACTACCGCACGTTCGAAGGCGTGATCCCCGAGGGCAATTACGGCGCGGGTGAGGTCATCGTGTGGGATGAGGGATTCTACCAGCTCTACGAAGGCGACGATCCCGTCGCGCAGATCGCGAAGGGGAAACTCAAGATCGTGCTCGCCGGGCACAAGCTCAAGGGCTTGTACACGCTGGTCAAGATGAAACCGCGCGAAGGCGAGCACGGCGAGCCGTGGCTGATGTTCAAGGACCACGACGAGTACGAAGACCCGAACTGGAAGATGGAAGAGCACGCCCAGAGCGTGAAGACCGGCAGGACGCTCGCGCAGCTCCAAGCTTCGCGCAAAGACGCGCCCATCTGGAAGAGCAACCGCGCGGCGTCCGCCGACGGCACCGCGGTCAAGCGCGGCGCGCGCGCGAAGGCAGCCAAAGCGGACGCCATTCCGCGCGACGTCAAACCGATGCTCACCACGCTCGTCGAAGGCCCGTTCGACGACGCGCGCTGGCTGTTCGAGCTGAAGTGGGACGGCTATCGCGCGATCGCCGTGATCGAGAAAGACGCGGTGACGCTCACGTCGCGCAACGGCCTGGACATGCTGCACCAGTTTCGCGAGATGAAGTCGCTCTCGACGGCCTTTCGTTCGATCCCCGTCGTGGTCGACGGCGAGCTGTGTGTGCTCGACGACGCCGGCCGGCCGAATTTTCAAGCGCTGCAGTCGCGCGACAAGCCGGCGGCGCGCGGCCTCAAGCGCAGCGCGCCGTCGCCGGTCACGTTCGTCGTGTTCGATCTCTTGTACGCCGACGGGCGCGATCTGCGCGGCCGTCCGCTCGAAGAGCGCAAACGCCTGCTCGAGTCGATCATCGTCCCCGAACGCGGCGTGCTGTTTTCTTCCCACGTGCTCGCGCAAGGCAAAGAGCTGTTCACGCTCGCCGAAAAACGCGGCCTCGAAGGGATCGTCGGCAAGGTGCGCGAGTCGCACTACCGTTCGATCCGCTCGCGCGAGTGGGTGAAGATCAAGGCCAAGAAGCGCCAGGAGTTCGTCATCGGCGGCTGGACCGAGCCGCGCGGCAGCCGCAAGGAGTTCGGTTCGCTGCTCGTCGGCTACTACGACGGCGACACGTTGCGATACGCGGGCCACGTCGGAACCGGATACGACGCGAAGCTGCTGAAAAACGTGATGGCGAAGCTCGCGCCGCTCGAGCGCAAGACCTCGCCGTTCGCCGACACGCCGAAGACCAACACGCCTGCGCACTGGGTGAAGCCGCAGCTGGTCGCGGAGGTGACGTTCGCGGAATGGACCCGCGAAGGCATCCTGCGCCAGCCGGTGTTCCTGGGACTGCGCATCGACAAGGACGCAAAAACGGTGGTACGCGAACGCGAACAGCACGCGGACCCGGACGCGTAATGGTCGCGAAGAAGACCGAGACCTCCGTCGACGTCGGCGGGCGCACCGTGAAGCTCACCAATCAGGAGAAGGTGCTCTTCCCGAACGACGGCTACACCAAAGGCGATCTCGTCGCGTATTATCGCGCGGTCGCGCCGGCGATCTTGCCGTATCTGCGCGACAACCCGCTGACGATGGAGCGTTTCCCCGACGGCATCGCCGTCCCGCGCGGCATCTGGGAGAAGCAGATGCCGCGCTACACGCCGGACTGGGTGGGACGCGTGACGATCCCGCCCTCGACGGGCGTGCCGCGCGACGTGACATACGTCGTCGTGAACGACGAAGCAGCGCTGGTGTGGGTCGCCAACCTCGCGGCGATCACGCTGCACATCTGGTACTCGCGCGCGCAGGCGATCGACGTCCCCGAGGTGATCCTGTTCGACCTCGACCCCGGCGAGCGGTGTCCGCTGGCGCGCCTGGCCAAGGTCGCGCTCGCATTCCGCGAGGAGCTCGCCAACATCGGGATCACGCCGGTCGTGAAGTCGACCGGCGGCATGGGGCTGCACGTGATCGTCCCGCTGGAGCCGCACTATGACTACGACGTGGCCAAGGGCGTCTCGGAGCTGGTCGCCCGGCGCGTTCACAGCGTGCTGCCCAAGGACTCCACGCTGGAACGGACGATCGCGCGGCGGCCCGACGACGTCGTGTACCTGGATTGGGTGCAGGTGGGCAAGGGAAAAACGTACGTCGCGCCGTTCACGGTGCGGGCTCGGGACGGGGCGACGGTGTCCATGCCGCTGGCCTGGCGGGACGTCGAGGCGATGCGCCGCAAGCGCTCGCCCGAGACGACCGCGGAGATGCGGCGGTGGACGATCGCGAACGTACCCGGGCTCGTCGCGAAGCACGGCGACCCGTGGCGCCGCGAGGGTTGGAAGCCCCAATCGCTCGAAAGCGCCCTGACAAAGGCCCGCTCGCTCTGGTGAGTTCGGGCCGCGGCCCGAACTCTCGCATTTTCCGCCGCTGCGCGACGGAAAGCCGCCCTCTAAAGGGAAGATTACAGCAGTATGGCACACGCGATTTGGTCCGGCGCGATCAACTTCGGACTCGTCACGATCCCGGTGAAGCTGTTCACGGCCGTCCGCAGCGACGACCTGCGCTTCAACTTCCTGCACAAAAAAGACAAGGGCCGCATCTTCAACGAGCGGCACTGCAGCGTGTGCGACGAGAAGGTGGAGTACGCCGACCTCGTGCGCGGCTACGAGTACGAGAAGGGCCACTACGTGGTGGTGACCGACGACGACCTCAAGGCCGTGCGCCCGGAGGCCACGCAGTCGGTGCAGATCGTGGAGTTCGTGGAGCTCGACCAGATCAACCCGATGTATTTCGACACGCCGTACTATCTCGAACCCGAGAAGAAGGGCCGCCACGCGTACGCGCTGCTGCGCGACGCGCTGATCGATTCGGGCCGCGTCGCGATCGCGCGCGTCGTGATCCGCTCGCGCGAGCACATCGCGGCCGTGAAGCCGAACGGCGAAGCGCTCGTGCTGGAGCTGATGCACTTCGCGGACGAGCTGGTGGAGCAGGCCGGTTTCGACTTCCCGGCGCTCAACGAGAAGGTCGCCGACGCGGAGAAGAAGATCGCCAAGCTGCTCATCGACACGATGAGCGTGGAGAAGTTCGAGCCCGAGAACTTCCACGACAAGTATAAAGAAGACGTGCTCGCGATGATCGAGGCGCGCGCGAACGGCGAGGACGTCGAGGCGCACGAAGTCCACAAGCCGGTGGCAACCAACGTCGTCAACCTCATGGACGTCCTGCAGCGCTCGCTCGAGGCGTCAAAGTCGCGGCGTTCGAAAGGCCACGCCGCCGACGAGGACGAGGCGGACGAGAAGCCCGCCAAGCGCGGCGGCGCAAAAGCGAAGAAGACCGCGAGCGCCGCGAAACCGAAGCGGAAAAAGAGCGCGGCGTGACGCGGCTGCGACTCGCCGGGCTGGTCGCCGCCGTCATCACGTTCGTCCCGCTCGCGGCGGCGGGATCCGATCAAGACGATGCATTGCGGCTCGCGCAGCGCATCGCGTCGCGCGGCGGGTTCATGGAGGCGACCGTCACGCTGCACGCGGCGCCCAAGAATCTTCCGGCGTCCGTTCCGCTGCCGAAGGCGACGCTGTTGGGAAGCGTGGTCGAAACCGCGCGGCAACGCGCGTACTCGACGTCCGGCGGCGACAGGGTCACCACGAACCTCGTTGCAACGACGCCGGTGATGCTCTACTACGACGCCCCGGCGGGACGCGCCGCAACCGTCACGGCGTACGAAGCGGCGCTCGCGCAAGCGGGCTGGAAACCGGCGCCCGATATTCGCCGGCGTTTCCCGATCCCGCAAGGCGGGTTTACCATCCCGTTTCCGACGATCAAGATGTGGTGCTCGGCGGGCGAACCGCGCACGGCGATCAGCATCACGAACGCCGACGATGCGTCCGGTTTCGATCTGTCGATCGCGTCATCGGATCGGGGCACGGCATTCCAATGCAGCGACGGCCCGTCACCGTTCGACGACTTCGTACGGCGCTCGCCGCTGCCGACGTTCACGGCGCCTGCCGGTATCACGATCGCGTCGTCGGGGCCGGCGACGGACGGCACCACCACGGCCGCGCGCATCGAGTCGAGCCTCGGCACCGGCGCGGTATTCGACGCGTTCGCCAAACAGCTCACCGGCGCCGGTTGGGCGGCGGCAAGCGCGAGCGTCGGGACGCCGGCGACGCGCACGCAGACGTTCAAGAAAACCGTCGACGGGACGCAGTACGTCACGCTGCTCGCGCTCTACACGCTCGATGCGACGCACTTCGTCGCGGTCGCCGACGTCAGCAACGTGAAGTAGCGCGGTCGGGAGCGCCTAGCGGTCGCGGCTGAAGCGGCTGCGCGGGCGCGCGAGCTCCGTGTCGTCGGTTTCCTTGCGGTGGCACTCGTCGCACGGCGTGTACTTGGTGGGTATCGGAAACTGCTTCTTCTGCCAGCGGTACGCCAGGTCGTGCACGAGGTGGCGTTCGCGTTTGCAGTTGGGGCACACGAAGTGCTCGCCGTCCGCCAGGAGCACGGGATCTTTCGGCGTCCAGTTCTCGAGCGCGCCCGTATAGTGCGGGCCGCGAGCCAGCGCGGCCTCGTACTGCTTGCGCGCCATCAGGCCCGCATCCGCGGCGATCTCCGCATCGCGCTCCGCGCCTGCCGTGCAGTCGGGGCACACCGACGCCCGCAGCGTCCGCACGTCCTTGACCTGACCGCATTTGCTGCACCGGAATTCGAGAGGCACAAGCGCCTGGTTCTCGGCGAGCGGTGCGATTCCGCGTTGCTCCAAGGCGCAGCGCAACCGGCGGGCGTATTCGGCACCGCATGGGCTCATATCGGATCGCGGCGGTCCCCGGCGACGGCATCGGCGCGGAAGTCATCGGGGCCGGCGTGCAGGTGCTCGAAGCGCTGCAGCGGCTCGACCGCGAGCTGCACCTCGAGTTCGCGAGCTTCGACTGGGGTTCGGACTACTATCACGCGCACGGCGTAATGATGCCGGCGGACGGCCTCGCGCAACTGCGCCCGTTCGACGCGATCTACTTCGGCGCGGTCGGTGACCCGCGCGTCCCCGACCACGTCACGCTGTGGGGGCTGCGGCTTGCCATCTGCCAGGGATTCGACCAGTACGCGAACGTGCGCCCGACGCGCGTGCTGCGCGGTTTGCGCAGCCCGCTGCGCGTCCTCGCCGATGGCGAGCTCGACTGGGTGATCGTGCGCGAGAACAGCGAAGGCGAATATGCGGGTCAGGGCGGGCGCGCGCACCGCGGCCATGCGATCGAAGTGGGCACCGAGGTCGCCGTGTTCACGCGCGCCGGCGTGGAGCGCATCATGCGTTTCGCGTTCGACCTCGCGCGCGGGCGGCCGCGCCGAAAGCTCACCGTCGTGACCAAGTCGAACGCGCAGCGCCACGGGATGGTGCTGTGGGACGAGATCGCCGCGGAGGTGGCGCGCGATTACCCGGACGTCGAGGTCGACAAGATGCTCGTCGACGCAATGACGGTGCGCATGGTGATGGATCCGCGCAGCCTCGACGTCGTCGTCGCGACGAACCTGCACGCCGACATCCTCAGCGATCTCGCCGCCGCGCTCGCGGGCAGCATCGGGATCGCGCCGACCGCGAACCTCGACCCGTCGCGCCACTATCCGTCGATGTTCGAACCGATTCACGGTTCCGCGTTCGACATCACCGGCAAGGGGATCGCGAACCCGGTGGGATCGTTTTGGACCGCCGCGATGATGCTCGACCACCTCGGCGAGCACGCGAACGCCGCGCGGCTCATGGCCGCGCTCGAACAGGTGACGGCGTCGGGCGGGGGCCCCCCCGCCCCCCGCGGGCCCGCGCGCCCCCCCCCGACCTCGGCGGGACCGCGCGCACCGCCGACGTCACCGCCGCGGTGTGCGACGCGCTCGTCGCCGCCGTCCCCGCCTGATACGCCGAGGAGATCGCAATGCTATCACGCCGCTCGCTGATCGTCGCATCGCTCGCCGCCGCGCTCGCCGCCGCGCCGCTGAGCGCGCGCACGGCGCCGCCGCCCTCGGACGCGCCCGCGGAGATCACCGTCGCCTACCAGCCCGGACTGAGCTACAGCAACCTGATCGTGATGCGCGACCAGCGGCTGCTCGAAAAGCAGTTTCCGCAGACGAAGATCAACTGGACGGTGCTCAACAGCACCGCCGCCGTGCGCGAGGGCTTCATCGCGGGCCAGATCCAAATCGGCGCGGGCAGCATCCCGCCGTTTTTGACCGGCTGGGAGCGCGGCGTCGGCTGGAAAGTGCTCGCGTCGCTCAACCAGATGTCGGTGTGGCTCGTGACGCGCGACAAGGACGTCCGTACGCTCAAAGACCTCAAGCCCGACATGAAGATCGGGATGCCGTCCGTCGACTCGCTGCAGTCGCTGACGTTGCGCAAGGCGGCGTTGGAACAGCTGGGCAACGCGCACGCGCTCGACAACGCGATCGTCGCGATCGACCATCCGTCGGGACTGCAGGCGCTGCTGGTGGGACAGCTCGCGGCCCATTTGAGCTCGCCGCCGTTCCAGTACCAAGAAGTGCAGGCCGGCGGTCACGTCGTGGTGCGCAGCTTCGACGTGTTCGGCAAGCACACGTTCAACAGCGTCTACGTCAATCCCAAGTTTGCCGACGAGCACCCGCAGTTCGTCAAGACGTTCTACCGCGATCTGCTCGACGCGACGCAGTTTCTCAAAGCGCATCCGCGCGAAGCATCCGAAATCCTCGCGAAGGACGCCGGAGGCAAAGTCCCGGCTCGCGACTTCGAAGGCTGGCTGCGCCGCCCGGACGTGATCTTCAGCACGACGCCGCACGGTTTTCTGGCGATGGCGAAGTTCATGCAGTCGATCGGCTCGCTGAAGAACGTGCCGTCGTCGATGCGCGACATCAACTACGCGGGCACCCTGGGCGGCGTGGGCGACTAGCGCGAAGCTCCGCCGGCATCGATGATGCGGTCGAAGTCGAGCGCGAGTCCGTGGGGCCTCGCACCGAACTCTTCGACCTTGCGCCGCTCGGGATCGATCACGACCCCGTAGACGGCGCCTTGCTGCACGTAGCGTTCGGTCTTGCGGCGCTGAGCCGCGTACGAGTCGTAATACGAGACGATCTCGATTACGACGTCGGGGATGACTTCCGGAAAATCCTTGCGCTGCGCCTCGCCGAGAGCGTGCCAGCGCTCGAACGAGATCCACGAGGCATCGGGAGCGCGCACCGCTTTGTCCGGCAGCGTCACGCCGCCGTCCGCCGAAGCCGCGATGCCCCGGTCTGCA
>JAXDMA010000209.1:0-3366 GCA_034666305.1 Vulcanimicrobiota bacterium
CGCTGACGGCCGCGCTGATCGTCGGCGACCACGCGTTCGTGGGGCACGTCGGCGCGACGCGCGCCTATCTGGGCCGCGACGGCGCGCTGACCTCACTCACCACGGACGACTCGATCGACGACGGCCCCCTGCGCCTGCTCACGCACACGCTGGGCACGCAGCCCAACCTCGAGCCCGCGCTCGAGCACTTGCGCTTGATGTACGGCGATGCGCTGGTGCTCTCGAGCGGCGCGCTTCACGAGCTGCTCGGCGACGACGAGATCGCCGAAGCGCTGCGCGCGTCGGCGTCGTCCGAAGACGCCACCGCGCGGCTGCTCGCGATCGCCGGCATTCGTGGCGAGGGCGCCGGCACGGTGATCGTGGGACGCGCGTTTCACGAGATCGCGCCGGAGTCCGGCCGGTGTCGCCCGCACGCTCGCGACGCCGCCATCGCGCTGGCGGTGATGCTCGCGGCGACGATCGTCGCGATCGTCATGCTGCGCGCGATGTTTACCGCCGCGTGACCGATGCGCTCGTGCGCCTTCGGGCGTGCGCGCCGATGGTCGTCGCCCTCGTCATCGCCGCGATCACGGTGCGGCTGGCGCCGCGCGACGCACTGTTGCCCGCGTGGCTGCCGTTCGCGCTCGGGCTGCTCGCGCTCGCGTGGCCCGCGATCCGCCCCGTGAACGTGTCGCGCGACGACACGCTGCCGGCGCTCGCGATCGTGCTTTCGTCGATCGGGCTCGCGGTCGTTGCGCGCTTGTCACCGCAGCTCGCGCAAAAGCAGATCGTGTGGCTCGCGTTCTCGCTGATTCTCGCGATGGCGGCAGGCCCCGCGTTCACTCGCTTTCGCGTCCTGGCCGCATACAAGTACATCTGGATTCTCGCGGCGATCACGATGTTCGTCGCGCTCGCGCTATTCGGCGAGGAAGTGAACGGCGCACGCTTGTGGATTCACTTCGGGCCGATCCGCTTCGAGCCGGTCGAGGTGATCAAGCTGCTCGTCGTGCTGTTCATGGCGTCGTATCTCGCGGAGACCGCAGACGTCATCGCGCGCACGCGGCCCTGGTCGCTGCGATCCAACGCGAAGTACCTCGGCCCGCTGTTCGTCGGCTGGGGCATCTCGATGATGATCCTCACGCTGGAGCACGACCTCGGGATGGCGGCGCTGCTGCTCGCGACGTTCGTGTCGATGCTGTACGTCGCGACGCGCCGCATCGATCTGGTCGCGGGGGCGATCGCCGTATTCGGGATGGGCGCATGGTGGGCGGCGACGCACTATCGTTACGTCGAGACGCGCATCGCCGTGTGGAAAGACCCGTTCCACGATCCGCTCGGTGCGGGTTATCAGGCCGTGCAGTCGTTGTTCGCGCTCGCGAACGGCGGGCTCTTCGGCACCGGTTTCGGGCTCGGGCGGCCGGACTACATCCCCGAGGTGGCGACGGACTACGTGTACGCGGCATTCGGCGAAGAGTGGGGCGCGATCGGATCGATCGCGCTGCTCTCGCTGTTCCTCGCGCTCGTGCTGCGCGCGCTGCGCGTCGCGAACCGCCAGCCGGACCTCTACGCGAAGCTGCTCGCGACCGGGCTCGCCGCGGTGTTCGGCTTCCAGATCCTCATCATCGTGGGCGGCGTGCTGCATCTGTTTCCGCTCACCGGGATCACGCTGCCGTTCATCTCGTACGGCGGCAGCTCGCTGGTGACGAACTTCTTGCTGGTCGCCCTGGTCTGGGCGATCTCCAGCGAGCGCCGCCCGGTCGTACCCGCGGCAGGGCGATCGAGGGCTACGTAAAGAACGGGTAAAGCGCCGAGCTGCACGCTAAGGTCCGCGGCCCGGTCGCCCGATACTAAAGAATTGCGCATCCCGCGCCGATGGAAGGGATACCATGGCCGATCAGGATCTTCCAACCGGCTCCGACGAGGAGCGCAAGTACCCCGAGTTCGACCGCCGCCGCGGCCCGCGTCGCGGGCTAGCGGCCGAAGCGGTCGAGGTGCCCTTCGAGCGCCGCGGCCCCGACCGCCGCAAGCGCAAACCCGGATTCGCAGGCCTGTTCGGCGCGATCTTCGGCCCGGGCCGGGACGAAGAGCCGGACGAGCAGTAGCACGCTACGCGATAAGGTCGTAGGCGAAGAGCGACTCCAGGATCGCCGCCATCGCGGGGTCGATCGCGCGCAGGCGGGAACGTGTTGCGCGCGGCCACGGTGAACGCGCGTCGTTGGCCTCCACCCACGCGCGCAGCGATTCGGCAAAGTACTCGTCCAGCGCGGACGCCGCGTACGGTGTGATGAACGCGCGCGCTTCGCGAAACGCGCGGCGCACGCGCGGATCGACCCCGCTCAAGTAGACGCCGCCGCCGAGCGCGCAGTCGAGCGCGTGCGCGAATTCGTGCGCGACGGTCATCGGCGACGTCGAGCGCAAATACACCGTGCGTTCCTCGACGACGAACAAACCCGCCGGCGGCACGGGCCAGTCGTCCACCCCGCTCGCGAGACGGCGCAACGCGCGCGAGCGGTCGCGGTATGCTTCGGAGCCGCGGAGGTGGACGACTCGCACGCCGGCGTTCGTCGCGACGCGAAGTGCGCCGGGGCCGAATCGGTCGAGGACGGCCTCGATCGCGGCAAGGGCGTCGGATCTCGCGTCGACGGGTGGTCGATTGCGCATCCACCGCAGCGTAGCGGCGCGAGATTGCCGCTGCGCGTCCGCAGCATTGCCGAAGGCTTACAGCGCGTGGTTGCTGGGCGGCGTGAGCGCCTCGAGCCAAGGTAACGGGCCGAGCTCCGCTTCCATGACGCCCTGCGCGGCGGTGTAATCGAGCGTGACTTCGCCGCTCACCGCGTCGAGCGTGCTGAGGCGCAGTGGCGTCCGGGTATCGTCCGCGTCGACGAAGCGCAGTGCCGGTAATCGCGCCAGCGCGCGCAGCGCGGGGTATCCGCAATCGAGGTTTCCGGCGATGCGCAGTACAACGAGGCCGCGCAGCGCGGGCGCCACAGCGAGCGCAGCAACGTCGGCATCGGAAAGGCCGTTCTCGCCGACGTCGAGGGCGACCAGCTGCGCGAACCGCGGCTCGTCGAGCAGCGCCTGCAGATGGCCGCGCAGATTCGTAACCGTCAGCATCCGCACGGGCGCGGCGTCGCGCATGAGCGCCGCGACCTGGACGAGACGGGCGCCCGTCACGCGGACCTCTTCGACGAAACCGCCCCAGTACGTTGCGTCATCGGCGGTCTGCCGCACGGGGCCGCACCAGCGATCACCGAAGCGGCGGATCAACGTGCGCGCCTCCAGCAGGTCGTGCTCTGACGGCGTCAGGCCGGCGCGCCGAGCCTCGCGGATCGCGAGCTGATGGTCGATCAGCGCCGCGCGCTCGGGCTCGTACGTGCGCACCGCGCG
>JAXDMA010000210.1:0-14722 GCA_034666305.1 Vulcanimicrobiota bacterium
GGCCCGACGTTCGCCGGCGGGTGGTGCGGCCCGAACGCCGCCGATCTCACGCGCATCGACGGCCGCAGCGCCGAAGCGCAAGGGCAGCGCATCATCGTGAGCGGACGCGTCCTCGACGAGAGCGGGCGGCCCGTGCGCGGAACGCTGGTCGAAGTGTGGCAGGCCAACTCGGCGGGCCGGTATCATCACGGTAGCGACCTGCACGACGCGCCGCTGGATCCGAACTTCATCGGGGCGGGACAAGTCGTCACCGACGACGAGGGACGGTATCGCTTCCTCACCATTCGCCCGGGCGCGTATCCGTGGCGCAACACGTACAACGCGTGGCGTCCGGCGCACATCCACTTCTCGGTGTTCGGGCCGAGCTTCGCGACGCGGCTCATCACGCAGATGTACTTCACGGGCGACCCGCTGCTGGAAACCGATCCCGTGTTCCACAGCATCCCCGACGCCGCGGCGCGGGAGCGGTTGATCGCCGCGTACGACGCGGACCTCAGCGAAGCGGAATACGCGCTGGGCTATCGCTGGGACGTCGTGCTGCGCGGCCGCCTCGAAACGCCGTGGGAGCGCGCGCGATGACGCTGATTCCGACGAGCTCGCAGACGATCGGGCCCTTTTTCCGCGAAGCGCTCGAGCGCCCGGCGTGGAGCGATCTCACGCGCGACGGCGTGTCCGGCCCGGTGATTCGCATCGAAGGCGTCGTCCGCGACGGCGACGGCGAGCCCGTGCCCGACGCGATGCTGGAATTGTGGCAGGCCGATGCGAACGGGCGCTACGCGCATCCCGAGGACACGGGACGCGCGTCGAGCGGTCCGGCCTTTCGCGGCTTTGGGCGCGCGTGCACGGATGCGCAGGGGCGATACTGGTTTGCGACGATCGTGCCGGGCGCCGTCGCCGGCCCGGACGGCCGCGCGCAGGCGCCGCACGCGAACCTGACGATCTTCGCGCGCGGACTGCTCAAGCGGCTCGTGACGCGCATCTACTTCGCGGATCGTGCGAGCGAGAACGCGAGCGACGCGCTGCTGTCGTCGATCGCGGACGCGGACGCGCGCGCGACGCTGATCGCGCCGCGCACCGAACGCGCCGACGGGACGGCAGTCTACCGGTTCGACATCGTGCTGCAGGGCGCGGGCGAAACCGCGTTCCTGGCGATCTGACGTCGAGCGCACGAACGTGACGGCGGGCGGCTGGGAGATCTACGGCGAGCTGTACGGCACCGCGGCGATGCGCGAGATCTTCTCGGCGCGCCGCCGGCTGCGCGCGATGCTCGATGTCGAGGTCGCGCTCGCCCGCGCGCAAGCGCGGCTGGGGATCATCCCGGCTGCCGCCGCGGACGCGATCGCCGCGGCCGCCGACGTCGACCGGCTCGACGTCGCCGCAATCGCCGCGCGCACGAACGTGGTCGGCTATCCGGTCGTCCCGCTCACGGCGCAGCTCGCGCGTCTCGCCGGCGCGGACGCGGGTCGCTACGTGCACTGGGGCGCCACGACGCAAGACATCTTGGATACCGCGACCGTGCTGCAGCTCGGCGACGCGTTGAGTCTCATCGAGGCCGACGTGCGCGGGATCGTCGACGCGCTCGCGCAGCGCGCGCGCGTCCACCGCGATGACGTCATGGCGGGCCGAACGCACTTGCAGCACGCGCTGCCGATCACGTTCGGATATGCGTGCGCGCTGTGGCTGCAGCCGCTGGTCGCGCACCTCGACCGCCTGCGCGACGTGCGCGAGCAGGTGCGCACGGTGCAGTTCGGCGGCGCCGTCGGAACGCTGGCGTCGCTGGGGGCGCGGGGCCGCGACGTCACCACCGCGCTCGCCGGCGAGCTGGATTTGCGCATCCCCGACGCGCCGTGGCACGCCGACCGCAGCGCGTTCGCCGGCGTCGCGTGCGCGCTGGCGCTGCTGTGCGGCAGCCTCGCCAAGTTCGCGACCGACGTCGCGCTGCTGATGCAAACCGAAGTCGCCGAAGTGTTCGAACCGCACGAGCCCGGCCGCGGCGGGTCCAGCGCGATGCCGCAAAAGCGCAACCCGATCGCGAGCGAGTACGTGCTCGCCGCGACGCGCGGCGTGCACGCGCTGGTGCCCGTGATGCTCGCGGCCATGGCCGGAGATCACCAGCGCTCGACGGGCCCTTGGCAGAGCGAAGAGATCGCGCTGCCGCAGATATGCGTGCTCGCGTCGGCCGCGTGCGCGCACGCGCTGCAGATCGCGCGCGGCATGACGGTCGACACCGCGCGGATGCGCCGTAACGTCGATGCGAGCGGCGGGCTGATCGTCGCCGAAACCGTCGCGACCGCGCTGGCCCCGTCGCTCGGCCAAGAACGCGCGCACGCCGCGGTCGAGCGGGCCGCGTCGGCCGCGCGGGAATCGCACCGTGCATTTTCCGACGTGCTCGCGGAAACGCCCGAGATCGCGGAGCGATTCGACCGCGCCGCGCTCGCCGAGCTGCTCGACCCTGCCCGTTCCACCGGCGAAGCAGGCGCGGTGATCGACCGCATCCTCGCTCGCGTCCCCGCCCACTCCACACGAAACGAGGGAAGCCCATGAAGCGAACGACCTTCCTGACCTCCGCCGCTGCCGCCGGAACGGCGCTCGCCGCGCCACCGAGTTTCACCCTCGCCGCCGGAACGGCCGCGACGGTGAAGATCGGGTTTCTCGAATCATTCAGCGGCGTGTTCTCTGATCTCGGCGGCGTGCACAAGCTGGGTGCGCAGCTCGCGCTCGCCGACGCGAACAAGTCCGGCCGCGTGAAGTTCGAGTTCGCGTTCGGCGACGACGGATCCAACCCGGCGACGGGAACGACCGAAGCGCGCCGGCTCATCACGCAAGAGAATGTGGACGTGCTCTACGGCGGCACCTCGTCGGCGGTCGGCGGCGCGCTCGAGCCGCTCACGCTCGATGCGGGGATCTTCAACCTGTCGCTCGGGCCGCAAGACTCGTCGCTCACCGGCGCCAAGGCGTCGAAGCTGACGTACCGCTTCGGGCCGAACGTCCGGATGCTGCTCGGGCCGGTGCTGCGCCGCGCGCTCGCGCTCGGCAAGAAATGGTACTTCATTCAGGCGGATTACGCGCTGGGCAAAGACGCGTACGCGCAGATGTCGGCCGCACTCAAGCGCGCAGGCGGCACGGAGGTCGGCCACGACATCGTCAAGCTGGGCACGAGCGACTTCTCGTCGGAGCTCACCAAGCTGCGCAACACCGACGCCGACGTGCTCGTGCTTTGCAACAGCGGGCTTGATGCGGCGAACACCGCGAAGCAATGGGTCGACTTCGGGCTCAACAAGAAGATGCACCTCACCGGCATCTCGCTCGAGGATATCTACTACAAGGCGCTGCCGCTCGACGCCGTCATCGGCGCGACGTTCCCGGTACTTTGGGCGCCGAGCGTGTCGCCCGCGGCGGCGAAGCTGGCGAAGCGCTTGCGCGAAGGCATCCCGGGACCGATCGGCGGCCGGCACTATCTCGGCTACATGTCGGCGTGGTCGCTGATGGAACGCATCAAGACGGCCGGCACGACGAAGGCCGACAAGCTCTACGCCGCGTTCGAGAACTACAGCTTCGACGGCGCGAAGAGCACGCGCTCCACCTACCGCGGCTGCGACCACCAGTGCATTCAGGACGTCTACGCCGGCTCCACCGTTTCGGCGGCGAAGTTCGGCAAGACGCAGTTCATGTACGACATCGTCGGTGAAGTGCCGGCGTCTGAATCGGACGGCACGTGCGACTCGCCGTGGGCGAAAGCCGCGACCGCGAACATGGCGCCGCAAAAGATCGCCGACCGTGGAGGATACACGCCGAAGACTTGGTGACGCGGTCCTAAGCGGTCGTCGCTCTGCCGAGGTTCGCGGCTGATTCTGAGCGCAGGCGAACGATGAAGTCCTCGAGGGTGAGCGCGCGTGCGAAGAGATGGCCCTGGGCCGACGGGCAGCCCAGCATCTCCAGCAGCGCGCGTTCTTCTTCGAGCTCGACGCCTTCGGCGACGACGCCCAGCCCCAGGTCGTGGCCCAGGTGGATCAGCGCGCCCACGATCACGCGGCTGTCGACGCGCGACTGCAGCTCGCGCACGAACGAGCGGTCGATCTTGATGCACGTGATGGGCAGGCGCTGCAGGTACGCGAACGACGAGTAGCCGGTGCCGAAATCGTCGAGCGCGACACCCGCGCCGGTGGCGGTGAGGCGCTGCAGCACGTCGAGCGTCATGGGACGATCGGACATGATCGCGCTCTCGGTGATCTCGAACGTGACTGCGGCGGGATCGACGCGGTGTCGCTTCGCGAGCGTTGCGAAGCGCTCCGGCAGCGCTGGGTCGGCGACGTCCCATGCGGACAAGTTGACCGCCAAGTTGCACGACAGCCCGTCGTTCCGCCACTGTGCGAGGTCGCGCAACGCGTTGTCGAGCACCCACGAAGTGACGCGGCCGATCAACCCGACCCGCTCGGCAACCGGAACGAACGCCTCCGGTCCGATCATCCCGCGATCGGGATGCATCCAGCGCACCAATGCTTCCGCGGAGAACGTGCGGCCGGTATCCAGCGTGACGATCGGCTGGTAGCGCAGCGTTAGGGCGTCGCGTGTGACCGCATCGCGCAGCTCGGTGACCACCGCGAGGGCGTCGGGGTCACGGTCCATCGCCGAGTCGAAGAAGGCGAATGTCGCGTGCTCGTCGCGCGCGCGCTGCATCGCGATGATCGCGTGGCGCGTGAGCTCCCCGGCCTCGGTCAGCACGCCCGACAGCAGTGCGATGCCGAGCGTCACGCGCAAGCCGACGACATGCCCGTCGACGTGGAAGGGTGCATCGGCGACGCTCGCGATGCGCCGGATGAAGGCCAGCACCGCGTTCTCGCTCACGCCCGGCAGGATCCAGCCGAAGCGGTCGCCGTCGACGCGCGCGAGCGTCGCGCCGGCGATCTCCGTACGCGCTACCAAGCGCGTGGCGAGCTCGCGGAGCGCGCTATCGGCGCCGCGCGGTCCGAGCGTCGCGTTGACGTCGGCGAAGTCTTCGACGTCGAGCACCACCACCGCGAGCGGATCGCGCGTGCGCCGCGACGCAATGATCGCCTGTTCGAGCCGGTCCAGGAACAGCTCGCGGTTCGGCAGTTCGGTGAGCGCGTCGTGCGTCGCGCGATATGCGAGCTTCGCTTCGAGCCCACGCCGTTCCGACAAGTCGATCGCCACGCCGCTCGCGCCGGTGATCTCGCCGGTGGCGTCGCGCACCGGCACGAACCGCACTTCGACCGCGACTTGATCGCTTGCGATCGCCTCGACGACTTCCTCGCCCGCGAGCGCGCGGATCGCCGCATCGCGCAACGCGCCGATCGCGCCCTCGCGCTGGGGCAGCAGATCGCCGACGCCGGTCCCGTCCAAGCCGAGCCGTACGAGATCGATGCCTTCACGGAACGTCACCCGGCAGTGGCGGTCGACGACGAGGAACGCGACGGGTGCGCTCTTGAGCACCGAACGCAGCAGCGCTTCGTGGCGGCGCACGGCGTCGTCGGCGTTCGCGCGGTCGAGCGCGGCCGCGGCGAACTTCGCGAGGGTCACCGCGATCGATTGCTGCGCCGGCGTCACGTCCACGTCGACGCGCCAGGCCAGTAACAGCATGCCGAAATACCGCTTGGGCGTGGCGATGGGGACGGACAGCAGCTCGCCGCCGCCTTCGATCGGGCCGAGCGAGACCTGCTCGTCCTGCGGCTCGGCTGCTTCCGGCGAGCGCACGTTGATGCCGCCGTGATCGGCACCGAGCAGGCGCGTCGCGAAGTGGACGATCAAACGCATGAGATCGTCGGGGCTTTCGCACGTCGACGCCGCACGCATCAGCTCGGCGTACGCGTGCGTGATGCTGCGCTCGCGCTGCGCGCGAGCGAGCAGCCCCATCGTTGCGAGCGTCGGGGCGATCTGCGCGCCCAGGACGCGGATCGTCTCGATCTCTTCGGCGGTGAAGGTGCGCTCGGTGTAGGATCGCGCGACCAGCACGCCGCGCGGCAGCTGCTCGACCCGGATGGGGACGGCGACGCCGGCGGCAATGTGCAGCTCGCGCATCCACGACGGCCCGTCCTCGGCGCTGCCGCCGTCCGTCGTCATCGCGGCGTTGCGCGCGAACGCGCTGCCGACGATCCCTTGGTGCGGGTTGATCACCGGAACCGGCACCTCGACGTGCGGGTCGTTGTCGGCCAGCGCGGTCAGCGCTTCTTCCTGCGCGTCCCACCAGTACAGCGCGACCCCGTCGACGCGCAGCAGCCGCTTGAGGTGATCGACGACGAGCGCCGCGAGCTTCTCCGGGTCGAGCAACGCGCTCGCTGCGGCGAGCACCATCTCGACCGCAGCCTGCGGTAGGTTGTCGACGTCCTGGTCGGCCATCCGGACCCTCTCACCCCGCGCATGCGGACCGGCGTGGTCCGCCCGGGTCGTGTACCCCGGATGTGAGCTGGTTAACTACGCGGAAAGGGCGTCGCGGCCGTGCGGCGCGTCGAGCGCAAGCAGCGGCCCGATCGGTACGATCCGGGTGGGATTGATCTCGTCGTGCGTCATGTAATAATGCCGCTTGATGTGATCGAAGTCGACCGTCGCCGCGACACCTTCGATTTGATACAGGTCGCGCAAATAGCCCGACAGGTTCGCGTAATCGGCGATGCGGCGCAGGTTGCATTTGAAATGACCGACGTACACCGGGTCGAAGCGCAGCAGCGTGACGAACAGCCGCCAGTCGGTTTCGAGCGGGGCGGGTCCGAAGAGATAGCGTGTCTTGCCGAGCCGCGCGTCGAGCTCGTCGAGCGTGTCAAAAACGCGAAATGCCGCCGCCGCGTATGCGTCTTGCGTCGCGGCGAAACCGGCTTGGTACACGCCGTCGTTGACCGTTTCGTAGATCAGCGCGTTCAGCTCGTCGATCTCGGCGCGCCGGTGCTGCGGATACAGATTCAGCTCCGGGTTCTTCGCGAACGCGTCGAATTCGATCTCGAACATGCGCATGATGTCGTCGTCGGAGTTGCTGACGATACGTTTGGTGACCGTGTCCCACAGCACGGGCACCGTCACGCGCCCGTGATACCGCGGATCGGTCGCGCGATACGCCTCGGCAAGGTACGTGAAACCGTTGACCGGATCGCGCGCGGCGCCCCCGTCGCCGCCGCGGAAGGCCCAGCCCATCTCGTCGCGGATGGGATCGACGACCGTCATCCCGATCGCATCCTGGAGGCCTTTGAGCGCGCGCACGATGATGGTGCGGTGGGCCCACGGACAGGCCAGCGAAACGTACAGGTGGTAGCGCCCGGCCTCGGCCGCAAATGCCGAGCTGCCGTCCGCGGTCACCCACTCGCGAAACGCGTCGCCTTGGCGGACGAATCGTCCGTCGACCGATTCATCCGGAAATTGCGGCTTGACCGTCATCGCCAAGGCTAGTTCTTGTAGCTCGGGTCCTTCGCGTCGAGCATCCGCAGCTGCGGCGCCCACGCGAGCTTCGCGACCTGCGGGACGCCGCGCGCTTGGCGTGTGACCAGCTTCTGCACCTCGCGCGACGGGTAGTGCAGGTGCGCGGTGCCGCCCGCGAGCGCGGCGATCTGCGTCGCGCACGCGCGCTCGAGAAAGTACATCGCGAGGAACGCTTCGGGGACGTTTTCGCCTACGGTGAGCGTGCCGTGGTTGCGCAGCAGCATCGCCTTCTTTTCGCCAAGGTCCGCCACGAGCCGCGGGCGCTCGTCGAGATCGAACGCGACGCCTTCGTATTCGTGGTAGGCGACCTCGTCACGAATCAGCATCGCGGTCTGGTTGAGCGGCAGCAGGCCGTCTTTTTGACACGACACCGCGACGCCGTCGCGCGTGTGCAGGTGCAGCACGCACCTTGCATCCTCGCGCGCGGCATGCACCGCGCTGTGGATCGTGAAGCCGGCCGGATTGACGAAGTACGGCGTCGGTTCCACGACGTTGCCCTCGAGATCGACCTTCACGAGATTCGACGCGCTGATCTCGGTGAACAGCAGCCCGTACGGATTGATGAGGAAGTGGTGGTCGGGGCCCGGGACGCGTGCCGAGATGTGGGTGAAGATGAGGTCGTCCCACCCGTAATGCGCGACGAGGCGGTACGCGGCGGCGAGGTCGACGCGGGTTTCCCACTCTTCGTTCGAGACGCGGGCGCGAACGGACGTCAGGTCGACGAGGGCGGCGGTGGCGGTCATACGGTGCTCCTGGTCGGGCGAACCGTATGCATTCGAAGACGGCCGGCAGGAGTCCCATCGGGACCCGCTGCCGGCCGTCTCGCGACCGCTGCTCAGGGGGAGACGCGGTCAGCGCTGGTAGCGGTTGTAGCCGTAGCCGTTGGTGGTGACGTCGATCTCGTTGGCGTTGAACGTCCCGTCCTGGTTCCAGGTGCCGATCACGCGCACGCGCTGGCCCGCGGTCAGGTTGGAGCCGGTCGGGCTGATCACGGTGCCGTTGTGCAGCACGACGTGCGTGCCGTTGCTCAGGTACAGGTTGTACGGTGAGAACGAACGGACGCTGCCGTTGAGCTGGCCGCTGCGGTTGCCGTAGCCGCCGTTGTTGTAGCCGCCGTTGTTGTAACCGCCGTTGTTATAGCCGCCGTTGTTGTAGCCGCCGTTGTTATAGCCGCCGTTGTTATAACCGCCGTTGTTGTAGCCGCCGTTGGTATTGTGCGGATTGCCGCGGCCTTGGTCCCAACCGCGGTGCTGACCCCGATTACCGTGGTCGTCGCGGTCGCCGCGATTGTTGTTGTCGTCCTGGTCGGGCTGGCGGTGACGGCCGTTGTTCCACTGACCGTTGTTGCCGTTGTTGACGCACTGGCCTTGGCCGTTGCGCCACTGGCCGTTCGGGCAACCGTTGTTGTTGGTGTTCTGGTCGGGCGCCGCCATCGCGAGCGAGGGGAGCGCGATCAGCGCGGTTACCGCAAGCGTGCGGACGATCGAATGAGGCCTCATGAGTGCTCCTGATTTGGACACGATTTGGTGCGCTGCACCGTACCGGGAGAACGCACGGAGCCGCGTGAGAATGCTGTGAGAAGGCTGGGATTGATGCCGTACGGGCGCGCCAAGCGGCCGCGTGGATGGTTCGGCCGGTCGATCGAGAAGCTCCGCCCGCGTGAAGGCCCTCACGCTTTGGGTTGTGTGCGCCGTCGTTTTGTTCGCGCGAAGGCCGGATCTGCTGACGAATGCGCAATTTTTTGCCGAAGACGGCGAGGTTTTCTTTCGCGACGCGCTCCTGAACGGATTGGCGTCGCTGCCTGCGCCGTATGCCGGCTATCATCACTTCGTTCCGCGTGCGATCGCGTTGCTCTTCGCCGCGCTGCCTGCCGTCCTCCAGCCCGCCTTCTATGCTTGGCTGAGCATCGCGTCGGCTGCAGCCTGTTGCGCATTGCTCGCGCCGCTGCTGCGCGGCGTCATCCCCGACGCGGGGCTGCGCGCGTGCGCGGCACTCGGCGTGGCGGCTGCGATTCCATCGAACGAGATCATCGGCAGCGTCGCCTCGCTGCAGTGGTATCTGCACCTGCCGATTCTCGTAGCGGCTCTTGTCGCGCTGCCCGCGCGCGCGCAACTCATCGCGCGCATCGCGGCCGTCGTCGTCGGGGCGACGACGCCCCAGGGATTGATCGTCGCGCCCGTCGCCGCGTTCCTCTGGTGGCGCCGGCGCCCCGGGCACGATCCTTGGGTTGCGACGTCGTACGCGGGCGCATCGCTGCTCAACGTGGTGACGTCGCCCCCCGAGAGCGTCGTGCGCGCGACCGCGCACGCCGCGGAGGCAGTGGGAACCGTCCTCGCGTTTCGCGTCGGCGACTCGCTCGTGCTCGGCAAACAAGCCGCTGAAATGCTGGCGGCCACGGCGACCGGCGCGGGTATCGCGCTAGGACTGATCCTGATCGCGGGATTGCTGGTCGCGCTAGCGTGGCGGCGCGGCGCGAGCGCAGCCGTTTTTGCGTACGCCATCGTCGCGCCGGTGGCGCTCGTCCTGGCGACGCGCTCGTTCGATGCGACCGACTCGAGCGGCTACGGCTTCTTCGGCGCGGACCGCTATTTCATCGCCCCGTGCGCGGGGGTTGTCGTCGCGGTGGCCGCGCTCGCGTCGACGATCCGCGCTCCGCTGCTCGCGCGTGCGGCCGCGGTCATCGCGCTGAGTTTCGGTACGTGCGCAAACTTCCACGAACCGCAACTTCCGCCCGACGAACACTGGACGGCCGCGGCGCCCGCGTTGGACGAATGGCGCGCCGAACGCGATCGCGGCGCGGCGGCGGCGGCCGCTGTCGTGGTGATTCCGCCGGACAAGTGGGCGATCGCGCTCCCCGCCTGCGGCGCAGGCGGATACGGCGGAGCGTTTCCGAGCTGCGCCAGTCCTAGTGGACTAACGGTACCTCCGACAACTCCGCCATGATCCGCGCGAAGTCGCCGAACGTGAGCGCTTGATCGGCGTCGCACTTCGCTTCGCTCGGATTCGGATGCACTTCGAGCAGTAGCCCGTGCGCTCCGACCGCTTTGGCCGCGCGGCACAGCGGCGCGATCCAGCGCCGCACGCCCACGCCATGCGACGGGTCGACGAACACCGGCAGGTGCGTGCGCTCGCGGATCACGGGGATCGCCGAGAGGTCGAGCGTGTTGCGCGTGGCTGTCTCGAAGGTTCGAATCCCGCGTTCGCACAGGATCACGTTCGGATTGCCTTCGGAAAGAATGTATTCGGCGGACGAGAGCAGCTCGTCGATCGACGCCGCCATGCCGCGTTTGAGCAAGATCGGCCGATCCGTTTTGCCGACCGCGCGCAGCAAATCGAAGTTCTGCATGTTGCGCGCACCGATCTGCAGCAGGTCGACGGACGCGGCCATGCGCTCGACCTGGTCGATGCTCATGACTTCGCTCACCGTGGGCAGCCCGGACGCGCGCGACGCTTCGGCGAGCAGCGCGACGCCTTCCCAGCCCAGACCCTGGAACGCGTACGGCGACGTGCGCGGTTTGAACGCGCCGCCGCGCAGCATCACGCCGCCCGCCGCGGCGACGGCCTCGGCGGTCGCGACGATCTGCTCGCGCGATTCCACGCTGCACGGTCCGCCGACGACGACGAAATGCCCGTCGCCGACGACGACGTCGCGCACGAGCACGCGCGAACGCGCGCTCTCGTCCTGGCGCGTTACCTTGAGCTCGCGTTTGGCCGGTTGGGGCGTGACGGGCGGCGCGTGGTCGACCACGACCGCGGGCGCGCGCTCGCGCCGCGGCGGCGCGTCCGACGCGTCGTAGCTGCCGACGACGTGCAACGCGACGGTCACGTCGCGCAACGCGCGCAGCGCGTCGGCGAACCGCTCGTCGCGCACGTCGCCGTCGACGTCGGCGTAGAATGAGGATTGGCCGTTCGTGCCGAGCCGCGCCTTCGAGTCGAGTTTCGAAACGTTGAGGCCCTGCGCGCCTAGGATCGACAAGCAGCGCCCGAGCGCGCCGGGGATGTTCGCGACCGCGAACACGAGCGAGGTCTTGCGCACCGCGAAGTCTTCGGCCGGCTCGAAATCCGCGGCCGGGCCTTGCGCCTTGGGCGCGCGGAACAGCACGAACCGCGTGAAGTTATCGGGGTGGTCGGCGATGGTGTCGGCGAGCTCGATCAGCCCGTAGCGGCGCGCCGCGTCGGCCGACGCGATGGCGCCCCGGGTGAGATCGCCGGCGGCTGCGACGTCGCGCGCGGCAACCCCGGTGTCGGGGACCGGCACGCGGCGCACGTCGGCCAGCGTGCCCAGGAACCGTCCGCACTCCGCGAGCACGACGGGATGCGAGTCGATCTCGCGCAGGCCCGCCAGCGTCGCGCCGGGGAGCGCGAGCAGCCGATGCTCCATGCGCCACGTGATCTCCGCGAGGAGGTCGAGCTCGTACTCCGCGAGCACGTCGTAGCCTTCGCGGATCGTCCCGGCGATCGCGTTGTCGATCGGCAGCAGCCCCAGATCGGCCCGCCCGGAGAGCACGGCGTGCGCGACCGCGCGGTACGACGAGCAGCCCAGGGGCGCGAACGCGACGCCGCGCCGCGACGCATACGCCTCGAGCACCGCGTGCGAGTACGAGCCTTCGATCCCCTCGAAGGCGGCGGTGAGCGTCAGGGTCGAGGACGGGGGCTCGCCGGACGCGGGCTGCGCGCTGATCATCGTGCTCTCCAGGAAAGAACAAGAGCCTCTCGCTCGGCGAGGGGCTCTTGCTGTTCGGTCCCGACGGACTCGTTACGGCAAAGGCCTACCGCGCCGGAGCGCATCGCTCGAGGCGTAAAAATACCGGTAGGACCAGCTCGAAGCGGCCATCGTTCGACGGTCTTACCACGAGCGGCGCCCCGGAGTCAACCGCGGCGGCTGTAAGCGGGCTTGCAGCGCGCGGGAAACCGTGGTGGTAGCCTCGACGTTGTCATGAACGTGCATCGGTTTTGGAAGATCGTCCCCCTCGCGCTGGCGGTCCTCGCCGGCCCCGCCGGCGTCGTCCCGGCTCAGGCGGCCCCCCATCTGGAGAAGGCCGTCCTCGCCGGCGGCTGCTTCTGGGGCGTCGAGGCCGTGTTCGAACAGCTGCGCGGCGTGTCGAGCGTGGTCGCGGGGTTCTCGGGGGGCAACAAGATGACCGCGCATTACGAGGTCGTCAGCACCGGCATGACCGGGCACGCGGAGTCGGTCGAGATCACGTACGACCCCAGCCGGATCTCGTACCGCCAGCTGCTCGACGTATATTTCACCGTCGCGCACGACCCCACCGAGCTCGACTACCAAGGGCCCGACCACGGTTCGCAGTACCGGTCGTCGATCTTCTACGTCGGCGACGAGCAGAAGCGGGTCGCCGAGGCCGCGATCCGCGACCTGACGGCAAAGCACGTCTACAGCGCGCCGATCGTCACGAAGATCGTGCCGTTCGTCGCGTTCTATCCGGCCGAGGCCTACCACCAGCATTACCTCGAGCGCCATCCCGACGAGCCGTACATCGTCTACAACGACCTGCCCAAGCTCAAGGCGCTGCACGACCGGTACCCGTCCCTGCTCAAGGCGCATACCTAGGGCGACTGACGAACCATCCACTTGTGCCATGCTCCTGCCGTGGAACTGCGCACGCGAACGCTTCGTGTGCTATAACCGTTCTACTAACGAAATAGGAGGTCGGCGATGGAGTGGGGCTACCGGAGGATCCGTCAGCTGCTTCGCAAGCTGCGGACGCCTGGCGCGATTCAGGACGACAAGCTGGCGCTCACGCTGTGCCGGCTGACCGGCGCGGGGTCGGTCCGTGACGCGGTGCTGCTGCTCGCGGAGCGGGCGCTGCGCGTGTACCCGCCGGTGTACTGGACGATCGTGCGGCGCGTCGACGTCGACGGCGAGAGCTCCGCATCGGTCGCCGGGGAGATCCATCTCTCCGAACGCTCGTTCTATCGCTATCGCGCCGCGGCGATCGCCGCCGTCGCCGCCGAAATCGACTCCGTCACGCGCGCGGGGCCGCCCAAGCGAAACTCGGAGGACCTCGACGTCCTGGCCCTGGTGGCGCGCGGGCGCTACCTGTGGCGGCACCGTACCGCCGCGGCGCTGCGGCGCGCCGCCCGGTACTTCGAGCGCGCGCTGGAGATCGATCCGAAGTTTGCGCGTGCCTATGCCGGCATGGCCGACGTGCATCTGCTGCTCGGCGAGTACCTCGTCCGGGATCCGATCGAAGCGTTTCACGACGCGCGCGTGGCCGTCGAAGCCGCGCTCGCGCTCGATCCGTCGCTGCCCGAGCTGCACGCGACGCTCTCGGACCTGCAGCTGTTCGGCCGGCGCGACCTGCGCCGTGCGAAGGAGTCGTTCGACCTCGCGCTCTCGATCGACCCGACGCACACCACCGCACATCACTTCGCGGCGTGGCATGCGATGATCAGCGATGACTACAACGGTGCGCTCGACCATTTGCGAACCGCGCTCGCCACGACGCCGGACGGGCTCGAGCTGCAGACGACGCTCGCGATCGTCTATTACTTGAAGGGCGAACACGAGCGCGGCGTGCGCGATCTCGGCGAGGTTCTCGAGCTCGATCCGGAGTTCTCGTTCGCGCGGTACGAGCTGGCCCGCATCCTTGCCGGCCTCGAGCGCTATGACGAAGCGCTCGCGCACCTCGACGTGCTCTCCGCCGCCGAGCCGCGCGATTCGTATGCCGCGCTAACGGCATTTGCCGCGGGCCGCAAGGGCGACCCGCGACCGGCGCGGCGATTCCTCGACGAGGGCACGCGGCGCCCGGTGCACTACCTGCGCGCGTACGCCCAGCTCGGGCTCGGCGAGCGGTCCGACGCGATGACCGAACTGCGCGCGGCGGTCGGTGCGAACGAGCCGTGGACGGTGCTGCTGCCGCTGGACCGGATCTTTAGCGATCTGCGCACCGAGCCGAACTATCGCGCGCTGTTGCCGCTCGCCGCGGCGCGCTGACGTTTGGGCGAATACCGGCTGGGGTAGCGCTTGCGCACATGAGCGCCTCCATCGATCCCCCGCCTGCGCCCGCCCATCAGTGCATCAACGCGGCTTGCGGGTGCAACGACCTCGTGAGCGCCGGGCCGTGCGCCGAATGGTGCTCCGCGAACACCGTCGAGCTCGCCGACGTCGAGCGCGGAAAAGCATCCATCAGCGCCGACTGCGACTGCGGCCATGACTTGTGCGCGGCGAACCGCGGCGCGCGCGGGACGCCCGAACGCGGGATGAGTTAGAGCAGTCGCGGCTGCTCGCCGCGCACGATCAGCGCCGCGCAGATCTCGCGCGCCTCTTGCACCGACGCGA
>JAXDMA010000211.1:0-4318 GCA_034666305.1 Vulcanimicrobiota bacterium
TCGAAAAATTCACGGTACCGGTGGATGCGCTGGTCGAGACGACGATCGAAACCCCGCCGCCCACCGGCGCGCCCGCACCGTCACCCGCGCAAGTTCCCGAAGCGGCGCTGCCGGTCGCGCGCCCGCGTCCCCGCGCGGCGACGGCGACGCACGCGCCCGCGTCCGACCTCGGCTTGCCGGATCTCAAGCGCGGCTGGATGTTTCCGCACGACGACGACGTGAACCCGATCATGCCCGAGCCGCCGGCACGGCGCATGCGGTACGAAGACGGCGGCACGCCGCTCGACTATTAAGCGCGCGCGACCTTGCTACGGCCGTTTCACGGCCGTAGCCGTGAGCTCGAAGCGCGCACCGAACAGCAGCGGACCCGAACCGATGAACGCGCGAGCCGGCAGCGCGTCGCCGAAATACGACAGATACACGGCGTTGAACGCGGCGAAGTCACCGACGTCGGGCGCGAAGATCGTCACCATGACGAGATCGTTCATCGTCATGTGCGCCGCCTCGAGCACCCGCCGCACGTCGTCCATCAGCATCCGCGCTTCGTCGGCGACGTCGCTGGGCGGCTTGCCCGTGGCGGGATCGATCCCGAGGCGTCCGGCCAGGTACAGCGTATCGCCCACGCGCACCGCGTCGCTGAACGGCCAGCGCGTCATGCCCGGGCGCAGCGTCTTGCCGGGCAGCTCGATGTATTCGCGATCCATGCTCACGTCTTCGCGCCGGCGTTCGAGGTTCCGCCGAACAGCCGCGCGAGCACGTGCTCGAGCGGTGCGCCTTGCACGACGATCGTCACGAGCACGACGGCGAACGTCGCGTCAATGATCTGCGCGCGATACGCCAGCGTTTCAGGGAGCGACAGGGCGAGCGCGAGCGGCAGCGCGCCGCGCATCCCCGCCAGGAACACGGTGATGCGGTCGTTGCGCTTGCGCGTCGCAACGAGCGCCAGCGCTGCGCGCGCGAGGGTCACCGCGACGACCGCGGCGAGCACGAGCACCGGCTCGTGCACGATGCGATCCGGCCGGATCACCAACCCCGTCGCAAGGAACACGACGGCGTTCGCCATGAACGCGAGCGCGGCCCAGACGCGGTCGACATCGCTCGCATCGTTCAGCGCGCCCGGCAACCGGCGCACTGCTGCGCGCAGCGCGATCGCACCCGCCGCGGTCGCGAAGATCCCCGAGCAGTGCAGCGCCGTCGCCGCCAAGTACGCGACGTACGCCAGCACGATCGTGACCGTGACTTCGTATTCCGTTGCGTCCGTCGCCCGCAGCACGCCCGCGCACAGGAGCCCGGCGACCCCGCCGATCGCGACGCCGCCCAGCACTTCGAGCACGCCGAGCAGCGCATCGCCGCCGATCGACGTCGCCTGACCGCCCGCAACCGCGGCCGTGAACGCGAACAGGATCAGCGCGACGCCGTCGTTGCTCAACGACTCGCCCTCCACCAGCGTGCGCAGATCGGCCGGAACGCGCACGCGCCGGAACGCCGCGACGACCGCCACGGGATCGGTCGCCGCCACGATCGCGCCGAACAGCATGGCGGGCGCCGGCGGCAGCGCGCCCACCAGCATCACGCCGCCGGCGACGATCGCCGCCGTCGCGAGCGTTCCCGGCACGGCGAGCAGCGCGATGCGCCACGCCATGCGCCGCAGCGATGCGAGGTCGAGGTTCCACGCGGCTTCGAAGATCAGCGGCGGCAAAAACACGAAGAGCAGCGTGTCCCCGAACGCGAACGGCGGTGCGATCTGGAAGAACGCGCCGATTGCGACGAGTGCAACAGCCGCCGGCACGCGCACGCGCTCGGCGAGGATCGCGATGAGCACCGCCGCGCCGAGCAGCGTCATGAACGCGCCGACGTCGTGCCCGAGCTCGCTCATCGCGCGAGCTCCGGCAGCACGGCGGAAGCGCGCGCGCGAATCGAGCGATCGGCATGCGGCGTGAGCGCGGTCTCTTCCGGGTTGATCTCGACCACGTACGCGCGCGTGCAGCGTTTCGTGGCAAGCGACGCCGCGGGCTGCACGATCCCCGACGTACCGACCACGAGCATCAGCTCCGCGCGCCGCGCGGCGTCGAACGCCGCTTCGAGCACGTGCGGCGGCAGCGACTCGCCGAACCACACGATGTCGGGCCGCCACATGCCGCCGCATACGTGGTCGAGCGCGTCGAGATCGAACGCATCGTCGAACGGCCGCCGTTCGTCGCAGCGCGTGCACTTCGCTTCGCGCAGCTTGCCGTGCAGCTCGAGCACGTTGCGCGAGCCGGCGCGCACGTGAAGCGAATCGACGTTCTGCGTGACGAGCGTGAAGTCGGGCACGCGGCGCTCGATCTCCGCCAGCGCGAGGTGCGCGGGCGACGGCTCCACGCCCTTGTGCGCGGTGCGGCGCTCTTTATACCAAGTCCACACGAGCCGCGGATCGCGGGCAAACCCCTGCGGCGAGGCAAGCTGCTCGACGCCGTGCGTGCGCCACAAGCCGCCGATGCCGCGAAACGTCGGCAGCCCGCTTTCCGCGGAGATTCCGGAGCCGGTGAGCACGCACACCGAGCGAGCGGCCGCGAGCCGCGCGCGCAGCTCGGTCAGGTCGATCGCGTGTTCGGCGTCTCTCATCGAGCTCTCATGGACGACGATGCGCTTCGACGCGGGCGCCATCCGTCCGGCGTGCGACGACGTTACCCCGGCGAGGTGACTGCACCGACGACGCGAAGGCCCGCCCGATGGATCCCGGGGTCCGCCTGATGGAACGAGTCAGCGCGCGTGACGTATCCGCGTTCGAATCGCTCTATGACGGCTACCACCGGCTCGTCTTCGGAATCGGCCTTCGGATGCTGGGCGATCCAACCATGGCCGAAGATTTGACGCAGACGGTGTTCTTGAAGATTTGGACCGCGCCCGATGCATTTCGCGGCGGCTCGTTCGTGGCATGGGTGTCGCGCGTGACGCGCAACCGCGCGCTCGACGTGCTGCGCTCGAAATCGGTGCGGCCGGAAACCGAGATCCCCGCCGATCTGCCGCTGGAAGGCGCGCTGGATGACGACGTGTTCGCACGGCTGGACGCGCAGCGCGTGCGCGACGCGCTCGCAAAGCTGCCGCCCGAGCAGCGCGGCCTCATCGAGCAAGGCTTCTTCGGCGGCGTGACCCATCAGGAGCTCGCCCGCCGCACGGACACGCCGCTGGGCACCGTCAAAACGCGGATTCGTAACGGCCTGCGGCGCATGCGCGAAACGCTTGGGGAGCGGGTGTCGTAATGGACGACCGCAACCGCGAAGCCATGCTCGAATCCGTCGCGCTGTACGCGTTGGGATTGCTGCCGCGCGACGAAGCGGCGTTCGTCGTGTCGTTCATCGCGAACGACGACGAGGCACGGCGCGAGTACGAAGACCTGCGCGCCGCCGCCGACGCGATCGCGCATACCGCGGAAGAGCCCGTGGACTCCGCCACGTCCGCGCGCATGAAAGAACGGCTGCTCGCGCGCGTCCGCGCGGACGCCGCCGCGGGAACCGTCGTGCCGCGCCGCATCGCCGCCGCGTACCCGGCCTGGCTGTGGGGCACGGGGCTCGCCGCCGCCGCCGCCATCGTGTTCTCGCTGGTCACGGTCGTGGCCGACATCAACGTTCGCGGCGACCTCGCCGCCGCGCAGCGGCGCGCCACGACGCTGCAGACTCAGCTCGCCCAGAACGAGCGCGCGACGGCGCGCGAACGGCAGACCCTGGCGGATCTGCTCGCGCCCGACGCACGGCGTTATCAGGTGGCGGACGGCTCGGTGATCCTGCGCCGCGACCGCCTGTACTTCGCGCTCTCGAAGCTGGCGCCGCCGCCCAAGGGCCACGTGTACCAGGCGTGGACCGCCGTGAAGGGCACCACCACCATGGTCCCCGGCCCGACCTTCGTTCCGAATCCGGGCGGCGTCACCGTCGTCCCGTTGCCGGTCGACGGGACGCGGGTCGGGGTCGTAGCCGTCAGCGTCGAACCGGAGGGCGGAAGCAAGGCGCCCACGTCGACGCCGACCTTCGTCCGCCCGCTGACCTGACGCCCACCGAACGAGAGACACTGCTCGAGCCCGTCACCCGCGCCACGCGCCGCGACGCGATCAGCTACGCCGCGCGCCGCCCCTACGAGAACGTCTTCCTCCAATGGGTGCTCGAGGGCGGCCACGGCCCCGGCGCGTCCGACGTACTGGTGCTCAACCGCGACGCGCGCGGCCGGGCGAACGGGCTGGTGTATTACGGTACGCAGCTCGTGGTCGCCGCGGACGACGACCGCGCGCTCGACGCGTTCGCGATCGAGACGCGCAAGCACCGCGGCCTGCGCAGCTTCGTCGGGC
>JAXDMA010000212.1:0-3739 GCA_034666305.1 Vulcanimicrobiota bacterium
TGCGCCACGAGCCGAGCCTGTACATGCCGATGCTGCAGACGGCCGACTTCGTCGCGAAGAAATACAAGATCTCGCGCGAAGCGCAGGACGAGTACTCGCTGCAATCGCAGCAGCGCACCGCGGCCGCGCAAGAAGCGGGCCGGTTCGACGCGGAGATCGTGCCGCTGCCGAGCTGGAAGTACGAGCAGGACAAGAACACCAAGGCGTTCCGCGAAGAGCACGTCACGCTAACCAAGGACGAAGGCAACCGCCCGGACACCACGCTCGAAGGATTGCTGTCGCTCAAAGGCGTGCTCGACAAGAACTCGTCGATCACCGCGGGCAACTCCTCGCAGCTCAGCGACGGCGCGGCTGCCGTCGTTGTGATGGACGCGGACGAAGCGCGCAACCGCGGTATCGAGCCGCTCGGGTTTTACCGCGGCATGGTCGTGCGCGGCTGCGATCCGGGTGAGATGGGCATCGGCCCGGTATTCGCGGTGCCCGAACTGCTCAAACGCCACGGGCTCACCGTCGACGACATCGGCTTGTGGGAGCTCAACGAAGCGTTCGCGGTGCAGACCGTGTATTGCCGCGATACGCTGGGCATCCCGAACGAGAAACTCAACGTGGACGGCGGCGCGATCTCCGTCGGCCATCCATACGGCGTGAGCGGCGCGCGCATGACGATGCACGCGCTGATCGAAGGCAAACGCCGCGGCGCAAAATACGTCGTGATCACGATGTGCGTCGGCGGCGGCATGGGAGCGGCGGGCCTGTTCGAAGTGAACTTGAACTGACCCGCCGCGCCGCGCCGTTCAGGCGATCTTGCCTTGCGACATCAAGCCGAGGGCGGTGATGCTCGGCAAGAACACGTAGAGGCCGCCGTCCGTGCGCACGAATTGCGGCATCGGCGGTCCTTGGTCGTTGTTCGGAGGATTTGGGACCACTGCGCCCGTGGGGTCGACGTACGTGGTTCCGTTTTCCGTCTCGGCCGTACCGTAGTAGAAATTCGGGCTGACGAACGCGTTGGGATCGTTCGGCCCGAACAGCGGGTCGACGCCGCCGGCGTTCGGGCTGGTGTCGTTCGCGTTAGGCGGCGGCGTGTAGACCCAGTTCTGGAAGAGAAACTCCCATTGCGCCGCGAGGTTGGCGCCGATGAAGTAGCCGACCAGTCCGCGCGTATCGTCCGCGACCTCGGACGCCGGCACGTATTTGGGACCGTACGCATTGGCGCGCCGCATCACGCGGTGGAACGACGCCATGTCGGGGTTGCCCCTGACGTTGGTGTCGTCGCGCGGGTTCGTTCGGCGAATGTGCGACGCGAGCGGGCACTGCAGGCCGAACTCGTCGGGAAGCGTCGACAACCGCGGCGGGTTGCCGGCTTGGTGCGCGGAGGGCTGGAGATACTGGAAGTTCGTGAGCTCGATGCCGTGAACCGACGCGTTGGGATTGGCCGGCGACAGTTCGAGCGGTGTTCCGTCGCGCCACCGGCCGCACATCTTGGCCGCAAGCAGCTCACGATTCTCCGGACCGGCGTTGTCGAGAAACAATTCGAATGCGGCCGAGTCCTGAAAAAGTACGCGGAACGCCGCGAAGCTTCCGTTTGCCAAGAACGGATGCGCGGTGTAGTCGAGTCCGGCCGGTGAGGTGATGACGAAGTGCGACGCGTCGACCACCGGCCGGTCGTCCAGCGGATTGTCGGCGTTCCAGCCGGCGAGCCGCGGTTGCGAAAATCCGTCCCCGTACCCGAAATGGATGCTCACGTCCCGATCGTCGAGCGGATCCGAATCGAGCTTGTACGCCAGGGTCAGTGCGGGCGTTTTCCCGGCGCCGGGGATCAACTCGAGCAAACGCGTCTCCAGCTCGTCGCGCTGGTCGATCGTTTGGGCGTACAGCGAGACCACGACGTGAAGCTGCGCCGGCGCGGGCGGCTGTTTGTTCGGGAGTTGCGAGCCGCCGTTCTTCCACCAGTTCGCCGGCGCGCTCGCGTTGATGTCGCCGACGGTTTGCGCGGTGCCCGGATCGTCCGCACCGGTGGCGAACGGTCCGAAGCACGTCGAGCCCGCGAGCGTCGCGCAGTCATCCGCGCTCAGGACCTGCTGCAAGCCGGCATACGTCAGTGCGACGTTGAGCCGGTAGAAGGTCGGGTCGTTCTTGTCGGCGAGCTGCGCGTCGGAGACGCACACGGCGTTCTTGCTGCTCGGCAACAGCGCTTTGAAGAATGCCCGGGCTCCGGCCGGATCCACGATCGTGAAGATCATGTGGCGTTTGCGCGGCAACGATGATCCGTAGCCGCGCACGATGATCCCCTGGACGTCCTGTGGGGCGATCCCGCTTACGGCGGGCATTGCGGCGTCGGCGTCGTCTGGAAATCGATTTTCGGAGGCGGCGGGAACGGCCACAGCGTCTGGGAATTCGGATAGCCGTTCTTCGCGAGGAGTTTTCCGACGGTCAAGCCGGGAAACGTCGCGATGAGCCCGTAGTTCGCCTTGACGTCGCTGGGCGCGCCGGACGTCCCCGGCAGGACCGGGTTCCCGAAATTGTAGCGCATCAACAGGCAGTTGAACTGCGCGCTCGCCACGGCCACGCCGCCCGCCGCGATGATGGCTTTCGCAGACGTCGGGTCCGAGTCCGGCACGATACCGCTTTCGTCGACCGCGTACAACAGGGCGGTCAACGCAGCCGCCGTTGCCGGTTCGTTCGTGAACGCGCCGATGTATGCCGCGAAATCGCCGTCGTAAAATGCTTGCGCGATAAGAAGATCTTTACCGGGCGCGTTTTGGAACGTCGGAACGGGCAGCGGCGGCTTCTGCACGATCTCGGACGGGTTCGGCTCGGCTTCGATGCCGTAGAACATCGCGAAATGAACGCCCTTGTCGGCGCGGTCGTCGTTCCCGGGCCCCGCGGGCGTGATGCCGGCGAGCGCGTGCGCCGCGTGCAGCGCGCGTTTGAGCGTCCCTTTGTAGAGCGGAAGAAACACCATCAGCATGTGCTGCTGATCGGCGACGCTGATGCGTGGTACGGTACTCATCGCAATCCTCACGTTTCGAGCGAAAGGATGCACGAAAGCGTATGCAGCTCCAGACCGGCAATTCGATCGCTCGAATTACCAGTCCGTCGAGCCGCGAAATGCGGCGCACCCCTTGGTACGGAAGTCGTACCAAGGGGCACCGTACGTTATCGGACGCCGGGCACCTTCACCGCGCGAAGGTTACTCGGGCGCGAACATGCCCTTGTAGCGTTCGCGTAAGTCGCGTTTGAGGAACTTTCCGACGCCGGTGCGCGGGATCGTATCGACGAACACGACGCGGTCGGGCGTTTGCCACTTCGCGAGCTTGTCCGCGAGCCATGCGTGCACGGCCGCTTCGTCGACGTCGTGACCTTCGCGCGCGACGACCGCGGCGACGGGGCGCTCTTGCCACTTCGGGTGCGGGATGCCGAACACGCACGCTTCTTTGAGGCCCGGGTGGCCCATCAAGATGTTCTCCACCTCGACCGACGAGATCCACTCGCCGCCCGACTTGATGAAGTCTTTCACGCGGTCGACGATCTCGATGTAGCCGTACTCGTCCTGCGTCACGACGTCGCCGGTGTGGAACCAGCCGTCGGCCTCGAACCCGATCGCGGTCGCGGCCTCGTTGTTGTAGTACGACTTCGCGACGGCGAAGCCGCGCACGAGCAGCTCGCCCCGCGACTTTCCGTCCTGCGGCACGTCGTTACCGTTCTCGTCGATGATGCGCCACTGCACGATCGGCGAGAA
>JAXDMA010000213.1:0-3777 GCA_034666305.1 Vulcanimicrobiota bacterium
GCGAGACCGTACGCGGCCGAGATGCGCGCGCGAGCAACGTGCAGCCGCGCGCCGGCGGCCACGAAGATTCCGGTGACGATCGCCGCGATGCCCACCGTGCCGAAGATCCCCGGGCGCTCCCCCAGAACGAGCACCGCGCCGATCGACGACAGCAGTGGGCCCGTGCCGCGCGCGAGCGGGTACACCAGCGAAATATCTCCCACGCGATAGCCGCGCTGCAGCAGCAGGTAATAGACGGAGTGGATCACCGCCGTGCCGGCGATGAACGCGAGGTCGATTGCGGTGAGCGGATGGCGCAACGGAATCGCGATGAGCCAGACCGCGAGGACCGGCACGTAGATGGCCGTCGAAAGCGCCGTCGTCAGCCACACGAACGCGACGGTGTCGGCGCCCTGCGCGCGCTTCGCGAGCAGGTTCCACGTCGCATGGAGCACCGCCGCGGTCAAGACGAGCGCGAGAACCGCGGGTGTCATCGCACGCGAGCCATGGCGAGCCGCGCGTTCGCGGGCGGGGCCGTGTGCGCCTCCGCCGAATCACGCCGCGATGCGCCGTTCCACGCTTCTCGCCGGACTCGCCGCGACGACTGCCGCACCATCGGTCGCATCCGCGGCCGCGCGGGGCGGCGACGCCGACCTGATCGTCACCGCTGCAACGATTAACACCGTCGACGAAAGCACGCCCGGCGCGCAGGCGTTCGCCGTGCGCGAGGGACGCTTCGTCTATGTCGGCGCGCGTGAGGGCGTGCACGCGTTCCGCGGACCGCGCACGAAAATGCTCGATCTGGGCAGCGCCACCGTGCTGCCGGGGCTCATCGACGCGCACTTGCACTTCGCGGCCGTCGGCGCGGCGCTCCACGAGGTGGATCTCGTGCACGCCGCGACGTTCGATGAAGTCGTTCGCCGTACGGTCGCGTTCGCGGCGACGTCGCGCGACCCGTGGATCGTCGGGGACGGCTGGGACCAGAATCTCTGGCCCGACAAGAATTTCCCGGCGCACGACGCGCTCAGCGCGGCCATCCCGAACCGCCCCGTCGTGCTGCACCGCATCGACGGGCACGCGCTGCTCGCGAACGCGAAGGCGATGGAAGTCGCGGGCATTACGGCGACGACGCAAGAACCTGCCGGCGGCCGCATCCTGCGCGACGCCCGCGGCGCGCCCAGCGGCGTCTTCATCGACAACGCGCGCGCGCTGGTGATGCACGCGATCCCGCCGGCGAGCCACGATCAGCTCGTCCGCGCGAGCGAAGCGGCGCTCAAGGAGTGTCACCGCTGGGGGCTGACGGCAATCGGCGATCCCGGCAACGGGCAGAACGTCATCGCCGCGTACGAGGAGCTCGCGCGCGCGGGGCGTTACACGCTGCGCAACCACGTGATGCTGGCGGGCAGCGATCCCGCGCTGATCGACGCATATCTCGCGCGCGGACCGCGCACGCTCGACTACGGCGGCCGGCTGTCGTTCCGCGCGATCAAGCTCTACGTCGACGGCGCGCTGGGCTCGCGCGGCGCCGCGCTGCTCGCGCCGTACAGCGACGACCCGGGCAACACCGGCTTGCTGCGCACGTCACAAGCCGAGGTGCAGCGTTTGTGCGAGCGCGCGCTCAAAGCCGGCTTTCAGATGTGCACGCACGCGATCGGCGACCGCGGCAACCGCGTCGTGCTCGACGCCTACGAGGCGGCCTTGCGCACGACGAACGTTCGCGATCACCGCTTCCGCATCGAGCACGCGCAGGTGCTCGCGCCCGAAGACGTGCCGCGGTTCGCGCAGCTCGGCGTCATCCCGTCGATGCAGTCGACGCATCAAATCAGCGACATGGCCTGGGCGCAAGCGCGGCTCGGTCCGGATCGCGTGCGCGGCGCGTATGCGTGGCGCGCGCTGCTCGACACCGGCGTCACGATCGCGAACGGCACGGACGCGCCGGTGGAAGCCGTCAACTCGCTGCGCACGTTCCACGCGGCGATCACGCGCGAGAACGAGGAGAATCAGCCCGCCGGCGGCTGGTATCCGCGCCAGCGCATGATGCGGCGCGAGGCTCTGAAGTCGATGACGATCTGGGCCGCGCGCGCGAACTTCATGGACGACGTGGCCGGCTCGATCACGGCCGGCAAATATGCCGATTTCACCGTCGTCGACCGGGATTGGATGATCGCGCCACCGGAATCGATCATGGCGACGCGCGTGTTGGCGACGTATTCAGGCGGCAAGCCGGTGTACGAAGCGCCGATCGGTGCGAAGACAACCGCGCTACGCGCGCGAGGACGGCGTTTGAGCACCTGCTGCGGTCCGCACCTGGCCTAACCCGCGTTCTTCCGCAAACCGCACGTACCAGTCCAATGCGTCCGGCTGCATCATCGCGTCGCGGCTGGCGACTTTTTCGGGCGGCATGCCCGCGAGGATGCGCCGTACCGGGACTTCCATCTTCTTGCCGGTGAGGGTGTACGGGATCGCCTCGACGCCGAGGATCTCGTCGGGCACATGGCGCGGGCTGCAGTCGGCACGCAGCTTCGCGACGATCCGCGCGCGCAGCGCGTCGTCGACGGAAACGCCAGCGGCTGCGCGCACGAACAGCGGCATGAAGAACGCGCCGCCGGGCAGCTCCAAGCACACGACGAGGCTGTCCGCCACGTCGTCGAGCGCTTCGACGGCGCGATAGATCTCCGCCGAGCCGATGCGCACGCCGTACCGGTTGAGCGTGGAGTCCGAACGGCCGTAAATGTAGCACCCGCCGCGCGCATTGAGCTTGATGAAATCGCCGTGGCGCCAAACGCCGGGGAAGTGCTCGAAGTACGTCTCGCGATAGCGCACGTCGCCGGGGTCGTTCCAAAAGCGCAGCGGCATCGACGGCGCGGGGCTCGTGACGACAAGCTCGCCCACCTCGTCGATCACTTCTTCGCCGCGCTCGTTCCACGCGTGCACGTCCATGCCGAGCAGCCGCGCTTGGATCTCGCCCGCGTACACGGGCAGCAGCGGCGTGCCGCCGACGAGTCCCGCGCACAGCTCGGTGCCGCCCGACGGCGACGTGACCCACAGATCGCTCTTCACGTCGTTGTAGAACCATGCGGTCGACTCCGGCGTTACCGGCGAGCCGGTCAGCAGCACGCCGGTCAGCCGCGACAGATCGAAGCGCTCGCGCGGGACGATGCCCGCTTTCTGCATCATCTGCACGAACGTCGGGCTCGCGCCGAACGCCGTCGCGCGCGCGTCCGCGGCGAGCTGCCACAGCAGCGCCGGCGTCGGGTGCGCGGGATGCCCGTCATAGAGCACGATCGACGCGCCTTGCAGCAAGTCGGACACGAGTGCGTTGAACATCATCCAGCCCGTCGTCGTGTAGAAGAACGCGCGCGAGCTCGCGTCCAGATTCTGCGCCAGCCCCGTGCTCTTGAGATGCTCGAGCAGCGTTCCGACGTGCCCGTGCACGATCGGCTTCGGCGGGCCCGTCGTCCCCGACGAGAACAGCACCCACAGCGGATGATCGTGCTCGACGTACTCGTACTCGAACGCATCAACGCCGACCGGGGCGTGATCCATCAGTTCCGGCCACGCGACCGCGTTCGCAAACGGCGGCTGTGCGTTCGCGTCGAGATACGGCAGCCACACGACACGCTCGACGGTCGGCAGCGCCGCGAGGATCGTGCGCAGCTCGTTCGCGCGATCGAAGTCCTTGCCGCCGAACCGGTATCCGTCGGCGGCGAAGAACAGCTTCGGCTCGATCTGCGCGAACCGGTCGATGACGGTGCGCGCGCCGAACTCCGGCGCGGCCGACGACCACACCGCGCCGAT
>JAXDMA010000214.1:0-37720 GCA_034666305.1 Vulcanimicrobiota bacterium
CGTGCTCGCCGAGTTCGTGCTGGGCGGCCATCACTTGCGCCACCTCCGCTGCATGAGCGCCGAATATGCCGAGCGCCGCGACGCGCTGATGCGCTGCCTAGCGCAGTATCTGCCCGAGCTCCCGTGCGAGCCGCCGCGCGCGGGATTGCATGCGCTGCTGCCGCTCGCCGGCCGCGACGACGTCGCGCTCGCGCAAGCGGCGGCGCGGCATGACGTATCGGTCGTGCCGCTCTCGCCGCTCTACGTGGACCGGGAGCGCCGCCGCAACGGGCTGCTAGTCGGCTTCGGCGTCGCGTCGCCCGGCGAGATCCGCCTAGGCGCCCGCAAGCTGCGCGAAGCGTTCGTCGAGGTGCGCGGCCGCGGACTCGCCGCCCGCTGACGCGGTGTAGACCGGACGCGCGTCGATGCCGGGCCGCGTGATGCGCGCGCGCGTCACGTCGTCGTAGAAGGTGCGCAACGCCGTCGCGACCGGGCCGATGCGGCCCGTGCCGATCATGCGATGGTCGAGGCTCGTCGTCCACGTCACGCCCACGCCGGTGCCGCACACGACGATCTCGTCGGCTTCGTACAGCTCCGTACGGTCGATCGAACGCGACTCGAACGCCAGCCCGAGCTCCTCGCGGATGAAGCGCGTCACGACGTTGCGCGTGACGCCTTCGAGCAAGTTCTGCGACAAGTCGGGCGTCGTCGCGACGCCGCCGCGCACCACGAACACGTTCGCCGCCGACACTTCGGACACGTGCCCGTCGTCGGAGAGCACGACCGCGTCGTCGAAGCCGTTGAGCCGCGCTTCACTCTTTGCGAGCGCGATGTTGACGTAGCTCCCGCTGATCTTCGCGCGCGCGGGCAGGGCGTTGTCGTCCACGCGCCGCCACGAGCTCACGCAAAGCTTCAGGCCGTCGTCGGTTTCGAGATATCGGCTATTGGGAAACGCGACGATCGCGAGGTCGTGCCCCACGTCGTCGATGCGCGGCCGGAAGAACTCTTCGCTCTTGAACAAGAGCGGCCGGATGTAGGCGTCGCAGCGGAAACCGTTGCGCCGGCAGAGCTCGAGCGTGATCTCGGTGAGCGCTTCCTCATCGCCCGGGAGATCCATCAGCAGGACGTTGCCCGAACGCTTCAAACGCCGGTAGTGCGCGGCGGGTTCGAACACATAGAGCTGCTCGGCGTCGGCGTTCCAAAAGGCGCGAATGCCTTCGAAACAGCCCGTGCCGTATTGCAGCGCGTGCGTGAGCAGCCCGACTGTGGCCTCGCGGTACGGCCGAAACGCCCCGCGATGATAGACGATGAGCTCGTTGAGATCCACGTGATCCTCCTCGGCGCCATCATCCCACCGCGCAGGCGTGCACCGGAGGGCCACTTTCCCAGCGAGTGGCCCAGCGCGCTCAGGTCACGAGGGTGCGTCGTTTTGGTGCGCGGCGTAGGTGCGTGCGTCGAAGTACCAGGCCGGCAACGTCGCGGGGAACGTGATCTCGGAGAAGCGGAAGTCTACCTGCTGTCCGTCGCCGTTGTACCCGCCGCCAATGACGCCGTGCAGATTCGTCACGACGGGATACCCTTGCAAATTGCCCATCGTGATCGTGAACGTGACGGGAAAGATGCCGTCCTTCCCGCCGTTCACGAACAACTTGTCGGTCGCGATCAGCTTGCGCAGCTCGAGCGTCTTCGCATCGGCGTACACCTCGCGCAGCCGGTTGCGCTCGACGTCACGAATCGGATAGATCTGCAGGTGCACCTGATCGCCTTCGATCTGCAGCGAATCAACGCGATAGTCGTTCTCGATCAGGGCACGCACGCTGCCGATCACCGGCAGCGGGGTGTAATGCGGTTCGGGCGTCGGCACTTCGCTGACGGGATGCGGTCGCGCAGGCGCGGGCTCGAAGACGTCGGCCGTTGGGGGGCCGGGATCGCGGGCTTCGTTGAAGGCCGGCCGGTCGAACGTGAGCGGCCCGCGGTAGTCGTCGCGGAACACCTGACGGGTCAGTGCTGCGCGATCGACGTTGCGAACCCACACGTGCACCGTGTAGCTGCCGACGGGATCGGGGTAACCGTTCGTGGCTTTCTGCGAACGCACGAGCGTGTACGTCTCGTACGCGGGCGGCGGACGGTGCGAGCGGTACACCGAGCGGATCAGACCGAGCACGCGTTGCGGCGTGGGGCTCGGCTCGGCGACCGGCGCCGGGGTGGGCGTCGCGATCGCCGCCGCCAGCAAAAGGAGGCCTAGCAAGCGCCGTCGCCGCGGGGGCGTGGAGTAGCGAATGCGCTGTCGTCGAACCGATGGCGTCGCAACATCATGGAATTAGTACGATTCTCGGCGCTCGAACGTCACTATGGAGCGAACGAGGTCTTCGCCGGGCTGGACGGCGTCATTCGCGACGGCGACAAGATCGGGGTGGTGGGACCCAACGGCGCCGGGAAGTCGTCGCTCGTGCGGCTGCTCGTGGGAACCGACGAGCCCGACGGCGGCACGATCGTGCGCGCGCGCGAGCGGCGCATGGGCTACCTCGCGCAGGACGCGGCCGAGAGCGGTCCGCAGACGCTGCGCGCCGCGTTCGACGAAGCGATGGCGCGCGGGAACGCGCAGGAGTGGGAGATGCGCGCGACGCTCAACCGCTTCGACTTCGAGGAAGGCGACCTCGACCGGCCGCTGCGCGAGTTCTCCGGCGGCCAGCGCACGCGCGCGCTGCTCGCCCGCACGCTGCTGGAGCAGCCGGACTGGCTGGTGCTCGACGAGCCGACCAACCACCTCGACCTCGACACGGTGCGCTGGCTGGAGAACTTCGTGGCGCGCGATCCGCGTTCGTTTCTGATCGTTTCGCACGACCGTTACTTCCTCGAAACGGTCGCGAACGAGATCTGGGAACTCGACCGCGGCGTGCTGTCGACGTACGACGTCAAGCCGGGTCGCGCGTACAGCATGTACGTGGAGGAACGGACGATCCGGCGCGAGCAGCAGCGGCGCGACTACGAAGCCGCGATGACCGAACGCCAGCGCCAGCGCGCGGTGATCGACGAGCTGCGCACGCACGGCTCGCACAACTACAGCGCCGTGTGGAGCCGCGAGAAGGCGTTCGCGCGCGTCGACGTCGTCGAGGCGCCGCGCAAGGAACGGCGTAAGATCGCCGTCGCGCTGAGCGCGGCGCGGCGCGCGACGAGCGGGCCCGCGGTCGAAGTGAAAGGCGTGACGAAGGCCTACGACCGCACGCTGTTCGCGAACGTCAGCGCGACGTTTACGCGCGGCGAGCGCGTCGCGATCGTCGGGCCGAACGGAGCGGGCAAGACGACGTTTCTGCGCATCATCAGCGGCGAGCTCGATCCCGACCGCGGCAGCGTCCGCTACGGCACCGGCTTGCGAACCGCGAGCTACGCACAGAGCACCGTGGACGATCTGCCGGCCGGCGCGACGGCGGCCGAGGCGGTGATGCAGATGGGCGTGAACGACGAGGAAGCGCGAGGCCTGCTCGGGCGTTTGAACTTGGGCGGCGACTCGGGCGACAAGCGCGTCGAGGCGTTCTCCGGCGGCGAACGGCGGCGCATCATGCTCGCGCGGCTGATGGCGCAGCGCGCGGACTGTCTGTTCCTGGACGAGCCGACCAACGACCTCGACATCGCGAGCCGCGAAGCACTCGAAGACGTGCTGGCGGAGTACGACGGCGCGTTGTTCGTCGTGTCGCACGACCGCTATCTGCTCAAGCGGCTCGGCGAGCGCGTCGTGTCGATTCGCGACGGCGCCGCGCAGGTAGTCGACGGCGACTACGACGCGTACGAGCGGCGCGCGCACGAGCTCACGCCCGCGCGCGACGGCAACGGCGCGAGCGCGCCGGCCGCGACCGCGCAAAAGACGACGCCCGCGAAGCTCGACAAGCAGAACGCGCACGAAGCAAAGGTGGCCGCGGGCCGCCGCAAGCGCGCGGTCGCCGACGCGGAGAACCTCGTCGCGAAGCTCGACAAAGAGCGGGCGCGGCTCGAGGTGGACTTCGCAGCGCCGCATCTGTACGACAATCCCAAACGCGTGGTCGAATTGGTGCACGCGCTCGACCGCGTGAAGGCCGAAAGCGCCGCCGCGATGACGGCGTGGGAGGAAGCGGTGCGCGCGCTCGACGCTTAGCGCGCGCGAACGGTCAGACGGTACTCGTGCCTGCCCGGATTCAGCCGGTCGAGGTACGTGTACGTACCGGCTTCGGTGAACGTCATCGTCGTGCTGCTGCCTTTGTTTTCGAGCACGTCGACGGGCGCGTCGCCGGAAGTCGGGCCACTGACCTTCCAGAGCTGGTGCGGCTTGCGATCGCGAACGGTGAAGCGCACCCGGTCGCCGACAACCACGGTCGATGTCACGGGGACGAAGCCTTTGGCGCTGAGATGCACGACGATCTCTTGGGAGGCCGAGGCGATAACGGCGAGCGAGACGCTCGCGAAGACCGCGAGCAGCGCCGAGGCGAGAATGGGCGGGACGCGCATGACGAACCCTCCACGGACGACGGGGCCGCTCCAGGCGACCATCCGTACGGGTCCTCCTTTTCGGCGTTCGAGCACGGACACCCCGAGCGCGCGACGAAGATGGACGCCGGAGGTGAACGATGCACAAACGCCTCGCCTTGGCGTCGATCGCCGGGATGCTGCTGTGCTGCGCGCTGCCGGTTCGCAGCCAGACCGTAACCCTGCCGGACGGTCCCGGCAAAGACGCCGTTCAGGCGTCCTGCACGCCGTGCCACGGCCTGGGTCAGGTGGTGCGCGCGGGGTACGACGGCGCCGGCTGGCGCAACGTGCTCGCGATGATGACGAACGCGGGCGCGAAGCTGCCGCCCGATCGCGTCGACGAAGTCGTCGCCTATTTGGCGAAGAATTTTCCGCCGAAAGCGGCCCCGGGCGCCGTGGTCATTCCGGGCAGCGTCGACGTCGCGATCCAGGAATGGGTCGTGCCGACGCCGGGCTCGCGCCCGCACGACCCGCTCGCCGCGCCGGACGGTTCGATCTGGTATACGGGCCAGATGGCGAACGTGCTGGGACGCCTCGATCCGGCCACCGGAACGTTCAAAGAGTTCCACCCGACGGTCGCCGGCTCGGGCCCGCACGGGCTTGTGATGGACGGTTCGGGCAACGTCTGGTTCACCGCGAACTTCAAGGCGTACATCGGCAAGCTGGATCCGCGCACGGGTGCGTTCACGGAGTACAAGCTCGATCCGTCCGCGCGCGATCCGCACACGCCGATCTTCGACCGCAACGGCACGCTGTGGTTCACCGCGCAGGGCGCGAACATGGTGGGCCGGCTCGTGCCGCAAACGGGCGAAACGAAACTCGTGACCGTGCCGACGCCGCGCTCGAACCCGTACGGCATGGTCGTCGACTCGAAGAACGTGCCGTGGTTTGTCGAGTTCGGCAGCAACAAAATCGCGAGCATCGATCCCGTGACCATGGCGATCCGCGAGTACCCGCTGCCCGACGCGGGCGCGCGCCCGCGCCGCATCGCGATCGCGCCGGATGACGTGATGTGGTACTCCGACTATTCGCGCGGTTATCTCGGACGGTTCGATCCGAAGACGGGCACGGTTACGGAGTGGCCTTCACCCGGCGGTCCCAACTCGCGGCCGTACGCGATCGCGATCCTCAAAGGCGCCGTGTGGTACAGTGAATCCGGAGTCGCACCGAACACGCTCGTGCGATTCGATCCGTCCGCGCAACGCTTTCAGACGTGGACGATCCCGTCGGGCGGCGGCGTCGTGCGCAACATGATGACGACGCGCGACGGCAACCTCGTGCTGGCATGCAGCGGCGTGAACCGGGTCGCGCTCGTGCGGATCGGAACTGGCAGATAGCCCTCTGGACGGGGACACCGTCCCGGTGCTATAGTGCTGACGCCTCTCATCTTGCGTAACGCGGCACTCGCATTGCCGCCCACCGATGCAATTCGGCCCCGCGGAGCTCTCCGCGTTGAAAATCCGCCGGCTCGCGTTCGAGCTTGGCCTCAGTGACTTTCGCGTACAAGGCGCGCTGCTCGCGCGAGCGCTACCGCACGGCAGCCCCAATCTCGCCGTCTGTCCGTGCTGCGGCTATCCCACCATCGCGAGCCGCAGCTACTACGAAATCTGCTGCCTCTGCGGCTGGGAAGACGACGGACAAGACGACCACAACGCCGACAATGTGGCCGGCGGTCCGAACGCCGATTATTCGCTGACCGAAGCGCGCGGCAACTTCGTAGAATATCGCACGCAGTACCGGCCCTCCGACGTGCAACGATTCTCGCGCGCAGCGCCTACGTACGAGGCGCGCTCGGCGCTGATCGCCGCGTTCGACGCGCTGCTGCCCGCCGTGCGCCCGTGGAAGTTCATCGCGGCGATGCCGGAGATCGAACGGCTCGACACGTCGATTTACGAAATTCAGTTCGGGAAACGCGAGCGCCAACGCCCGGCGGATCCCGCCGCGGAGAAGCTGCGCGGTGAATACCGCACGTGGGACGCGTGGGCGGCGCTCGAGGCGAAATCGCTGCCGCCGTGGCGCCGGGGTTCGCAACCGCCGCCGGCTCGGCGCGCGAAAGACCGCGCGGTCGCCGCGCTCGTCAACGCGATTTCATTGCAGCTGCAATCGCTCGCCGGATTACGAGACATCGTGATGCCGGAGCGCCTTGAGTTCTTTTCCGGAATTACCGAATGGGTCCGCGGCGAGCAGTCCGCGACGCTGTGCCGGTACGACACGGACGACAAGGTTGGCCTGACACTTTGGCCGGAGCCGGGTTACGAGCATATCCGGTTCTACCACCTCGACGACGAGAACATCGTCGAGGACGCGGCCGCGCGTCTCGCCCGCCACTTCGCCTGATCGCCGCGCCGCGCGCCCGCCTATTCCGGCGGGCGCGCGATCAGGTAGAACCCGAACCGGTCGCTGAAGCCGATCGCGCCCGGACGCCGCGCATCGGCGATGCCCGCGCTCTGCAAGTGCGCGCTCGGCACACCCGCGACGTGCAGGCACTGCGCCATCGCGCCTTGCGCGCCCGCATCGGCCGGTTTGATTTCCAGCCACCCCGCGGTCGCGGTGCCGCGCGCGACGATCTCCGCGATCTCCGCGGGCACGATCGGCGTGCCGGCGCGCTGCGCGATGCGCGCGGCGCGAACCGCTGCGACGATCGCGTCGGCGACCGGCTTCGAGCCGGCCGGACACGCGGGCGAAGCGCGCAACGCGTACGGATCGGCGGGCGGTGCCGCCGGCTCGGGATCGACCGACGCGCGCACGAGCGTCGCGCCGTGCCCGGCCTGCGCGGGCGGCACCAGGTAGATGCCGACCGCCGGCGAGTACGCGATGAAGAATCCGTTCGCCGCCGCCGGAGCGTACACGTGGAACTTCTCGTTGTCGCCCGGCTGCGCGACGCTCAGCCGCGCGCAATTCACCAGTGCCGCGCCGGCCCGGGGGCTAGACGTCGCGACGACGACGAAGCGCGCGCCGTCCTCGTATGGTGTGTACGCGAGCGTCACGCCGCTCACCACCGCGGTTCCGTCGCGCAGCGTCGCCGCATAGCGGCCGTTAGTTTTGGTGCGCTCGGCGGATGCCGCGATGCGCCCCATCGCGTCCATCACGGGTTGCGCGAGCTTCGCCGCCGCGGGCGTGCACGCGTCGTTGTCGGGATCGATCTGCAGTGCGTTCGGATGCGCGCCTTCGCGCATCGGCGTCGCGCGGATGCGAATGTCCACGCCGTCGTGATCGTCTTCGCCGGGCGCCGACGCGTCGGTGGTCGCCGCTCCGCTGCCGGTCGAGCCGAGCCGTCCGGCGCGCACGGTGTACGTCAGCGTGACGGCGCGCGGCGCGAGGGGCGTCGCGGCAAGCGCGAGCGGCGGCGCGCCGATGCGCGGCAACGCGAACGCGTCCGCGCCGGACACGAACGGTCCGGGATGCGCGTTACTCAGATTCGTGCCGACGATCGCGATCGAACCCTCGCGCAGCGGCGCGGCGAAGCCGGCGCTGAACACCGTGTATGCCGGCAAGCGGTTCGGATTGTTCGCCGCGGTGTAGCTTGCGTTCGCGAGCACGTCGACGGATTTCCCGAGCTTCGCGGTTGCGACGAGCCCCGCGCGATGCAGCGGCGTGCCGGGAACTTGTGTGCCCACGGGGGAGAGCGCCGCCGTCGCCGGCGTCGCATCGGTGACGAACCGGGACTGCACGCTCGCAAAGCCGGCGACGAGCGCCTTGCCGATCTCGAGCGTCCCCGCGGCGGTCACGCCGCGGCTCACCTGGTTCGCGGGCTGGAACGACGTGAACGCGAGCGCGCCGATGACCGGCGAGCCGCACACGAACGACGACGACGCGAAGGTGTCGACCGTGCCGAGATAACCCGCCGGCACGCCGGCGGCGCCGGCATCTTGCGCGGTGAACACCGGCGCGCCTTGGAGCCGCGCCGACCACGCGCTGAGAGCGAGCCGTCCGCGGCGCCCCGACCGTTCGACCGACGCGCGCAGCGCGGACGAGCGCTGGCGCGGCGCGTTGGCCGACGGCACGCTGCCGTATGCGAGACCGTTCGCGCAGTCGAACGTGAGCGTGCGCGGATCAGGAAACGCGGTGCCGGTGATCGCGACGCCGGCGCCGGCGTCGCCGAAGGATCCCGTCACTGCATACGCGGTGCCGCGGTTCGGCTGCCAGCGCACGTCGAGCCCCGACGCGACCGCGTTCGAACCGTTACCGCCGTTCACGCCCGCGCGCGCGGTGAGCGTGAGCCGCTGCGTGGGATGGTACCGGTCGACGACGGATGCGCCGTGAAACGACGTGCGCTGCCCGAGCGCGAACGTTCCCAGCGTCGTCGTGGTGATTCCGTCGAACGCAAGCCCGTAGCTCTGCGCGTTCAAGGAAATGTCGTGGCGGTCGCCCGCGGGGAGTTGCAGGCCCAGGTTGAAGCCGCGCGCGTTCGCGCGCAGCTCGGTGGTCTGCGGCGCCGCCGTACCCGCGAGCAGACGCTGCGCCTCGTTCGCCGAGTCGTGCGAACCGTTTGCGAAGGCACCGATCATCAGCGTCGTCGCGCCGATCGTCGCGTTCTCCGAGAGCGTCAGCAGCCGGCCGTCGGAACGGCTCGACGCGCCCGGTCCGTACCCGCACGGAAAGCGCGCGACGAACTGTGCGCACACGAGGCCATCCGCACCGTGCGTCGCGGTCGCGGTCAGCGTGAGCGTTTGCGCGATCGACGGCGCCCAGCGCAGCTTTGCGAGATCGCCGGAGATCAGCCTATCGCCGTCGTGCCGGTACGAAAGGCCAGTCGCGTCGGTGAAATTGACGCCGGTGAATCCGCTTGTGCGCCCGCGCACGGCGTGCTCGACGACGTAGCCGAGGTTGCGCACCGAGCCGCGTGCGACGCCGAGCGCCGACGACGAGTTGTCGCTGCCGTATTGCAGCGTCGCCTGCTGCTGCGCGAAACGCGTCGGCTGCAGCGTGCGGAACCCCACCTCACCGCCGAGCGCGCCGTGCGATGCGCCCGAGCTCACGCTCGCGCCGCCGAACAAGTCCGCGTTGATCCCGCGCCCGGCCAGCGAGCCGCCGGCACCGGCGACGGGCACGCCGTCGATGCTCGTGCCGGTTTGCGACGCGTCGTTGCCGTCGATTTGCAAGCCGTCACCCGCCGACGTGACGCCGGGCAGATCGCCCAGCGCGTCGCGCAGCGAGCCGTCGAGGTACCGCAACGCGTCGTCTTGTCCCACTTCGCGCGACGCGCGCGCCGGCGAGCTCGTCACCGAGACGCTGCCGATCTGCTGCAGCGCGCTGGTGCGCTGCAACCGAACGCGCACGTTCGACGAACGGTTCGCCGTGACGTCGAACAGCGACGAGCGCGCGACGATGAAGCCGCGCTTGATCACCATCGCCCGGTACGAGCCGGTTGCGACCGACTCGAACCGCGCGTGCCCGTCGGCATCGGTATAGCCGATGAGTCCCACCTCCCCTTGCACGAGCACGCGCGCGAGCGTGATCGGCGCACCCGTCGCGGCGTCGACGACGTCGATGACGATGTCGCTCGCATCGCCGGCGGCACGCGCCGGGCCGCCGGCGGAAAACAACGCGACGGCAAAGGCGAGCACGGCACACAGGGCGCGCGGCGCGCGACGAACAGACCGCCCGGCGGGCGATGGGATCGTGAACGGCATAGGGACCTCTAGCGGCTTGGGAGCGTTGTTTCGAGTTTTTTCAGCAGCTCGCGCAGATGTTCGGGCGGGAGCTCGTCGCCGCGCACCACCATGACGTGGGCGCGTTTGGCGTTCAGCGTCGTCTTCTTCCCGTTGTGGTCCACAAGGATCAGTCGCGTCTCCTGGATGTTCGTGATCGCGTGCGGCGCCGCGTGCGGTGCGCCGCCCACGTCGACCGACGGTGCGTGCACCGCGGCGGCGGCGACGACGCCCAGCGACGCGATGAAGGCGACGGCCGCGGGTGCGACCGCGACGCGCGACCCGGTGAAGCGGCGCCGCGCCAGCAGCTCCTCGACGCGCAGCGACAGTTGCTTGCGCGTCACGAAGATCGCCGGCGCGGCGATTGCGTTGTGCGGCCACTTCGTCGACTCCGCCATGCGCGTCAGCCCCACGGCGTACGAGCGCACGTCGGACGTCGCCGTCACGACGCGGTCGTCGCACGCGATCTCGCGCTCGAGGTCGAGCCGGCGCGCGATGACGTGCACGGCGGGGTTGAAGAACAGCACGATCTGCGCGATGCGTTCGAACACGGCGGTCCAGTCGTCGCGCCGCTCGAGATGCGCGAGCTCGTGCAGTACGAAGCGGTCGACGTCGCCCGGTTCGAACGCGTCGAGGATGTGGCGCGGCAGCACGACCATGCCGTCGAACAAACCTACGGCGACGGGGACTTCCACGCGATCGGACACGCACAGCCGCGCGCGCCGCGCGCCTGGCGCGAGAACGTGCGCGTTCCACAGCGAGAGCGCGGCGCGGCGGTCGGGCGCGAGCGGCAGCGCGTCGCGCTTGAGGCGCGCGAGGACCAGAACGCCCGCGCCGAATCGAACGGCGCCGCCGATGACGACCAGCAGCCAAAGCGCCGCGGCGCCGAGCGCCGCATACGGCGGTATCGCGATGCTCACGCGTGACCGCGGCAGCACGACGTTCACTTGCGCGTGCAGTGCTTGCGACGTGCTCATCGCCGCGGCGATGTCGGCCGCGCGCGGCCCCGGCTGGGTGATCTCCATCGCCGCCGTCGTCGCCAGCGGACCGAGCACGACGGTGATCAGCGCGACGTACCATACGGCATAGCGGGTGGCCGCGTCGAGCGGCTTCCAGAAGCGCACGACCAGCGCCGTCAGCGCGACGATCGCCACACCCATCCAGAGCGCCGTTACGAAATAGGTCGCGAGCGCGTGCAGCACGGCGTTCATCGCGCGTCGGCCTCGTGCTGCTCGATTAACGCCTTGAGGCGGCGCAGCTCGTCGCGCGAAACGCCGTCGCCCTCGACCAAACGCATCGCGAGGTCGAGCGGCTTGCCCGAGAAAAAGCGCGTGAGCACGTGGCCCACGTCCTTGTTCGCGGCCTCGTCGCGCGCGACGACGGGGCGGTAGACGTAGGTGCGGCTGACCTCCTCGTGCGCGGCGTACCCTTTGCGCTCGAGGATGCGCAGCGTGGTGAGCACGGTGCTGTACGAAAGCGGCGGATCCGCGAGCGCTTCGACGACGTCGCTGACCGTGGCGCCCGGCCGGCGCCAGAGCACTTCCATGAGCCGAAGCTCCGCGTCCGTGAGAACGGGCGATCCGCGACGAGCCATGCACCCTCCGTTAAAGAATTAATAGCACCATACCACCGCTCCGGGCGGCTGTCAATTAATTCTTTAGCAGTCGCGAGAGGGCGGGCTGGGCGGCCGGTAACGCGGGGTGCCGTTCCGCGGCGTTACCGGCGCGTGTCAGGGTCGTTTCGATGCCTCGACGAGCCCGCTTCCCATGACGAACGACGGTAGTTCGGTTATCGTCTTCGGCGCGGCCGATCACCGCTGCATCGCGGTGAACGGCGCTGCGATTCACACCTACGGGTACACGCGCGAGGAATTCATGGACCTCGATGCCGCGGCGCTCTGCGCGAGCGGGCGCACCTCCGCCGTGGCGCAGCGCGCACCCGGCGAGGAGCGCGGCACGACCACCACGGCGCACCGCCGTAAGGACGGAACCGTATTCGACGCCGACGAGACGGTGTTCGACTTCGTCTGGGCCGGTGCGCCGGCATCCATTCTGCTTACGACCGACGTCACCGAACGTGTGCGCGCGGAAAACGCGTTACGCGCCGAAGTCGATGCGGCCTCGCGCGTGCACCGGCTCATCGCGTTCGGCCACTGGTCGACCGAACTCGATACCGGCGTGATGACCTGGTCGGACGAGATGTGGATCAACGCGCGGCTGCCGAAACCGCCGAACTCATCGCCGGGCACGGGCTACGACGTGGTCAAGCGCCACATGCACCCGGACGATCGCAAGCGCGTCATTCGCGATCTCAACGACACCGCGACGAGCGGACGCGTCAATCGCATCGAATACCGGAGCTTTCGCGGCGACGGGACGATGCATTGGGAGGAGGTGCTCGTCGCGCGCGAGCTCGGCGCGGACGGTAAACCTGCCCGGCTCGTCGGCACCTGCATCGACATCTCGGCGCGAAAAGAAGCATCGGAACTGCTCGCGGTCAGCGCGCGCACCGACGCGCTCACCGGCTTGGCGAACCGGACGATGCTGAACGAACGCCTCGCCGCGGGTTGCTCGGCAGCGAAGCGCCGACACTCCAAGATGGCGGTGCTTTTCCTCGATCTGAACGGCTTCAAGGCGATCAACGACACCTTGGGGCACGCCGGCGGCGATCAGCTGCTCAAGAGCGTTGCGACGCGGCTGCGCGGCCTGACGCGCGCCGAGGATCTCGTTGCGCGTGCGGGCGGCGACGAATTCGTCATCGTGCTCGACGACCCGGACGCGGTGCGCGCGGCGGCCACGGCCAGACGGATCGTCGAGGCCTTTCGCACGCCACTGGAAGCCGGGGACCGGTCCGTGTGCATGAGCCTGAGCATCGGCATCGCGTCCTTTCCCGCGGACGGCTGCGACGGCGACACGCTCATGCGCAATGCCGACACGGCTATGTACCGCGCAAAGCTCATCGCCGGCGGCGCATACCGGCTTTTCGACACGTCGATGCACAAGGCGGAGCAGGCGTTCGACCCGATCGGTTCCGGCCCGTTACCAGTTCCCGTTATGCTCGATCGGTAACGGTGAGGTTGGACACCTCATCTTCATGAGCCGGAAAGGCTGAGATGTCCGAACCGATCACCGCAAGGGCGCTCCCGGACGAAGCCGAGGCCGCCCGAAACAACGCGGAACTCGAGCTGCGTCTGGCCGAACGCACGATCGAGCGTGATGACGTCGCGCGTGACGAAGCGCTCGCCGAGCTTGCTCGCACGAACGCCGAGCTCGAGCGGCGTCTCGCCGAGCGGACCATCGAGCGCGACCACGTCGCGCGCGACGAAGCCCTCGCGGAGCTCGCCCGGACCAACACCGAGCTCGCGCAGCGCCTTGCGGAGCGGACGATCGAACGCGACGACGTCGCGCGGCACGAAGCCAAGCGCGAGCTCACGCGGACCAATGCCGCGGAGGTGCAATTTCGGCTGCACGCGGCCGAACTCGAAGCGCTCAACGGCGAGCTGGAAAGCTTCAGCTACTCGGTGTCGCACGATCTGCGCGCCCCGGTCCGCGCCGTTCTCGGTTATACGCGCGCGATCGAAGAGGACTACGGTCCCCGGCTCGGTGACGAGGGCCGCCGCCTGCTGACCGTCGTGCAAAGCGAAGCATCGCGCATGGGCGACTTGATCGACGACCTGCTCGCCTTTTCGCGCCTCGGACGACTGCCGATCGTCAACGTCCTGGTCAACATGACGAGCCTCGCTCAAGACGTTGCGACCGAACACACGGAGTCGTCGGGCGCGGGCCGGGTTGTCATCGACATCGCACCGCTGCCCGACGTATGGGGCGACCGCGTGCTGCTGCGTCAAGTGTGGGTCAATTTGATCTCCAACGCCGTGAAGTATTCGGGCAAGACGGCCGAGCCGCGAGTGCACATTTGGGCGTCGCAAGAGGCCGGCTGCATCGTGTACTACGTGCGCGACAACGGCGTCGGCTTCGACATGGCCTACGCCGACAAGCTTTTCGGCGTGTTTCAGCGCCTACACCGCGGCGGCGAGTTCCCGGGCTCCGGCGTCGGCCTCGCCATCGTGATGCGCATCGTCCAACGGCACGGCGGCACCGTGTGGGGCGACGCCCGGCTCGGGGCCGGCGCGACGTTCTCATTTGCGCTGCCGCGCAAAGGTGACGAATGAACGACTTTTCCGACGTCGAGGTGCTCCTCGTCGAGGACAACCATGCGGATGCGGAGATGACGATGCGCGCGCTCGACCGCGCGAACTTCTTGAATAAGGTGTACTGGGTGCACGACGGGGTTGAAGCGCTGGACTTCGTGCGCTGTACCGGTCCCTACGCCAGCCGCGACCGCACGCAGCGTCCGAAACTCATCTTGCTCGACCTCACCATACCGCGTCTGTCGGGCCTGAGCGTGTTGCGCGAGCTAAAATCCGGCGTGCAAACGAGCACGATCCCCATCGTGGTGTTGACATCGTCGGACCAAGACGACGACATCGCCGAGAGCTATCGACTCGGCGTGAACGGCTTCGTCAACAAGCCGGTCGAGCCCGCGTCGTTCGTGGAGCAGGTCTCGCGCATCGGGATGTACTGGCTCATGGTCAATCAGGCGCCGGCGATATGAACAACCGGAACGGCTCCGAGAACGTCGACATCCTTCTCGTGGAAGACAATCGGCACGACGCCGAGCTGACGATGCGCGCGCTCACGAAGAGCGAACTCCGAAACAGGTTGCACTGGGTGGAGGACGGCGTCGAGGCACTCGACTTCGTCCGCGCAACGGGCGCCTATACCGGCCGCGACCCGACGCAGTTTCCGAAGCTGATCTTGCTGGACCTCAAGATGCCGCGGCTCAACGGACTCGACGTCGTGCGCGAGCTCAAGTCGGACAAGCGGACGCGGCCCATTCCCGTCGTCGTGATGACCTCTTCGAACCAGAGCCGCGACGTCGCGGAAAGCTATCGGCTCGGCGTGAACGGGTACGTCACCAAACCGATCCATTTCATGGATCTGGCGGACGCTATCTCCCAGATCGCGATTTACTGGCTGCGCGTCAACCAGGTTCCGTAGTGGCCGGTGTCAGCGCCGAGTCGTCCTTACGGGCCGGGGACGACACGATCAAGGTGCTCATCGTCGACGACAACCCGATCGATGCCGAGCTCGCGTGCGCGGAATTTCTCCGCGGCGGCGTCGCTGCGCGCTGCACGGTCGCCGCCAACGAGGCCGCCTTGCACGCGACGTTGCTCGACTACGTTCCGGATGTGGTCCTCTGCGACTTCTCCTTTCCGGATTTCGACGGGTTCACCGCGCAGCATATTGTGCGGGAAGCGTATCCAAACGTGCCGATCATTTTTCTTTCGGGGACGATCAGCGAGGACCACGCCGCTCAGGCATTCCGCAACGGCGCCGTCGACTATGTCCTGAAGACGAACCTTGCGCGCCTGCCGAGCGCCGTGCAGCGGGCGGTGCGCTCGTCGCGATTGATCGCGGATGCGCAGGAACGGCTGCACGACGAGGAAGAGCGTTCGCGGCTGCACGCGCAGAGGCTGGAGGCCTTGCTGCAGGTAGTGAACGATCCAACGCTGGGCGATGCCGAAAAATGGCTGGCGATGCTCGGTCAGGCCGTGACGTCGCTCGGTGCGCGCCAAGGCTACCGCGGCATGTTGTGGCGCGTCCACGGTGCCGACATGACGCTGGAAGCAATCGCCCAATCGCCGGGACACGTCCTCGTCGGGTCCCCCCAGATCGGTGACGTCGTCAGCTTGTCGAAAACCGTCGTGGGCCGCGTGCTGGCCGATGGCGGCGGCACGCGGTCGTGGGACGACATCGCGAACAGCCCGTACGGTTCAGAATATGCGCGCATGCAGGGCACCCGGTCCCTCGTCATCACCACGTTCAGCGCGGGCGGCGCGAAGTGGGCGTTAACATTTTCTTCCGGCCGCCGCGCCAGCATACCGCTTGCCCAGCAAGATCACGCGTACATCGAGGTCATTGCTTCGTTTTTTTCGAAGCACATGCAGCAGCGCCGGCAAATCGAGCGCATTCAATATCAGCAATCCCACGATGTGCTCACCGGCCTCGTCAATCGTTCGCAATTTCGCTCGCAGGCCTGCGCCGGAGCGCGCACGACCACGCGCTACGCGATCGTGGTGGTCGACATCAATGCCTTTCATGAGATCAACGAGGCCTACGGGCACACGGTTGCCGACGCGCTGCTCGTCGAGATCGGCAACGCCCTGCGAGGATGCGCCGCGACGGACGAGATCGTCGGACGCGTCGGCGGCGACGCATTCGGGATCTTCATCCCGAACCCGCCCTCACACGAACATCTCCGTGGCCGAACGCGTGATTTCGCGGGCGTGTTCGCGCGCTCGTTTGCCGTCGGCGAAGGCCGGGGCTTCATTGCGCGGACCGCAAGCATCGGCGTTGCCGTCGCACCCGATGATGGGCAAGACGTTGATGCCGTGCACTCGCACGCCGATGCCGCGCTCGCAGCCGCGAAGCTGCGAGGACAAGGCTCGATCGCCTTCTACGAAACCGGGATGGAGGGCGATGCGCCGCGCCGCGCCGCGCTCCGGACCGAGCTCGTCGAAGCCTGCACCGAGGACCAGCTCACGCTGCACTACCAGCCTCACGTCGACCTGACGACCGGGGACGTCACCGGCTGCGAGGCGCTCCTCCGCTGGAACCATCCGCGGCGCGGCTTGCTCGGTCCGGACGACTTCATCCCATTCGCCGAACAGACCGGCATCATCACGACAGTCGATGCGTGGGTCATGCGAAATGCATTCGCCGTTGCCGGAGAGATTAGCGAGCGGAGGCCGGGTTTTCGATTGTATTTCAATGTTTCCGGACGGACGGCCGGCGATCCGAAACTCATCCGCGCATTCATTGACGCCGCCCGCAGCGGCGTTTCGCTGGCGAACGTCGGGCTCGAGATCACTGAAACGGACGTCATGCGCGACGTCGAGCAGACGCGCCGTGTGTTCCGCGCGCTGCGGCGGCTCAACGTACGCGTCGCCATCGATGATTTCGGCACCGGCTACTCCTCGCTCTCGTCGCTGAAGCGGTTGCCGGTCGACATCGTGAAAATCGATCGGAGCTTCGTCTCGGGTGTGACGAGCAATCCGGACGACGCGGCGATCGCCGATACGATCATCTCCATCGCCCAGCATTTCGGGTTCGAGTCGATGGGCGAGGGCGCAGAGGACCCGGCAGCCGTCGACTGGCTGCGCGAGCACGGCTGCCGCTACGTGCAGGGCTATGCCGTTTGTCATCCGCTGCCGCTGGGCGCGTTCAAGGCATGGCTCGGAGCCTCACGTTCGCGCGCGCTCGGCTCCGGGCGGCGCCGCCGCTTCGTCGAGGCGTCGTCCGCCGGATCGCGAAGGCTGATGCCCGCCTGATCCTCGGAAAGGACCCGCCCATGACGTCGGTGCTCGAACGCTCCACTTTGCTCAAATCCCTCGCATACGTCGGGGGACAGTGGATCGGCGCCGACTCGGGCGCGACGTTCCCGGTGTACGATCCCGCGACCGGCGACACCGTCGCGAACGTGCCGCGCATGGGCGCGGCGGAGACGCGCCGCGCGATCGAGGCCGCGAATACCGCACTGCCTGCCTGGCGCGCGACGCCGGCGAAGGAACGCGCGAAGATCATTCGCCGCTGGTACGAGCTGATCGTCGAGCATACCGACGAGCTCGCGCACATCATGACGCTCGAACAGGGCAAGCCGCTCGCCGAAGCGCGCGGCGAGATCGCGATGGGCGCGGCGTACGTCGAATGGAACGCCGAAGAAGCGAAACGCGTCTACGGCGACACGATCCCGACGCTCGCGAACGACCGCCGCATGGTGGTGGTGAAACAGCCGATCGGCGTGTGCGTCGGCATCACGCCGTGGAACTTCCCGCACGCAATGGTCACGCGCAAGGCATCGCCGGCGATCGCTGCCGGCTGCACGTTCGTGCTGAAGCCCGCCGAACAAACACCGCTCTCCGCGCTCGCGGTCGCGGCGCTCGCCGAACAGGCCGGGATGCCGCCGGGCGTGTTCAACGTCGTGACGGGCGACGCCGACGACGCGCCGGTGATCGGCGCGGAGATGACGTCGAACCCCATCGTGCGCAAGCTCGGCTTCACGGGTTCGACGGTCGTCGGCAAGCTGCTGATGGAGCAGTGCTCGCGCACCGTCAAGAAAGTGTCGCTCGAGCTCGGCGGCAACGCACCGTTCATCGTGTTCGACGATGCCGACGTCAACGCGGCGGTCAGCGGCGCGATGGGCGCGAAGTTCCGCAACGCCGGCCAGGTGTGCGTGAGCCCCAACCGGCTCTACGTACAGGAAGGTGTGCACGACGAGTTCGTGGAGAAGCTGACCGAACGCGTGCGCAAGCTGCGCGTGGGGCACGGCTTCGCGGAAGGCACGACGCTGGGCCCGCTGATCGAGGAGCAAGGCTTCTCGAAAGTGGTCGAGCATGTGGAGGACGCCTGCTCGCGCGGCGCGACGATCGTGCACGGCGGAAAACCGCACGAGCTCGGCCGCACGTTCTACGAGCCGACGATTCTCACCAACGTGACGCCCGCGATGCGCTTGAGCAACGAAGAGACGTTCGGACCGGTCGCGGCGATCGCGTCGTTCAAGACCGAAGCCGACGTGATCGCGATGGCGAACGATACGCCGTTCGGCCTGGCCGCATACTTCTACAGCCGCGACGTCGGTCGCACGTGGCGCGTCGCCGAAGCGCTGGAGACCGGCATGGTCGGCATCAACACGCCGCTGATCGCCAACGAGTCGATGCCGTTCGGCGGCATCAAAGAATCGGGCATCGGCCGCGAAGGCTCGAAATACGGCATCGACGAGTGGGTCGAAATCAAATACATGTGCTTCGGAGGCCTCGATGCGTAACTACCCCAATGTCACCCTGAGCTTGTCGAAGGGTGCGCCACGATCGTGAGCGTCGTCGACGACGTAGCGGAGCGGCTTGTGCGGTTTCGCGTACAGGCAGGGCTCGAGCCGGAAGCGGCCGCCGCGAACGCGCACATCGACCTGGATCGTCTATCTGATGCAGAGGCCGGCGAGCTGGCCTTGAGCGATGCGGAGATCGCACGGCTCGCGCGGACGTATGGCGTGGATCCGACGGAAATCTTCGGTGGGCGCGTCACACCTATCCGCGACGTCGCCGCGGGTTAGCTCGGTTCCAAGCGCACGCGGATGGCGCAGTTCTTCAGCGAGGCACTGACCGCGTCCGCCGAGTGCATCGACACCGGCGCGCTGAGCCGCGGCGAGCCGCCGCTGCCCAAAGAATTCGGCTGGCGCGGCGAACGGCTCGCGGTGCGCGAAGTCGTTCGAACCTGGCGCTCGACGACCACCGACCGCGGCGACACGTATCTCGCGCGGCACTGGTTCGAGCTCGCACTCGCCGACGGCCGCATCGCCATGCTCTACTTCGACCGTAAGTCGCGCCGCGACCAGCCGCGCTGGTGGCTCTATACGCTTAGCGACATTTCACCGTAGGCGGCCCGAGCCCGCGCGTCAGCCAGTCGACGACAATGTTTCGCCTACGAGCGTACGTAGAGCATCACCACGGCAAACTTCCTCAGAACTTTTTCAGCTTCAATAACGGTCGTGGACTTGCTCGAACCTGCCCCACGTAGATGTCGCCGAGCGAGTCGACGGCGACGCAGTGCGGCGCCGTGAACGCATCCGATGCGAGTTGGGCGACCATGCGACCGTCTCTTCTCAATACCGTGATCCGCGGAGGCTGTAGCTCGCCGACGTAGCACAGCTGCTCGGGATCCGACGCGATGAAAAGCGCGCTCGGGTGGTGAAGGTTCGACCACTGCGCGCGAAACGTTCCGTCCGCAGCAAAGACTTGTACGCGGTCGTTGTCGCGGTCGGCGACGTAAACCGACCCTTCGGCGTCGCAGCAGACGCTGTGGGGAAGCCGGAACTGGCCGGGCGCCGACCCGGGCGCTCCCCAGGATGCGAGCATCATGCCGTCCGCGGAATACTTGTGAATGCGATCGCAACACCCGTCTGCAACGAAAATGCTGTTGTGGCGCGACGTCGCAACATGCGTGCAGCGATGGGAACTGCGATCACCGCCATCGCAAGCCGAACTACGTGGGACGCCGATTTCAAGCAGCAACTCACCCTGCAACGTAAACTTCCGGACCCCATGATCGCTATCGTCCGAGCAATAGATCGTCTCATCCGGGCCGAGGTGCAGCCCGTGCGGCCGGCGGAAACGTCCCAAGCCCCACGAGGTGATGAAGTTTCCGGTCCGATCGAAAACCAGCATCGGCTCATCGCCGCGGTTGAAGACGTACAATCGCTCGTCCTTGTCGATGCCGATCGCGACGACATCGGGGAGGGGCGGACGTCCCGGAAGCTGCGGCCAATCCTCGATGCGATAGGTATGGGCTCCGGTCCCAACTATTGACATATCGTGTCATAAAGGATACACTGTGTCATACGTTTACTCAAGCCCCTGGAATGGGAGGGCGCTGTGGACCGTACGGATCGCCTGCCGTCTCGCCGCCTCTTCGTCGCCGGGCTCGGCGCAGCCGGAGTTACGCTCGCTGCGAGACCGGCTGCCGCCGATTCGGCCGCCCCCGCTGCGGTCACGATCGCGCACATTCCGGGAATCGGCTACATGCCGTTCATTGTCTTGCAAGCGTTCAGGACCATCGAAAAGCGGTGGCCGCGGACGGTCGTGACGTGGCAAGAGGTCCGCAGCCCTGAACCGATCCGGGATGCGATGATCGTCAATCCGCCGCGCGTCCAGCTCTGCGCCGTTGGCACGCTTCATCAGAGGTTGGGACAAGGGTGTTCCTTGGAAGCTGATCTGCTCGGCGAACATGAGCGATCTGCCGGTCGTCGTCATGGACCCGAAGATCAAGTCGATCAGAGATCTCAAGTCGAGCGACAAGATCGTGGTGCCGAGTCTCGATTCGACTCAGGTGCTCATTCTCCGCAAGGCGTTGCAGAATGCGGGGCTCGATCCCCATTCGCTCGATACGACTCTCATGACGCTCGGACACCCGGACAGCGTGCCGGTTCTCATCAACCGCCAGGTCACCGCGCACATCAGCGCTCCTCCGTACTACCAAGAAGAGGTCAAGCGGGGCGCGCACATCATCTTGCATACCGCTGACGTGTTCCCCAATGGTCTGAGCGGCGCGCTCGTGGTCGCGCACAGCGGCTTCGCGCAGCAGTACCCGCAGTTCGTTGCAGCGTTCTTTCAGGACTACCTGGACGCGGTCGAATTCGTCAAAGCGCACCCGGATGCAGCCGCGAAGTTGTACGTCGACTCGACCGGCGGTCACGCCGATTTGGCCATGACGACCGAGATTCTCCGCTCATCCGCAGCGAAGCTGTTCGCGATAGCGCCGAAGGCCGTGTTGGAGTCCGCGAGCCTCATGAAGCGATTCGGAGGGCTCGAAAAAGTGCCCGCCTCGATGGCTGAGATCGCCGTGCCGGTCGCCAGCCAGGCACTGGCGTCGGGAGACTGAATCCTATCAGCGTGACGACGGATCTGAACGGTGTCGCGCGACGCCTTCATGCGATGCGCCGAGGGCGCAAACTGAGTCTGGACGCACTCGCGGAACGGACGGGCTTGACGAAGAGCTATCTCTCGAAGGTCGAGCGCGGTGTTGCCGTGCCGTCGATTGCATCGATCATCAAGCTCTCCGCTGCCTTCGGCGTTGACGTTGCGCACCTCTTCGGAGAGGCGGTGGAAGAGGATACGATCGTCGTCGAACGGCGCCAGAAGATCGCGCGGCGGAACGGCAGCCCCGACTCACGCGTCGTTCCCATTGCCCGCAAGCGCGCGGAAAAGACGATGTCGCCGTTCATCATGTATCCCTCGACGTCAAGGGATGAGTCGCTGCACGAGCACGCCGGTGAAGAGCTCATCTACGTGCTGGACGGCGAGGTGGAAGCGACGTTGCCGGATCGAAAGGTCAGATTGAACTCAGGGGACACGATGTACTTCGATGGGCACGTCCCGCACCAGCTGCGCTCGATTGAAACGCCCGCCGAGGTTCTGATCATTATCAGCAAAACGCGCTAAAGAGCCGCAACTGACTGGAGCAGTCGAGGATGGGGTTGACATTGGCTGTGTGGTCAACCTCGGGATGGCCGCTCCACAGAGGCCCCCGTCCGCTTAGCGATCGTTCGTGAGCGCGGCGACCGACGCGCGCGTGCTCACGTAGAGCGCGTGCGCGACCACCTCCGCCGAACACGTTGTCTTTCCGGTTAGCCATGCCACGATGAGGCCGAGCTGGGCCTCAGCGAGGTGCCCAGCGATGAGCGCGAGCGGTAGGAGCGGCCGCGTCGTGCGCGATCCGCGCGCCGCGATCGCCAACCTGTCTTCGATCACTTCAGCTAAGAACCGCGTCATCAAGAGTCCTGGAGAGCTCGCCATCATGCTTCGAGCCAACCGGCGATTGTGCCCGAAGTGCGCGATCACCATTGCGAGACGCTGCGGTTCGCGGGTCGCGCCGACGGCCTCCGCCAACACGGACAGTATCGGGTGCAGGCTCGCGCGGAGCAGGTCTTCCTTGTCGTCGAAGTGTTCGTAGAACGTCGAGCGTCCAACGTTCGCCTCCGCGACGACGTCTCGAATCGAGATCGGAACGTAGCCGCGCGTGAGGATGAGGTCGCGGAACGCCCCTAAGATGGCGAGGCGCGTGCGCTCGGCCCGGCGATCGGGTTTGGATTCCGGACACATCGCACTGCGTGTCCGCCACGTTTGCGGTCTGACCTGCTATCGTTGAGCCGCTAGTGAGGTGACCGAGCGTGCAAAACGACGGGACGGCTTCCTTTCGCGACCGCGCGCCCGACGGCCGGCCGGCAGGGATCGCGATCGCGATTTGCGCGATGGTGGCGATCGTCGCGATCTCGCACCATCCGACCGTAAGCACGCGCGCGCCGGCCGAGGCCTTGACACAGATGGTTCAGCTCGCGCCTATGGACCGGATCGTGCACGGCACGCTCATCGCGATCATGGGCGTTCTGCTCTTCAGCTTCGCGGTGTACTCGCTACGGCGCGGATTGCACCGCGCGACGTCGGTCGGCGCGTTCATCGCATACGCGACGGGCATCGCCGCGGTGATCGGCGCCGCCCTGATCGACGGTTTTCTCACCCCCGCGATCGCCGAACGGTACGCCGGCGCGTCCGCCGACGCCGTGAAGTCGGCGATTCCGCTCCTCGTGTACGGCGCGTTGACGATTCAAGTTCTCAGCAAATTCGGTTTCGTCGCGATGTCGATCGGCGTCGCGTTCTGGTCCGCCGATCTGATCTCGGCGCCCGGCGTGCTTCGCATGACCGGCATCGTCGGCTTCGTGTCCGGCATCGTCGCGGTGGGGCTTCTGGCGTTCGCCGGTCATCTCAATCCGCACTCGCTCGGCGCTATCGTCATCGTTCAGGCGGTGTGGTACCTAGCTGTCGCGGTGCTGCTCGTCCGCCGGCTGGTCTGACCCCGCGCGATCGGCGCGAAAATACGGCCATGCATCGAGGAGATACAGCGCGAACGGGATCCACCAGACGAGGTCGTTCGTCGCGGTCAGGATGAGGGTGGAAGGCGGCCAGGCGCCGCGCGCGATCAGGATCGCAAGCCCGATCGGGCCGAGCACCTTTCCGGTGAGGCCGACGGCGGCGATCGGCCACCCGTGCTCCGGCGAGCTCGCAACCGCGAAGTAGAGAATACCGTACAGGCCCACGACCATGCCGAGGCATGCGAAGACCGCAGGCTGATTTTGCAGCGGCATCCCGGCGAAGCGGAACAGCCACTGCGGGTCGAACGCGGCGTACAGGCCCCACACGATGTTGTACGCGCCCGCGAGGAGAAACACGAGCCGATGAAACCGTCGCCGCGGCATCATGCAGCTTTATGAGCGACTCCTGGGCACGTCCTTCGCGCGCCTGCCCGCGGCGCTGCGCCGGTTTCATGGCCGAGCCGGCGGCCGGGCGGACTTCGCGCTGGAGGTCACGCACGAGCCCGGTTTCCTACGGAACGCGGTCGCGCGAATACTGCGCATGCCCGCAGCAGCGGCGCGGGCGCCCGGGACGCTCGTCGTGACCGTGCAGGGCGACCGCGAAGTGTGGGTGCGAACGTTCCCCGACATGACACGTCGCACGACGCAGTGGATCGACGCGGGGCGGCTCGTCGAACAAGCCGGAGCCATGCAATTTCTGTTCGCCGTCGACGCGGGCGAGCGCGGCATGCGGTTCGCGCAGACCGGCTGCCGTGTGTTCGGGAGACCGCTGCCGCGAGCGCTCGCGCCGCGCATCGAAACCGTGGTCCGCGGCGATGACGTCGGCTGGAACGTGCTCGTGTCGATCGCCGTGCCGCTGCTCGGCCGGATCGCGACGTACGGCGGTCCGGTGACGCCGCAGCCATGACCGCCGCGCTGTGCGTTCTGATTGCGCTAGCGCTGATGGGCGGCTTCGATACGATCGTGTTTCACGAGCTCGTCGCAAAGCTGCCGGACAATCCCGCAGCTCAGCGCGAGCTACGTCTGCACGCGTCGCGCGATTGCGTGTACGTCGTGCTGTTCGGCTCGCTCGCATGGTTGGAGCCGCATGGATGGCTCGTTCTGCTGCTTGCAGCGCTGCTGGCCACGGAGATCGCGATCACGCTGTCGGACTTTATCGTCGAAGATCGCACGCGCCGGCTTCCGCCGGGCGAACGTGCGATGCACGCGATCATGGGGATCACGTACGGTGTGTTCGCCGCGCTGCTGTTTCCGCACGCCGTCCGATGGCTGGGCATGCCCACGGGTTTCGAACATGCCTACTACGGCTGGCTGACGTGGCTGTTGACCGCGTTCGCGATCGGCGTCGGACTGTCGGGCATCCGGGATGTCGTCGCGTCGTCCGCGCTTGCGCGCCGCGGCGGCACGGAGCCGGCGTGACGACGGTCGTGCAGCGCGCGCCGGTCCGATTGGCGGAAGTGATCGCGGCGCTGTCGCTGGCGACCGACCTCGCGATGGGTCAGCCGATGGCGTTTGCTCTGCGGTCGTGCGTGCTTTCCGTGCGATTGGGCGAAGCGCTCGGGTTCGACGGCCCGCAGCTTTCCGAGATCTACTATCAGGCGCTGCTGCGCTACATCGGCTGCAACGCCGAGACGCACGTGTTCGCGGCGCTGTTCGGCGACGAGCTCGCGCTGCGGCGCGACATCGCGCTCATCGACGCCGGTAAGGTTCCCGACGTTCTGCGCGTCCTCGCGCGGCACATCCGCGCCGCGAACGAAGGCGCCGGCCCGCTGCAGAGCATGTTGAGCGTCGTGCGCGGGCTCGGTGTCGCCAAAGGCGTCACGCACGACGCTTTCGCCGGCCATTGCGAAGTCGCGCAGCGGCTCGCGGAACGGCTCGGATTCAGCGGTTCGGTGGTGGACGCGCTGGGGCAGCTCTACGAACGCTGGGACGGCCGCGGCGAGCCGAACGGCCTCAAAGAGGAAGCGATCGCGCCTGCCGTGCGCGTGGTGTCCCTCGTGCAGGACGCGCTCGCCGTGTACGACGCGCACGGCGCGGACGCGACGGTCGCGATGGTCCGGCAGCGCCGCGGCTCGGCGTACGACCCGAGGATTGCCGACCGCTTTTGCGCGCAAGCTGCGACGCTGTTGCCGGCATTCGGCACCGAACCGACGTGGGACGATGTGCTCGCACTCGAACCGCCGCCGCGCGTCGTCCTGTCGGATGAGCAGTTTCATCGCGCGTGCGTAGCGATGGCTGATTTCGCGGACCTCAAGTCGCCGTATTCGCTGGGCCACTCGCGCTACGTTGCGGAGCTCGCGGCGCGCGCGGCCGATCGCTGCGGGCTTACCGGCGACGATGTGTTGGCGGTCGAGCGCGCGGGACTCTTGCACGACATCGGCTCGGTCGCGGTGTCGAGCGGGATCTGGTGCAAAGCCGGCGCGCTTTCCGAAAGCGAGACCGAGCGCGTACGGCTGCACGTGTACTACACCGAGCGCGTTCTCGCGCGGTCACCGGCGCTCGCACGGCTCGGCGCGATCGCGTCGCAGCACCACGAGCGCTCCGACGGCTCGGGCTACCATCGCGGCGTGCGCGCGAACGCGCTGTCCCCCGGCGGCAAGCTGCTCGCCGCAGCGGATACGTATCAGGCGATGATCGAGCGGCGCCCAAACCGCGCGTCACACGCACCGGAAGACGCGGCAGCCGAGCTCAAGCGCGAAGGGCGTGACGGCCGCCTCGACCACGATGCGGTGAACGCGGTCCTTGCGGCGGCAGGCCACCGCGTAGCGCCGGCTCGCCGCGAGCTGGTCGCGGGCTTGACGGAACGTGAGCTCGACGTGCTGCGCCTGATGGCACGCGGCAACGCGACGAAACACATCGCCGTGCAACTGCACATCGCACCGAAAACCGCGGACAACCACATTCAAAGCATCTATTCGAAGATCAACGTCTCGACCCGCGCCGGCGCAACGCTCTTCGCGGTAGAACACGGGCTCCTGGAAGCCTAAAGCGCGCGACGCGCGTCCTCGACGGTCGCGAAATGACGAACGTGCGTGAAGGTCGTCGTACGATCGGCCGTCCCGGTCATTCCCATCATCTGCCCCGATAAGTGGTCCTCGATGCGGACAACGCCCCATCCCCCGTCGTCGGAACGGCCGTACGTATAGACGAGGCTTTCGGTGTTCGCCGGCGGCGCGACCGAGTACGGCGCAAACTCGAGCTTGATGGGCCGCGCCGCCACGGGATCGAAGGTCATCGTGCCGTGGCCGTGGCGCGCATCTTTCGTGGCGCTCGTGAAGTCCACGGTTTGCGCGCCGCCGGTGCAGCCGGCGCACGGCCGCGGCGACGAGAACGCGTATTCTCCGACGGATTCGGGATAGTACGGCAGGCGGAACCGCGACGCAATGTGCGGTGGGCCGGCGTACTGCTCGTCGTATTTCGCCTGGGTCTTCGCGAGCTCTTCGGCGGTTTCGGTGCGGCCGTCCGCAACGTTGCGGTGCACGCGGATCGCGAGCGTTTTGCGATCCTGATGGAGGACGCGGATCTCTTGCTCGGTGCGCGACTCGCGTCCGGGGAACTTCACGTCGTAGACGATCGTCTGCCGGAACACGACGATTCCCGCGTTGTCGGCGGTAAATCGCTGAACGACCTTCGCGACGACGGGGGGCGGCGCGGCAACCGGCTCAGCGGCTCGGGCAGCAGTGGACAAACCGCCGGGAACGATTAACGCCAACACGACGAATATGCTGGAAGAGCGCATCAAGACTCCTCGTACGGCAAACCCTACTCGGCATACGAAGGTCAGGGCGACTTGTTTCACCCAAAGCGGGGTCTAGGGAGAAATCTCGATTCGGCTATCTCAACGTTGACGTTGTTGACGGCGTTCGAGGCCCGCGACGTCAATGAGATCGCTTGGCCTGCCAATGGCGCGTTTGTTCGTAATGAGATCGTCGATGCCGATTACCCACATGCGCTCCTCTCCGTGGCGACCCTCGACACGATGCGGCCATGCTTCATCGAATGTGATCCCTTCGATTGCGCTCAAGACGTCGATACGATTGGGAGGAACTCCCATCGCGTAATATGCTTCGGGGTCGATCAAGTCGTCACGAGTGATGCCGTCAAGCGGCGCCCCGAAACGAATGAGTGCCGCGTACGCGCGGTCCGCATTGTCCTTCGTGGGGCGGATCCAAAGATCGTAATCCTTCGTATACCGAGGTTCGTCGTGAAAACTGTACGCGCGGCCACCTATGAGCAGATAGTCAACGCCGCCGTCGTTGAAGACCGCCAACAGAGCGCTGAAATCGGAGTTCGGCCGGGTCTCGGCGTCGTGCGGCATGTTCCTCCTCGACCATCGTCCAAACAAACATCATGCGCTCAGATGGCGTATAGCGATCCCAGAACTCCCTGTTGAACGACCCGTCATCATCACGCAATTTGATTTTCCGTCCGACGCCAATAGAGCGCCGCCGTGCCGCATCATTCGGATCGGTACCGGCCATACCGTATCTTTCGACAATCAACGGACGGGTCCTCACTCGGAGGTAGGGAGAACTCCTCATGCCCGGCGGGGGCCACGAGCGGTATCATGAAGGCAATCCACCCGCACCCCTTTCGAGGCCGTCATGATGACCATTCAGGATTCGCCCACGTCTTTCGATCCTTGCGCAGCGACGGCGAGCGAACTCGCGCGGCGGATCGCCGACGGCTCCATTTCGTCGGCTGAGGCCGTCGAAGCGCACATTGCGCGCATCGAGCGCGTGAACCCCGCGCTCAACGCCGTCGTGGTGAAGCGCTACGACGACGCCCGCGCCGAAGCGCGCGACGCCGACCGCCGCCGCGCCGCGGGCGAACCGCTGGGCGCGCTGCACGGCGTACCGGTGACGGTCAAGGAGTGCCTCGACTTCGCGAGCCTGCCGTCGACGTTCGGCCTCGCGTCGCGCGCGCGGCACGCAGCGGATGCGGACGATCCGTACGTCGCGCGGCTGCGCGCCGCGGGTGCGATCGTGCTCGGGAAAACGAACGTCGCGCAATTGCTGCTCGCCGTTGAGAGCAGCAACCCGGTTTACGGAAAAACGAACAATCCGTGGAACCTCGACCGTTCGCCGGGCGGCAGCAGCGGCGGCGAAGGCGCGATCGTCGCGTCCGGCGGTTCACCGCTGGGCATCGGCACCGACATCGGCGGCAGCGTTCGCATCCCGGCGGCGTTCTGCGGCATCACCGCGCTGAAGCCCACGCAAGGCCGCACCCCCGATCTCGGGCGTTACAGCGTGCCGATCGGCCAGCGCGCCGTGGTCAGCCAGGTCGGCATCCTCGCGCGCACGGTCGCGGACGTCGCGCTCGGAACCGGCGTCATCGCCGGCCCACGCGGAAGCGGTATCGAGCCCGCAGTACCGCTCGGCGATTATCGCGCGATCGACGTGTCGCGCCTGCGCGTCGCGGTGTTCGAAGACGACGGCTCGTTCCCGAGCGGGCCGGCCGTCCGGCGCGGCGTTCGCGAAGCGGCGCACATGCTCGAGGCAGCGGGAGCCCGCGTTACACCCTGGACGCCGCCGGACATCGACGAAGCATTGGATCTCTATTTCGGCCTCCTGACCGCGGACGGCGGACGCGGCCTGGGCGCGCTGACGCGCGGTGAAAAGATCGATTCGACGATCGCGCCGCTGATGATGTTCGCGCAAAAATCGCGTCGTACGCTCGGCGTGATCCGCGCGCTGCTCAACGCGGTAGGCCAGCGCGGGAGCAGCGACAAGCTGCGCGCGTTCGGACACGGCGACACGCATCATTACTGGCAGCTGGTCGAGCGGCAGATGGCGTATCGCGAGCGCTTCCTACGCGCGCTCGATGACCATGACGGCGGTCCCTTCGACGTCGTGCTGTGCCCGCCGTGCGCGGTGCCGGCGTACACGCACGGTGCCGCGCGCGATCTCGGCCTTCTCGGCAGCTACCACTTGCTGGCGAACTTGCTCGGATTTCCCGCGGGCGTCGTGCCGGTGACCCGCGTTCGCGCCGACGAGGAAGCCGGCCGCGCGGCCTCACGCGACATGGTGTACGCCGCCGTGAACAAGGTCGAACGCAACAGCGCGGGTTTGCCGATCGGCGCGCAACTCATCGCCCGCCCGTGGCGCGAAGACGTCGCGCTCGCCGCGATGCAGACAATCGAAACCGCAGCGAAAGCGAGCGCGGATTACCCACACACGCCGGTCGAGGTCGCACGCTAGGCGCGGCTGCTCGAGTTAGAACTCACAGAAGGCGGGATTGCTAGGCGTCGGAAAGCGCGGGTGTCCTTCGATGACGTCGGCGACCGCCAAGAACGAAAGCACCGCCGCCGAGCCGAGCCACGATTTCGGGTTGCGGAGTTCGGGAATCAAGCAGGCCGACCCAGCCGCGAAGAATGCAATGCACATCGGGATGATCCCATACCCGAGCCACGCGAGCATCTCGAGTGTGCCAAGGAGCTTCGCCGCGCCGCAATTCTCGACCGTATCTGCCCCAAGCATCAATGTCACGACCGCGGCGGCGTCGATCGCGGCGCAGAGACCGACGACGACCATGGACCCAATCGGAAACGAGCGCATCACGAGCGTAGGATAACCCACGGGCACGCCGGCACCATCCGTAGTTCTACGGTTGTTTCCACATGGTAGGATGGCTTTCGGAGGTTTGCGGGATGCGACATCACTGGGCGCTTGCGGCAAGCGTGCTCGCCGTCGCCGGGGAGGCGGGAAACGTCTGCGCGCAGGAGATCACGCCGAGGCCGACGCCGACCACGCCGGCGTGTGCGCAACCAAACGTACCTGCGAGGACGATTCGGGCCGTAGAGCCCGACACTCCGGCGTTGGCGGCGCAACAAGGCATCCACGGCGTCGTTCAGGTGGTCGTGTCGATCGATGCCGACAGTCACGTGGTCGGAGCGCGCATCATGAGCTCGCCGAGCGCGGTGCTCAACCAGGCGGCGATAACCGCGGCGCGGCAATCGACGTTCCAAGCACAGATTCGCGGCTGCCAACCGATTGCCGCCGACTATATTTTCAGCGTCGACTTCGCACGGAGCGTGACGTTTGCGGTCGCCGCCTCAGGAGAACGAACCGTTTCGGTCATCGGGAGAGGTTCGGCCCTGCGAGCGCCGGATTCCGCCGTCATTCAGGCGTCGATCATCACGCGTGACCTCGTGGCCGCGAATGCATCCGCGAAAAATGACGCGCTCTTCGAGGCGCTCAAGACAAAACTCGGCGCCCTCCAGGTCAAGACCGGCACGATCGCATCACTGGTGTCCGTGCAGCCACGTCGACCGGCCGCCGAGGTCACCGGATACGCGGCCACGCGTCAGGTGCGGATCACGGCGGACAGCGTCGCGAACGCGACGGATGTCGCCGCTGCCGTGGCGTCGCAGCCAGGCGTCGAGGCAGTCGCGATCCGCTACATAGTCCGCGATCACGCCGCGGCCTCGCGCGATGCGCTGACGAATGCGCTCAACGATGCAGAACAGGCCGCGCGGGAAGCCGTGGCGAGCAAAAACCTGCATCTCGGCGCCCGGAAAGACATCGCGGTGCAGCCCGATGGTCTGGCTGAAGCGCCATACCATATCGTACCGTACTTTCTGGTGCCGGTCGCCGGCGGCTTCAAAGAGCCCGACATCCGAATTCCGAACGTCGTCGTGTACGCGACCGCGACGGTCATCTACGCGGTAAACCCGTGAGCGCACTGCGATGCGTGAGGATCGCCGTCTCCATCATAATCTTCGCGTGTGCGAGCATGGCGCGGCTGGGCAGCGCGGAAGAGTTTGATTCCGCTCCATGCCCACGGCCGAACGTGCCCGCAACCGTCGTTCACGCGGTGCGCGCCATGGTTTCGCCGATGGCCGCACAGCAAGACATTTTCGGCTCCGTCGAGGTGGCCGTGTCGCTCGACGCCGAGAGCCGGATCGTTGCAACTCGGATTCGGAACTCCGCCAGCGCGCTGCTGAACGCGGACGCACTTGCTGCGGCGCGAGCGTCGTCGTTTCAGACGGCGATCAAGAACTGCCGCGCGGTGGCGAGCGAATTCACGTATCGGGTCGACTTTCCGGAAAAGGTTCGCTACGGGGTGTTGCCGTCCGGCATGCGAACGATTTCCATCGCCGCGGATGCGACCGTCACGCGAGCGCCCGACGTCGCAATCATCGAAGCTGGCATCGACACGCACGATCCTATCCGCGCACACGCGTGGTCGAAGAATGACGCCGCGTTCGCCGCGCTCAAGGCGAAGCTCCGTGCGCTTGGGGTCACCGAGCTCAACATGCGCGGTTCGCGGTGGACGCGGCCGGCAGGTCGCGAATACACGGCGGAACGCGTAGCCGTGATCACGGTGCCGGCCGTCGCGAACGCAAGCAAAGCGGCCCTTGCGGCAGCCGCCGTGCCGTCCGTCGACGTGCTCGGGATCCGTTACGTGCTCCACGATCATGCGGCAGCGTATCGCGAAGCGCGCGAGCTCGCGCTCAAGGATGCCGAGCTCGCCGCGCAGCGACAACTGCCGCCACAGATGCTGAACCTCGGCCCTATCCTGCGCCTTGACGAACCGCCCAACGCCGCCGCGGCGGACCCGACCGAATACGTGCCGTTGCATCGCGCGCTGATCGGCGCACGGACGTCGTCGCAAGCGCCGCCGATGCTTCAGGTACGTGCCGCCGCGACCGTCGCCTACACGCTGCTGAAAGCGTAGGCCGCCAAAGTATTTTCCAGGTCCTCATCGTACTGTTCCGCACATGACCGATTCCGCAAGCGCCCGCGGCGCTGCCGAGACCATCGCCGCGGCGCTCACGACCGCCTGGAACACCGCCGACGCCAAGGCGTTTGCCGCCCAGTTCACCGCAGATGCGGATTTCGTGAACATCTTCGCGATGCACGGCGTCGGTCGCGAGGCGATCGCACACGGACACCAGACGATCTTCGACGCCATCTACAAGGGGAGCACCAACCGCTTCACAGTGAAGGCGGTCCGCCGCCTAAGCGACGATATTGCAGTCGCACACATCAGCGCGAGCCTGCACGTCCCGAGCGGCCCACTCGCCGGCGACCTGGCTGCGCTCGCGACAGCTGTCCTCGTTCGCGAGGGCGATGCGTGGCGCATCGTCGCATTCCACAACACGCGCGAACAGGCGCCGCCGGAGCCTAGCTGAAACCGCCGAGTAGCGCGCGACCCAGCACGGCTTCGACTTCGCGCGCACCGACGTCAGTCTGAAGCAGCCGCAGCGGGATGTCGCCGCCTAGCGCGCTGTTCGCTTTGAGCAGCCAGCGACCGACGGCGCGTGTCGAGCCGAGCGCGACATTTCCGAGCGCGATGACGGAGCCCAGGCGCACGGCGCGCTCGGAATCCACAAATCCAAGCCGCCCGGCGTGCTTACGTCGACCGAGTGTCCTCCGCGAAATGCCAATGCCCGCGACGACGATATTTTCCGGCTGCCCGAGCGAATCAACTGCATAGCGGAATGCGGATACCGGCAAACCATCGTGAATCAGGCGATCAAAGTCAAAGTACGACCGGAGGGCGCCGGCCCCGAGGAGAGCGCGCCCGCCGAACGCTTGAAGCACGTCGTCGAATGTCGCCGGCTGAATCATTTGGACCACCGTTATACTTCATCTCGTGCCGTTCGGGCAAGATACACGGCGCGAAAAAGCCGCGCCGCACAAAGTAATCGTGCGGCGCGGCGGACGAGGCTACTCGGCGGGGATTACTACCAGATGCGGCAGGCGTTCTTGCGCACCATCTTGTCCGCTGCCACGCACTTGAAAGCGGCCTGAAACTCCGGCATGTTCGAGAGCGTGCCGATCACGCGCAGCTTCGGATTCGGATGCGGGTCGGTCTGCGCGCGGCTGCGGATCTCCGCTTCGGTTTGCGCTGAGCGCCAGACTTGCGCGTACGACAGGAAGAAGCGCTGCTCGGGCGTGTAGCCGTCGATCATCTTGTGCGCCTTCGCTTGCGCGGTGCGCTCGAAGGCTTTGTACGCGATGGTCAGACCGCCGAGGTCCGCGATCGCTTCGCCCTGGACGAGCTCGCCCTTGTCGTGCACGCCGGGGATCGGCTCGAGGCTGCTGTACTCGTCGACGATGCACTGTGCGCGGCTCGCGAAGTTCTTCGAATCGGCGGGCGTCCACCAATCACGTAGGTTGCCCTCGGCGTCGAACTGTTTGCCCTGATCGTCGAACCCGTGCGTCATCTCGTGACCGATCACCGCGCCGATCGCGCCGTAGTTCACCGCGTCGTCCGCGTTGGGGTTGAAGTACGGCGGCTGCAGGATGCCGGCCGGGAACACGATCTCGTTGTTCGACGGGTTGTAGTACGCGTTGACGGTCGGTGGCGTCATGCCGAAGAGCGTGCGGTCCGTGGGCTTGCCGAGGCGCGCGATGTTACGCGCGACCTCGAAGCGGCGCACCGCCATGACGTTGTTCGCGTACGGGCCGTCGGTGACGGCCAGCGCCGAGAAGTCGACCCACTTGTCGGGATAGCCGATCTTCTTGGTGAACGCGCCGAGCTTGGTTTGCGCGTATTTCTTGGTGGGCGCGCTCATCCAGTCGAGCGTGTCGATGTCGTCGTGCAGCACACCCTGGAGGTTGTTGACGAGCGCGAGCGCGCGCGCCTTGGCCGCGGGCGAGAACGTGCGCGCGACGTAGGCCTTGCCGAGCACGTCGCGGAGCGAACCGTCGGCGGCCGCGGTGCAGCGCTGCGAGCGCGGGAGCTGTTCCTTGACGCCGCTCAGCACGCCGCTGCGGAACGCGAAGCTCGCGTCGGAGAAGCGCTTGGGCAGCGAGCCCGAGAACGAATCGGCGATCTTATAGCGCAGGTACGACTTCCACGTCGCGAGGGGCGTGGTGGCGACCAGGTTGTCGTACGCCGTGACGTACGCGGGGATCGCGACGTCGACCGTGCTGAACGCCGGCGCGTTGTACTGCGCAAAGTACGACGAAAACGGGAGGTGCGGCGCGAGCTTCGCCAGGTCGGTGACCGGCATCGGGTGATACGTCGCGGCGGGATCCCGCATCGCGATGCGCGTCGGCGTGGCGGTCGCGAGCGCCGTTTCGAGAGCGATGATCGCGTCGGCCTGCGTTTCCGCGGTCGCCGGCGCGTCGCCGAGGTTCGTCAGCTGCGCGACGACGTAGGTGCGGTACGCCTTGCGAATGTCTTGCGAGCGCGCGTCGTCCTTGAGGTAGTAGTCGCGGTCGGGCAGGCCGATCCCGCCCATACCCAACGACGCAATTTGCTTCGACGAATCTTTGGTGTCGGCGCCCGAACCGAAGTTGAGCCCACCATTGACGCCGACGACGTGCAGCTTGCCGATCTCATCGACAAGCGAGGGGATCGACGCGACGCGCCCGACATCGGCAAGCATCGGATCGATCGGCGCAGTACCGGCCTTCTCGATACCGGCTTCATTCATGCACGCGCGGTAGAAGGCACCGATCTTCTGCTCGTCGCTGCCCGCCGGCGCCGACGTGTTCTTGGCGGCGTCCTCGAGGATCGAGGTGACGACGGCCCGGTTCTGCTCGATGAGAATGGCACTGCTGCCCCAGGTCGCATGGCCGGGCGGGATGGGGTTCTTCTTGATCCACCCACCGGTAGCAAACTGATAGAAGTCGTCGCACGCTTTGCACGTGGGATCGAGGTCACCGGGATCGAGCACGGGCGCATTCGCAACCGTCCCCCCGGTAGCGGCCCTCACCGCACCATGCGGAAGCGAGGTAACGACAAGCGCGGAAAGAGCGACGGCGCCAAAGGCACGCAGAACAAATCGAGTCGGATGCACCTCCGCATCTTTGCGGAGTTAATGCCACATTACTGCCGAGCGTGCGACCCCTCGTTATTCCCGATAGGTCAGCGCCGACGGCCTGCAGCCGCCGAACGAAATTCCGCGCAGCCTACTTCGCGCTCAGCGCATCACGCACGATACGGTTCTGCTCGACCGCATGAGCGCCCGGATATCCCTCCGATGGACTTGCCCGGTATGGGCGGCCGACGTAGTCGATGTCCACAATCCCATGCGGCAGTCGCTCGACCAGGCGACGCCGCACGTGCGCTCGGGCGCCCATGTTCTTCGGCTCCTCTTGGACCCAGACGACTTGGTGCGCGTTCGGGTAACTCGACAGCGTTCGCAAGATCTCCGCAGTCGGCAATGGGCTCAGCAGTTCAACGCGCACGATCGCAGTCGTCGTAGCCGTCTCGTAAAGCGGGCTCGAAGCCAAGTCGTAGTAAACGTGACCGCTTGTCAGCAATACTCGCTTTACGCCCGATTTGTCCGCCCCGGCGCCACTGTAACGCGGATCATCGATTACTTCGCGGAACTCGCCGCCCGCCAGCTCGTCGATCGTGCCGTACGCCGCCCGGTTCCGCAGCAACGACTTCGGCGTCATTACCACGAGCGGGTAGGCCTGTGCTGCTTTTGCCTGCGCGCGCAGCAAATGGAAGTACTGTGCAGCCGTCGAGCAGTTTGCTACGCGGATGTTGCCTTCGGCCGACAGCTGTAAGAATCGCTCAAGCCGTGCGCTCGAGTGCTCCGGGCCTGCGCCTTCGTAGCCGTGTGGTAGCAGCAATGTTAGGCGCGTCTGCTGGCCCCACTTTGCTGCGCCTGCTGCGATGAATTGGTCGATGATGATTTGTGCGCCGTTGTTGAAGTCGCCGAATTGGGCTTCCCACAGTACGAGCGCGTTCGGGATTTCGAAGCCGTAGCCGTACTCGAATCCCAAGCACGCGTACTCACTCAGCGGCGAGTTGTAGATCTCGAACGACGCCTTCGCGTCCTTGAGATGCTGCAGCGGGACGTGCTTCGCGTTCGTGCGGGAATCATGCAGCACTGCGTGCCGGTGCGAGAACGTTCCGCGCTCCGTGTCCTGGCCGCTGAGCCGGATCGGCGTGCCTTCGCTCAGCAGCGATGCGAATGCCAGCGCTTCCGCGAGGCCCCAATCCACCTCGCCGCTCTCGCGCAGCGCTGCTGTGCGCTTCGAAAACTGCGCCAGCAGCTTTTTGTTCGGTGTGAAGCCGTCCGGTACGCGCACTGCTTCGTCGGCCCAGCGCAGCAGACGTTCCTTGTCCACCTTCGTGTCAATCGCGCCTTCGTTCGTGCCCGTCTTTGGCGCTGCGTGGATCAGCTTGCTCTTGTATTCGCCGCTCTTCACGAGCTTGTGCGATTCGGCGATCCGCGACGTCGCGGTGTCCTGCATCTCCTTGATCTGCTCGTTGGTCAGCACGCCCTGCGCCACCAACTGGCCGGCATACAGCTCGCGCACCGTCGGGTGCAGTTTAATCAGCTCGGTCTGGCGCGGCTGCGTGTACGCTGGCTCATCCTGTTCGTTGTGGCCGAAGCGGCGGTAGCCGATCAAATCGACCACCACGTCGCGGCCGAACTTGCGCCGGTAGTCGATCGCCAAATGCACCGCGGCAATCGACGCGTCGACGTCGTCCGAGTTCACGTGCACGATCGGGAGATCGTATCCTTTCGCGAGGTCGGACGCGTAGCGCGTCGAGCGGCCTTCGCTCGGGTCCGTCGTGAAGCCGACTTGATTGTTCGAGATGATGTGGATCGTGCCGCCGGTCGAATAGCCCGCGAGCGCCTGGAGGTTGAGCACCTCCGCGACGATGCCTTGCGCCGCAAACGCCGCGTCGCCGTGGATCAGGATCGGCGCAGCGACTTCGTGGTTGAGCGTCGGCGGGTTCACGCTGTGATCGGTTTGCAGGCAGCGCGTCATGCCTTCCACCACGCCGTCCACCGCTTCCAAATGCGACGGGTTGCTCGCGAGCTCCACCTTCACTTTGGTGCCGGCCGTCGTGACGTACTCGCCCGTCGCGCCGTGGTGGTATTTCACGTCGCCCGTCGCGTCGGCGTCGTCCGTCGGCGCGGTCGGCGCCTGCTCGCGCATCGCCGCCGATTCGAACTCGGCCAGCAATTCTTCGTACGGGCGGTTCACCACGTGCGCGATCGCCGACAGGCGGCCGCGGTGCGCCATGCCGAGTACGACGGTCTTCGTGCCGTCCTCCGCCAGCAGCGAGATCGTCTCCTCGAGCATCGGCACCATCACGTCGAGGCCTTCGATCGAGAACGTCTTCTGCGACATGAACTGCTTGCGGAAATACCGCTCCATCGTCTCGACCTTGGTGAGACGCTG
>JAXDMA010000215.1:0-6928 GCA_034666305.1 Vulcanimicrobiota bacterium
GCTGCCGCGCTTCCTGGGCTCGCTGTCGCGGTTCTTCACGGGGATCGAGATCGATCCGGGCGCGACGATCGGTAAGGGCGTGTTCATCGACCACGGCATGGGGGTGGTGATCGGCGAAACCGCCGAGGTGGGCGACGGCTGCACCATCTACCAAGGCGTCACGCTCGGCGGGACGTCGCTGCAGCGCACGAAACGCCATCCGACGCTCGGTCGCAACGTGTCGGTCGGTTCGGGAGCCGCCGTCATCGGCGCGATCCACATCGGCGACGGCGCGAAGATCGGCGCGAACTCCGTCGTCGTCAAAGACATTCCGCCCAACGCCACGGTGGTCGGCATCCCCGGCCGCGTCGTGCTGCTGGACGGCAAACCGGTCAACGCGCCCGCCGATTCGCGGCCGCGCTTGCAGATGCCGGATCCCAACGCACCGCTCATCGCACAACTCTCCGAGCGGATCGCAGCGCTGGAAGCGCGGCTCGCCGAAATCGAACGGAACAATGCCTCTCCGGCTGTTTAATACCCGCACCCATGCGCTCGAGGCGCTGCGACCGCTCGAGCCCGATCACGTGCGCATCTACGTCTGCGGGCTCACGCCGTCGGCCGAAGGACATCTGGGCCACGCGCGGTCGTTCTTGTTCTTCGACGTCCTGCGGCGCTATCTGGAGAACCCGCGCAACGGCTACCGCGTCACGTTCGTGAAGAACGTCACCGACATCGACGATCGCTCCATCGCCACCGCGCAGCGCGAAGGCACGACGTTCGACGTGGTGGTGAAGCGCTACTACGACTCGTTTCGCGAGTCCATGCGCATTCTCAACGTGCGCGAGCCTGACGACGAACCGTACGCCACGCACTTCATCCCGCAGATCGTCGAAATGATCGGCGAGCTGATCGAGACCGGCCACGCCTACGTGAGCGAAGACGGCATCTACTATTCCGTCGAGACGTTTCCGCGCTACGGCGCGCTGAGCGGCAAGCACGTCGACGAGCTGCTCGTCGGCGCGCGCATCGCCGAAAACGAGCACAAGCGCGATCCGCTCGACTTCGCCTTGTGGAAGTTCGCGAAGCCGGGCGAGCCGCGCTGGGAATCACCGTGGGGCGCGGGGCGCCCGGGCTGGCACATCGAGTGCAGCGCGATGTCGCGCGCACTGCTCGGCGTTCCGTTCGACCTGCACGGCGGCGGTTACGACCTGATCTTCCCGCACCACGAGAACGAGATCGCGCAGAGCGAGGTGCTGATGCCGGCGCCGCCGATGGCCGAGATGTGGGTGCATGGCGGCCTGCTCAATTTCGACGGCCGCAAGATGTCGAAGTCGCTGGGCAACTTCGAACCGCTCTCCGAACTGCTCAAACGTCACGACCCGCTCGCGATTCGGCTGCTGTTCTTGCAAACCGGATATCGCAAACCGATGAACTTCACCGAAGAATCGATCGCTAGCGCAAAAACGGCGCTAGAACGGCTGCGCCGCGGCGCACGAGAAATGCGTAAGCCGCCTGGCGATGGAGGGGAATTGCGCGTTGCCCTAGTGCGCAAGGATTTGGAGCAAGCAGAACGAGAGTTTTTTGATGCACTGGACAACGACATGGACACATCACGGGCCCTCTCCGTGCTGTTTTTCATGGACGTGCACTCGCGTTCGTTTGCTGCCGTAGGTTTGGGTGAAGAAGCTCTCGCAAAATTTCGAGAGTATGCTGGCGTACTTGGTTTGGAGCCTGCGTTTGACGACGCACATCTCGAAGAAGTCGACCGTACAGTGCAGCTGGCCGCTGGGTTCGTCCAGCGCATGTTATCGCAGTTCTCGGACGTATTGCCACCGGTTCATCCAGATGTAATCGAGGGCATAGATTCCAAAGAAGTTGTTGCAAAGATGATCGACGCGCGCGCGGCGGCGCGCAAGAACAAAGACTTCGCGCTCGGCGACCGGTTGCGCGACGCGCTCGCCGCCGAAGGCATCGCGCTCAAGGATTCCAAAGACGGCACGACGTGGACCGCCGCCGGCGCGTAGGCGCGCAGCGCCCGCCCGCGCCGGGCCAGCGCCGCGCACCGCGCATCGACCTCGACGACGTCGTGTACGGCGTGCACGCGGTCGACGAGATGCTCGTCGCGGGCGAGCCGTTGCGGCGGCTTCACGTGGGTGACGACCGCAAGCACGATCCCGCGCTGCGCAACCTGCTCGAGCGAGCGCGAGCGGCCAACGTGACGGTGCGCTTCGAAAGCCGTGCGTTCTTCGCATCGTTTCCGTATAAGGCGCACCAGGGCGTCGTCGCATTCGGCGAGCCGTTCGCGTACACGACGCTCGACGAGGTCATCGCCATGCGCCCGCGCGACCGGCCGGCGCTGTTCGTGGTGCTCGATCACGTGACCGACCCGCACAACGCCGGAGCGATCGTGCGCTCGGCGGAGTGCGCCGGAGCGACCGCGGTGATCTTGCCCGAGCGGCGCAGTGCCGGGGTGAACCCGACGGTGCGCAAGTCGTCGGCCGGGGCGACCGCCTTCGTGCCGATCGCGAGGGTCGCCAACGTGGCGCAAGCCGTCCGGACCCTGAAGAAGGCCGGGATGTGGGTGTACGGGGCGGCCCTCACGCCTCAGTCGCGACCGTACACCGCCGTCGACCTCCGCGCCGACGTCGCGCTGGTGATCGGAGCCGAGGGGGCCGGCATCTCACCATTGGTGCAGCGCGAGTGCGACGTGCTCGTCGAAATACCGCTGCTCGGCCGGGTTGCTTCGCTCAACGCGTCGGTGGCGGCAGGCATCCTGCTCTACGAAGCGGTCCGCCAGCGGGGCCAGGCGAGCTCCCCGAATGAGCGGTAAGCGGGGTGACCGGCGTCATTGTCCTTGACCCGGAAGAAGGACCCTCCTATACTTAGACGGTCCTGCACGGTACTGACGGGCTCCGGCCCGCGTTTTCGCGCTTGACGATTTCCGGCAAGGTAGGTTTCATGGCGCTCACCCAGCCCGCCCCCGCCGAGGTCCTCGACTATCACGAGCGGCCCGACGAAGACCTCGTCTCGGCGGCGAAGTCGGGCGACAATCTGGCGATGGAGTTCTTGCTCAACAAGTACAAGAACTTCGTGCGGATCAAGGCAAAGAGCTATTTCCTCATCGGTGCCGACCGAGAGGACATCATTCAGGAAGGGATGATCGGCCTGTACAAGGCCGTCCGCGACTTCAAGGCCGACAAGCTCTCGAGCTTCCGGGCCTTCGCGGAACTCTGCATCACTCGCCAGATCATCACCGCGATCAAGACGGCGACCCGGCAGAAGCACATCCCGCTCAACCAGTACATCTCGCTGAACAAACCGATCTACGACGAGGACAGCGAGCGTACGCTCCTCGACGTGATGCCCTCCCAGAAGACCTCCGATCCCGAAGAGCTCGTGATCAACCAAGAGGTTTCCGAAGACATCAAGTCCCGGATCCAAGAGAACCTGTCCGACCTCGAGTCTCAGGTGCTCCTGTCGTACCTGGAAGGCAAGTCCTACCAGGAGATGGCGCGCGACCTCAACCGCCACGTGAAGTCGATCGACAACGCGCTCCAGCGCGTGAAACGCAAGATCGAGAAGAACCTGGCCGAGATCGAGCTCCCTTGAAAGGACATAGGGACGCGTAGCTGATCCGTCAGCCGACGTTCTCGAGGAGGCCGACGTAAAACCAACGGCCCCGCCTTGTGCGGGGCCTCTTCCGTGAGCGGTGCGAGCGGCGCGAGCTCGCGTACGATGGTCTCGTAGATCAGCTCGCGGTCCTCGAGCGGGTCGAATACGAGACAGCGCTGCTCGCCGCCGCGCCCGATCGGATCGAGCAGCACCGTGACGCGCCCGACCGCGCACACATCGAGACAGGTTGTGCCGGTCGCGCGAACCGCGCCCCAGTGGCCGTCGGCTTTGAGCCGGTCCTTCAGCCACTCGCGCAGCTTGAGCCGCTCGTCACCGGCGTGTTCGGGAAAATCCTCGGGAAAGCGGACGTTGAGGCACTTCTCGCAGACGAGCGCGAGCCCGCCGGCCCGACGCCACATCGGCTTGACTTCGATGGGTTCGCTCACGTACTCCGACGATGCGTGCGAGTACGAAAAAGATGCAGAGCCGACGGTGGGATTCGAACCCACGTGTGGTTTCCCAGCGCGCTTACAAGGCGCGTCCCTTCGACCGCTCGGGTACGTCGGCGCGCGTCGTCATTTCCGCGCCGGTGCCGATGGAGCCCTGGTCGAAGCAGTAGGAAGGCCTCATGAGGTCCGCGTATCACAGCGGGTCCCCACCCGGGGGCGTGGGACGCGTGGGTCGGTGGTCGAGTGGTTAATGGCACCGGGCTGTAAACCCGGCTCGCGAAGGCGATACGCAGGTTCAAATCCTGCCCGGCCCACCATGGCAAGCAAGCGCGCGTCTCCGCAAGGGACGCGCGCGGCTGTGTCAGTACGTCACACAAATCGAGCGCGGGCGTTGCATAATGGTAATGCCCTTGCCTTCCAAGCAAGAGTCGCGGGTTCGATTCCCGCCGCCCGCTCCAAAGACTTGGCCTCGAGAACGTTGGGGCTATTTTTTTTGCAGCCGTGACTTTTCGCGGCGCGGTGGCGAGGATTAAGGGCGATGGCATTTCGTGAGGCGCGCGTGGTGTTGCAGCAACTACTCGACGAGATGCGAGAGACAGTGCGCGATTACCACCCGGCGGTCGGTCGAACCGGCGCAACGGTTGATGAACTCATCCAAGGTACGGCGTTCTTTCCGGGCGGGTCCGGCCTATGGCGCGGTAACGCCCTTGGCGGACCGCTGCCCGACCATTTTCCAGACGCGCCGGTCATGTTCGTGGCGCACAACTACGACAGCATCAACGCTCATGCGCGTGCGAAAGCTCGACGCGGCGAGGTTGATTCGCCCTTTTGGCGCGACAGATTGATCCCGTATATCAGTATGGCAGGGATCGATCCGGCCGATGTGTTCTTCACCAACGTGCTCATGGGCTGCAAGCCGGGAAGCGCCATCGGGGACATGCCGGTCGTGCCTGGATACGAGGAGCAATGCGTCGCCTTTCTGCGGCGGCAGATTGAGATCGTCAAGCCGCGGGTCGTCATCGCGTTCGGCGCAAAGGCACGTACGAGAGTACGATTGGTTCTCCCACAAGCGGGCAGCGTCATGCATCCCTCAGCGCGTGAATTCAATCCGCTGGTCACCCGTACGGACCGTCTCCGGGAGCAAGCAGAGCTTTTGGCAGCGCTCGTGCGGCGAGAATCTTAAGGGTCGTGCAGCCTGATGTGATGGCCTGTCGTTGCGTGCGCAGGTTCTGACGCTTTGCCGACGTTCGTAGTTCGAGAATTTCAACAATCCTCAAAAAGCGACGGATCACCGTGCCGTACTGGTGGCATTGCGGTGCGGTACTCTCGTTCCATGCGAACGAGTATTTCAAAACGCTTCGCCGATTACGCGCCGTCAAACGCATTTCCGGGCGTGTCGTTTCTAATTCAAGATGCGCTTTTTGAATCGAACACCATCGAAGAAAAACAATTCCCGCGCCAACCCGACCCCCCGAAGCGTGACACGAAGGCCGTCGGTGATCGATCGGAGGCGATCGTGTTGGCCGCGCTCGTGCAGAAATGCTATCTCGTCTCGATTCCGTTCGGAGAGAATCAGCGCTATGATTTGCTGGCTGACGACGGCGCCAAGATTCTGCGCGTACAGGTGAAGACGGGCCGCCTGCGCCGCGATGTCATCGAGTACAGTTGCTCGAGTAGCCACACGCATCGCGGCGGACCTCATGCCCGGCCGTATTTCGGGCAGGCGGACATCATCGCGGTCTACTGCCCGCAGAATGGGAAGGTCTATCTGGTGCCCGAGGAAGAATTCGTGGCGTCGCGCGCCCATCTCCGTTTAACGCCGCCAGTCAACAACCAACGACGCGGAATACGTTGGGCGAGCCGCTTCGAGCTGGCGTAGCTTAGTGGTAAAGCACGACTTTGGTAAAGTCGAGAGCGTGAGTTCAATCCTCACCGCCAGCTCCAGTTGATGGCAAGACCCTCCCGGCGGAGGGTCTTGCCGCTTTCCTGAGTAGCTGTCGGCGTCATGGCAACCGCCGTCTCCACCGACAGCGCCAAGCGTGCGCTCCTCGAACGCCTCATCGACGACGCCGCGCTCTTCCCGCCCGCCGAGCTGCCGCTGCGCGCCGCGCTGCGCCACCACGCGCGCCTGCGCGAAAGCGCCTACTGGTGGATCGCCGGCCGCTTCGTCGTCCCGGCGTCACGCCTGGACGAGCTGGCCAGCGTGCGCGACGCACCGCAGCCGCTCGAGCTCAGCGTCATCCTCGACTCGGCGATGAGCGGCGCCAAGGGCGACACCGTGCGTGCAGACCTCCACCGCATCGACCGGGTCCTTGGGACCGCCGGGATTACGGTCGCGTCGCTGGAGCTGCGCGTGCCGGGCGCCGGCCTCGATCAAGCCGGACTCACGCGATCCGTTTCCGAGATCGCGGAGCGCTGGCCGTCGGAGCCCGTGTCGTTCTGGTACGAGCCGTCGTACAACGCCGGCTGGACCACCCCACCCGACGCGGCGCTCGCGGCGCTCGCCGCCGTGCGCGGTAGCGCGCCGCCGAACGTCACCGTCGGCGCCAAGGTGCGCTGCGGCGGTCAGGCGCCAGGTGCGACGCCGTCGGTGGACGACCTCGCCGCGTTCGTCGTCGCAGCGCACGCGCACGACGTGCCGTGGAAAGCGACCGCGGGCCTGCACCATCCCGTCCGGGGTGCGCACGGCGTCGCGGGCGGTGCCGTTCCGCACGGATTTCTCAACCTGTTCGTCGCGGGCGTCGCGCTGCACGCCGGCGTGCTCGATGCGGCGCGAGTCGGAGAGGTGATCGCCGAAAGCGAACCGCGCGCGTTCGTCGTCGATCCCGTGCACGTTGCGTGGCGCGACGTGCGCGTCGAAGCCGAACAGGTCGGCGCCGCCCGCGAGC
>JAXDMA010000216.1:0-2823 GCA_034666305.1 Vulcanimicrobiota bacterium
CGGCCCGGTCGTGGATCTTGGGCGGGCAGATCTTGAAGTCGAGGACCGCCGCCTCTTTGAGCAGCCGCTCGAGCTCGTCGGCGTTCTTCACGGCCGGCAGCTCGACGAGCAGCCGGTTGCTGCCGACTTTCGAGATCACGGGCTCGGACACGCCGACCGTGTTGACGCGGCGCTCGATCACCAGCTCGACCTGGTTTTGGACGTCCGCAGTGATCTGCGGCACGTCTTTGGTCGTGCTGAGTTCGAGCTCGACGCGTGCGCCGCCCTGAAGATCGAGACCGAGGTGGATCTTCTTCTGGATCGGGACGATCGCCCAGACGCAGAGGCCGACCAAGGTCAACAGCAAGACCGCCTGAAGCGGTCTCTTGAGCTTATTCCACATACAACCGTATTTGCGTCCCGAGCAGACTGGGGCTTGTCATCCTGAGCCTGTCGAAGGACGGGAAGGGGAGAACTTCCGGATCGTAGCATGGGGGGCGGACAGCGTCAAACGGCGCTGCGGTCGTCCGGGCCGGAGGGGGACGTAGGGCCGGGCGCGCGGAGGGCGATTCGTGACCGACGGCAAGGGGGTCGACGCAGGACTCCTGCAGACGCGCTATCGTCTGACCAAGCAGCGCGCCGCCATTCTGCGCGCGCTCGAGGACGGCGCGCACCTGACCGCGGAGGCGATCCACGAACGGGTCCGCGCCGCGCTGCCGGCCGTCAGCCTCGGCACCATCTACCGGACGCTCGACATCCTGCGCGCGATCGGCCTCGTGCAGACGTTCGCGCACGGCGGCGCCGCGCGCTACGAAGCCGCGCTCGACAAGCACCATCACCTCGTCTGCAGCGCGTGCGGCGAGATCGTGAACGTTCCCGCCCCGCAAGTCGCCGCCGTCGCGATGGCGATCGCACAAGACAACCGGTACACCGGGATCGACGCGACTTTGGTCATCATCGGCCGTTGCGCCCGCTGCGCCGGCCTGGCGCGCAACGGCATCGGCCTGAGCTGATCCTGGGCGAACCGCTCGCGGCACCTGGGCATCCGGCGCTCGATCTCGTCGAACTCCTTTCGCTGCAAACCTGCGCGGCGATCGTCGCATCCGCGCGCCGCAGCACGGCGTGGCAGGACGCGCCGATCTACCTGGGCAGCACGCCCAACGTCAACCCGGCGGTGCGGCTCGCGTCGGTGCTCTACGAACGCGATCTCGCGCCGGAGCTCGGCACCGTCCTGGACGACGTTCGCGCGCGCTCCGTCCAGCTCGAACGCGCGCGCGGCGCCGGTCTCGAGATAGGTGAGATTCAGCTCGTACGGTATCGGGCGGGCGGGTTCTTCTATACGCATCAGGACGCGACCGAGAGCCCGAAGGAGTGGCGCAAGCTGAGCTTCGTCGTGTACCTCAACGACGACTTCGCCGGCGGCGCGACGTGCTTCCCAAGCTTGGGCGTGAACGTACAGCCGCGGACCGGGTACGCGCTGCTGTTCGCGCCGCATTGCGTGCACTATGCCGACGCCGTCGCGGCGGGCGAGAAATACATCTTCTTGTTCTGGCTGGGGCGGCACGGACCGTGACGCATCAGCCGGGCGGCAGCGCGTCGGCGTCGCGGCGCGTCTCCAGGTACGCCTTTGCTTTGCCGACCTCGTCGTTGAGCGAATCCACAGTGCGCTCCATCGACGACAGCGCCTTGACGCGGTAGTCCGCCATCCCGTCGATCGTGGCACGTACGTTGGCGAACGCTTCTTTGAGCTTGTCGACGTCGATCGTCGGATTCGTCGCCCCCTCCTGCATGCGCGCCGCGTTCTGGCGCAGCACCTTGGACGTCGACACGATCAGCTCGGAAGTCGTGCCGCGCACGGCGTCGATCTGATCGAGCACGAGCTTCTGGTTCGCGACGGCTTGCGCGACGGCGATGGCGGTGTGCAGCGCGGCGACGGTCGTGGTGGTCGCGCGATCGACGCCCTTCACCAGCTCGGCGTTGTTGCGTTTGATCAGATCGAGCGCCATGTAGCCCTGCACGTTGACGGCGAGCTGCGTCGCAATGTCTTGCTGCTTCTGGCGCGCGGCGAAGAGTATCTCTTCTTGCAGCGCGCGCGCGTGGTTCGGATCGGACGGCTGCAGCAACTGCACTTCACGGTCCACCGCGTTGCCGAGCGCGCGCGCGAGGTAGCCGTGCTTCTCGAGCTCGCCCATCAAGCTCCACATGCTCGCCTTTTCCTGCTCGATCGCGGCGTTGTCGCGCAGCAGCTCGTCCTTGCCGCGCCGCAGGCTCTCGATGATCGCGTTGAGGTGCGACTGCGACGATTCGTATCCGCGAAAATAGTCACGCAGCTTGTTGCCGAACGGCAGCACGCCCAGCAGCTTGCGCGGCGAGAACAAATCGCCCTGACGCGAAGGATCGAGCTTCTCGACGGTAGCGCGCAGCTCGAGCAGCGTCTTGGCCACCGGCGCGCCTTCACCGAGCGTCGACATCGCGCGCGTCGGGCGGTCGAGCAGCCGGTTCGCAACGTTCGCGGACCGGGTGATCTCGGCGTTGCCCAACGCCTCGAGCGTGCGCAACCGCTCCTGATATTCCGCGCTTTCCGGTGCGAGCCGGGCGAGTTCGCGCGCGAGCCGCTCGGCATCGGCGTCGAGCTTGGTGCGCTCGTCGGCGGCAACCGGGACTTTGCCCAGCGCGTCGGACGCTGCGATCGCCATCACCGGCTCCGGCGCGGTGAGCATGGGCGGTTGGAGCGTGTCGTCCATCGCTAGTCGTTCAAGGCGACTTGGAACGTCAGCGGCACGTTCTTGGGCTCGCCGCGCTTCTCGACCGACGTGCCGATCGCCATGAACTCGATCACGTGCG
>JAXDMA010000217.1:0-5674 GCA_034666305.1 Vulcanimicrobiota bacterium
GCACCGCGTCCTGCATCGCGACCGAGACGCGCTGACCGCGGCCGGTGTGCGTGCGCTGGTACAGCGCGGCGAGGATCGCGGCCACCATGTGGATGCCGCTCCCCGAGTCGCCGATCTGCGCCCCGGCGCTCGTCGGCGGCCCTTCCGGCCAGCCGGTCGTGCTCATGCCGCCGCCCATCGCCTGTGCGACGGTCTCGTACGCCTTGAAATCCTCGAACTTGCCCGGCCCGAAGCCTTTGATCGACGCGTACGAGATGCGCGGGTTGATCTCGCGGATCTTGTCCCACGTGAAGCCTTGGCGGTCGAGCACGCCGGGGCCGAAGTTCTCGACCAGCACGTCGCAGTGCTCGATCAGTTTGGAAAAGATCGCTTTCCCGTCGGGGGTCTTGGTATTGAGCGTGATGCTGCGCTTGTTGCAGTTCAGCATCGTGAAGTAAAGGCTGTCGACGTCGGGGATGTCTTGCAACTGCCCGCGCGTAATGTCGCCGCGCCCCGGCAGCTCGACCTTGATGACGTCGGCGCCGAGCCAGCCGAGAATCTGGGTACACGACGGCCCGGCCTGGACATGGGTCATGTCCAGGACCTTGATGCCGTCGAGCGCCTTGCGCACCGGCTCGCCGTCGGGTGCGCCGCTCGAGGAAACGCCGTTGGTGCTCATCGAGCGGCGCTCACTTGTCCATCGTCGGATTCATCGTGCAGTTGGCCATGGGCGTCTCCCGTGAGGGTGCTCGCGGTGGAAGGCGGTCGCGGAATTTCAGAGGTCGTGGTCGTTGGCGTCGACGTGTGCCGCAAGCGCGAGCGCATGGTCGCGGACCAAGCGCTCGGCGAGGTCAGCATCTCGCGCTTCGAGCGCTTCGATGATGTGCATGTGATCGACTATGGACCGGGTGAAACGCTCGTTCTCCCCGATCGTTCGATGGCGGATCGACCGGACGTGGACCATGATGCCGTCGGCGGTGCGCCGCAGCGTCTCGCAGCCGCAGAGTTCGATGATCCGCTGGTGGAAGCGGAGGTTCGCGTCCGAGTATTCGTCGAGGTTCGCGGCGATGCGGTGGCCGTCGAACGTCGCGAAGATCTCGCGCAGCGAGGCGATCGCTCCGGCACTCGCGCCGAGCGCGACGAGCCTAGCGGCCATGCTCTCGAGCGCGGCCCAGACGGTGATGATCTCCAGCAACTCGGCCTTGCTCTTGCGCGCGATGAAGTAGCCGCGCCGCGGGAAGCTGACCACCAGTTCCTCGTGCTCCAGGCGGACGAGGGCCTCGCGGACAGGCGTTCGGCTGACGCCCAGCTTCCCGGCGAGTTCGCGCTCGTCGAGCCGCAAGCTCGATTCGTCGATCTCATACAAGTTCGTCGCCGTGATCGCCGCTCGGATGGCCTCGTATACGCGCACCGAGATGCTGGCGTCGGAGCGGATCGAGACGAGGCTTAGCGCGGCCATTGTCGCGTCGTTTTCGTTTCTGGCATGCAATATACCAAGCCGCGGATTGCCGCCGGGGAACGGATATCCTCCCGCCGCGCCTCCTGGGGCGGCGCACGGCCACCCGTCGTGGTAACCAAGCGGGCGCGGCGCCGAGCGCAGCGTATTAGCGAGGGCATGAACGGGCAAACGCAGACCGACGGCTTCCATCTCGTCCTCGACGCGCTCAAGCTGAACGGGGTCGAGAACCTCTACGGCGTCGCCGGGATTCCGATCACCGATCTCCTCCGGCTCGCGCAGGCCGAAGGTTTTCGCTACATCGGCTTCCGTCACGAGCAATCCGCGGCAAACGCCGCTGCGATCGCCGGCTTCATCACGGGCAAGCCCGGCATCTGCATGACGGTTTCGGCGCCGGGCTTTCTGAACGGGGTCGTCGGACTGGCGAACGCGACGGTCAACTGCTTTCCGATGGTGCTGATCAGCGGCTCCAGCGACCGCGCGATCGTCGATCTCGAGCAGGGCGACTATGAGGAGATGGATCAGCTCAGCGTCGCGCGGCCGCATTGCAAGGCGGCGTATCGCATCAACCGCCCGCAGGACATCGGGCTCGGGGTCGCGCGCGCGATCCGCGCCGCGGTCTCCGGGCGGCCGGGCGGCGTCTACCTCGACCTCACCGCGGAGGTGCTGGGCGCGGCGCTCGACGTCGAGACGGCGCGCAAATCGCTGATCAAGGTCGTCGATCCGGCACCGGCGCACATGCCCTCGCCCGAAGCGGTGACGCGCGCACTCGAGCTCATGGCCTCGGCTGAGCGGCCGCTCGTGCTTCTCGGTAAAGGTGCAGCCTACGCTCGAGCCGACGCGGAGATCCGGACGTTCATCGAAACGACCGGCGTTCCGTTCCTCCCAATGTCAATGGCGAAGGGACTGCTGCCCGACAATCATGCGCAATCGGCTGCCGCGGCGCGCTCGTTCGCCATCGGTCAGGCCGATGTCGTCATGGTGGTCGGTGCGCGCCTGAATTGGCTGCTCTCGCACGGCAAGGCACCGCTCTGGTCGGACGACACGAAGCTGATCCAAATCGATGTCGCGGCGACCGAAATGGACAGTAACCGCGCGATCGCGGCGCCCGTGGTCGCCGACATCGCATCGGCGATGAAAGCGTTCAACGCCGCACTCCGGCCCGGGCAGATCAAGCCCAGCAAGAAATGGCTCGACGACATCAATTCGCGCAAGCAAAGGAACGTCGAGAAAATGGCGGCACGCCTCGCGGCAGAGCCGAGCCCGATGAACTTCTCGAGCGCTCTGCGCGCGGTTCGAGACGCACTGGCCGGACGACCCGATGTCTACGTCGTGAACGAAGGTGCCAATACACTCGACTTCGGGCGCAACATCATCGACATGTTCGAGCCGCGCCATCGCCTCGACAGCGGGACGTGGGGCGTCATGGGCATCGGGATGGGCTATGCGATCGGCGCCGCGGTGGAGAGCGGCAAGCCGGTCGTCGCGCTTGAAGGCGATTCGGCGTTCGGCTTTTCCGGCATGGAGATCGAAACGATCTGCCGGTACAACCTGCCGGTGGTGACGGTGATCTTCAACAACAACGGGATTTATCGGGGCGATCCGGTCGATGAGGCGCCATCGCCGACCGGCTTCATCGCCGGCGCGCGCTACGAGCGGATCATCGAAGCGTTCGGCGGAGTGGGCGTGCACGCGACGGACACGGCGAGTTTACAGAGGGCTGTGAGCGACGCGCTCGCCTCCGGGAAGCCTGCCTTGATCAACGCGGTGATCGACCCGACCGCGGGCACCGAGAGCGGTCACATCCAGAGCTTGAATCCGAAGAGCGCGCTCGTTTCATGAGCGAGCGGCGAACAGCTTGCCGAAGCGCTCCTCGAACGATTCCGGATCCAGATTCGTCTGCGCGGAGAGGCGCGATAGCCTCGGCTCCGTGAGGTCTTGCCGTTCGAGGCGGATCATGTACTTGCGGGCCACTTCGTACGACTCGGTCGTGACGTCCACCATGCGCACGCGGACGCGGCCGGTAGTTTTGTCGAGCATCGATTCCAGGGTGACGGGCACGATGCGGCCGCCGGCGAGCGCGATCAGCGCGCCGCTGCCGCCGCTCAGCAAATAGCGCACGGCGCCGTAGCCCAGCGTGCGCGTGTACTCCGCGTCGAACGGGATGGGCTTCGCGCTGCGCAGCTCGTAGCCGATGTCCTTGGGCACGACGGTCGCGTCGATCCCGATCTCCTTGAGCCGCGCGCGAACGGCGTCGCGCAGCACGCTGCCCAGCGGCACGTCGGCGAGGCGCACGTGCCCGTATGCGTCGCGCGTCGCGGTCGACACCGCGGCGAGCTCCTCGGGCGCGATGCGCTCGGCGATCCCTTCGGCGATGACAGCCACGCCGTGATCGTGGCCGGATGCAAGCCGCTTGACGATCGCACCGACGATCGTATCGACCACGTCGTCGAGCGCGATCTTCTCGCCGATGAACTCTTCGGGGATGAGCGCCAGCGTCGCGCCGGCCGCCTTGCAGATTCCCAGCGCGAGCGCGCCGGACTTGCGCCCCATCGTCACGGCGAGATACCAGCGTGACGCCGTGCGTGCATCTTCCATCAGGTTCTCGACGATCGCCGAACCGACGGCGCGCGCGGTCTCGAAGCCGAACGTCGGCGCGTTGTCCGGCAGCGGCAAGTCGTTGTCGATCGTTTTCGGAACCGTAGCCACGCCGATGCGGCCTTTCGTCTCCGCCGCGATGCGCGTCGCGCCGAACGTCGTGTCGTCGCCGCCGATCGCGATGAGATAGCGCACGCCCAGCATCGTCAGCGAGCGGATGCAGCGCCGCAGCGACTCCGGATCGCCGGCGGGATTCGTGCGCGACGTGCGCAGCATCGAGCCGCCCGAGAAATGCAGCCGCGAGACGTCTTCGATCTGCAGCTCGGTCACGTGCGACGTGTCGCCGGCCACCAGGTGCCGGTAGCCTTCGTAGATGCCCAGCACGCGCAGCCCGTGGTTGCGCGCCTCGATCGTCGCCGAGGCGATGACCCCGTTGATCCCGGGCGCCGGCCCGCCGCCGACGAGGATCGCGAGCGTCTCGTCCGTGTGCATTACGGCGTCCTCACACCGCCGCGGGCGACGTCGCGGCTCCCATCCGCGTGCGCAGCTCCCCGTCGAGCGCGTCGAGGAACTGCGTCGTGGTGAGCCACGGCTGATCGGGTCCGATCAAGATCGCGAGATCTTTGGTCATCTTGCCGGACTCGACCACGTCGACGCACACCTTCTCCAGCGTCTCGGCGAAGCGCGTGACGTCGGGCGTTCCGTCCACCTTGCCGCGGTGCGCGAGTCCGCGCGTCCAGGCGAAGATCGACGCGATCGGGTTCGTCGACGTCTCACGGCCCTTCTGGTGCTCGCGATAGTGGCGCGTCACCGTGCCGTGCGCCGCTTCGGCTTCGATCGTCTTGCCGTCGGGCGTCATGAGCACCGACGTCATCAGGCCCAGCGAGCCGAAGCCTTGCGCGACGGTGTCGGACTGCACGTCGCCGTCGTAGTTCTTGCACGCCCACACGAACGCACCGGACCACTTGAGCGCCGACGCGACCATGTCGTCGATCAGCCGGTGCTCGTACGTCAGCCCGCGGCGCTCGAACTCCGTCTTGAACTCATCCTGATAAACCTGCTCGAACAGATCCTTGAAGCGCCCGTCGTAGGCTTTGAGGATCGTGTTCTTGGTCGAAAGATACACGGGGTATCCGCGCAGCAGCCCGTAGTTCATGCTCGCGCGCGCGAAGCCGCGGATCGACTCGTCGACGTTGTACATCGCGAGCGCCACGCCGCCGCCCTTGAACTCGTATACCTCGCGCTCGATCGGCGCGCCGCCATCGGCCGGCGTGAACTTCACCACCAGCTTGCCGGCCCCGGGCACGACGAAGTCGGTCGCGCGGTACTGATCGCCGAACGCGTGGCGGCCGATCACGATCGGCTGCGTCCACCCGGGCACCAGCCGCGGGACGTTGCGGCAGATGATCGGCTCGCGGAACACGGTGCCGTCGAGCTCATTGCGAATCGTGCCGTTGGGCGAGCGCCACATCGACCTGAGATGGAACTCCTCGACGCGCGCCTCGTCGGGCGTAATCGTCGCGCACTTCACGCCGACGCCGTACTGCTTGATCGCGCGCGCAGCATCGAGCGTCACCTTGTCGTCGGTTTCGTCGCGGTGCTCGACCCCGAGGTCGTAATATTTCAACTCGATGTCGAGAT
>JAXDMA010000218.1:0-3034 GCA_034666305.1 Vulcanimicrobiota bacterium
GTCGTCGAGCCGCTGCTCTTCGAGCAGCCGGTGCGAGCGGCGCGAGTAGTCCGCCGGCTCGGCGAGCTTCGCATGCAGCTCCGCCGCGCGCAGTCCGGCGTGTTTCGCGCTGTCTCCGCGCGATGCGTAGAGCGCATCCAGCAGCCCGAGCGCCAGCCCGTTGCCCGGCGCGAGCGCGAGCGCGCGCAGCGCATACGGTTCGGGATCGCCGAGCCGCTCGTCACGCGTCGTCTGCGCGGCCGAGGTCAGCAACGCCGCGTATCCGCGGTCGTCCACGGCGTCGCGGCGCTGGTCGACACGGTCGAACGCTTCGAAGAAACGGCGGCGGCGCATCAGGTAGTTGACGTACGACATGAAGCCCGCGTCGCCGTCGCGTTCCGCCGCTTCGCGGAACACGCGCTCGGCATCGTAGTAGCGGCCCACGCGTTCGTATGCGCTCGCGACGAGCCCGCGCAGCACCGGCGAATCCGGCTTGTTCGCTTGCGCGCGCTCGAACCACGGCACCGCTTCCTCGATGCGGTTTTCCTTGACGAACGTGGTCGCCATGTTGAGCGGCGCTTTCCAGATCCAGATCTCGTCGTCGACCATCGAGTGCTGCTCGGCTTGGAACGCGCCGGCCATCGCCTTCTCGTACCAGGTCCGCGACTCGTCGTAGCGCGCGAGCATCGCCAGCAGGTAACCGCGCATGAAGAGAATGTTCGGATGGCCCGGCGTGCGCTCGAGGCCGTCGTCGAGGATCGCGATCCCCTTCTCCACGTCGCGGCGGCCCTCGGCGTACGCGTCCGCCAGCATGACGTAGCCGATCGGAAAGAACGCGCGCTGCGGGCCGGGCATCGCGAACATGCGCTCGAGCGCGGCGATCCCGCCCTCGTGGTCGCCGGCCACGATCGCCGAGATGCCGAAATTGAACCACGAGAACGCGTCGTCGGACGCTTCGCGAATCGCGCGCTCGAGCAGCGGCTGGTTGCGCTCGGTCTTCGCGCGATCGTCCATCATCGCGCTGGTGTAGCCTTTGTGCCGGATGAGGATCGGCGACACGACCGACTGCAAGTGATCCTTGCCGTCGACGACCACGCTTTCGTGGATCACGTTGCGGTAGCGCAACCGCGGCGTCGTGGGAAACAGGCGCGGCAGAATGTGCGTCATCGTCGAGGCGGCGCCGGATTGGTCGTCCACGAGGTTTTGAATGCGCACGTACACGCCGGCGATGTCCGCGGGCGTCTCGCGCAGCGCGCGCAGCAGCGCGAGCGACTCGGGCGCGATCTCTTCGTCAGCGTCGAGCACGAGCGTCCAGCGGCGCGTCGCGAGCGCGAGCGACTCGTTGCGCGCCCAGCCGAAGTCGTCACGCCACTCGCGGAAGATGACGTTCGCGCCGAAGCCGCGGGCGATCTCCACCGTACGGTCCGACGAGCCGGTGTCGACGACGTTGATCTCGTCGACGACGTCGCACACGCTGCGCAGGCACTCGGCCAGGAAGCGCTCCTCGTTCTTCACGATCATGCACAAGCTGATGCCGGCGGGCAACTGCTCGCGCTCGGGCGGCGGCACGGGGAGGTTGAAAAGCAGGCCGGTCTGGGCCCGCGCGAACGCACTGTCGCGGTAGTCGTCAACGATCTCTAACGGCACCCTAGTAATATCGGACGCCCACCCGAGGGAAAATAGAGAGAGGGCCCGCCGGAGCGGACCCTCTTCCCATTCAACCTCTCCTTATTCGGACCGCGGCGCCGCCGCGGGAGAGGTAAGAGCGCTCGTCAAGAGCGGTCTTACCTGAAGAGGCTGATGACCGACTGAGCGTTCTGGTTCGCCTGCGCGAGGACCGAGGTACCGACCTGCACCAGGATCTGGAGCTTCGTGTACTCGGTGGTCTCCTGGCCGACGTTGAGGTCGCGGATCGCGGACTCAGACGCCTTGAGGTTGACCGACGCGACGTTGTCGTTGTTCTGATCTTCCTGCAACCGGACGATCGTGGCGCCGAGCTGTGCGCGCTGGGCGAGCACCGTCTGCAGGGCGTTGTCGATCTGGCCGATCGAGTCTTCCGACGCGAGCGAACCGTTGGCGAAGGTACCGCCGGCGTTCGGCGGCCCGATCAGGTTGACGTTCGCGATGCGGAGCGAGTTGGTCGACGTGTTGATGAAGCCGACCTGGATGACCGCACCTTCCGCCGCGCCCGACTGGAAGTTGAACGCCGGAGCGTTCGGGTTCGAGGCTGCCGCGACGTACTGGCTGACCTTGACGAACGACGTGACGCCGACGTCCAGGGTGCCCGCCACGCCGAAGCCGATGGTCACGCCGTCGACCGCGATGTTCGCGGCGGCAACGCCCGAGGCGAGCGTGATGGTCTGCGTCGCGACCGTGTTCGCGGAGCTGTTGTAGAACGAGACGATGAGGCCTTGGGTCGTCGAGTTGAGCTGAGCGACCTGGACTTCGATCGTGCCGTCCGCGACCGTCGCGTTGGCGGCGTTCGGGACGTAAGAGATCTGCGTCGCGTCGACGAGCGTTCCGCCGGCCGCGAGGTTCGAGTTCGACGTGACGACTGCGTTGACGTCGATCTGCTGCTGGAAGCCCGCGTGCGAGCCGTCGAGCAGGTTCTGGCCGTTGAAGTTCGTGTTCTGCGAGATGCGATTGACTTCGAGCAGCAGCTGCTGCACTTCGGCCTGAAGATTCTTGCGATCGTCGGTCGACGTGATGTCCGACGCGCCTTCGACCGCAAGGGTGCGGATGCGCTGCAGGATGTCCGTCGTCGTCTGAAGCGCGCCTTCGGCGACTTGCGCCGCGTTGGTCGCGTCTTGCACGTTGCGCGCGCCCTGGTCGAAACCGTTGACCTGCGCCTGCAGCGACTCGGCGATTGCGAGACCGGACGGATCGTCCGCCGCGGTGTTGATGCGAAGACCGCTCGACAGCCGCGTTACGGCCGTGTGGAGCGAGTTCTGGTTGCGATTGAGATTGAGGCCCGCGCTATTCGCCAACAGATTGTTGGCGATTGAAAGCCCACCAATTCCCGGCATGTGTTTCCTCCATGATCACACGTGTGTCG
>JAXDMA010000219.1:0-3395 GCA_034666305.1 Vulcanimicrobiota bacterium
ATGCTCGATCCCGAAGACGCGCACGAGCTCACGATGCAGGCGCTGGAGCTCAACGTCGTGCCGGGCCAGCCGCGCGACGATGATCCGGTGCTCGCCACCACGCTGTTCGGGCGGACGCTGACCAACCCGGTCGGCGTGGCCGCGGGCTTCGACAAGAACGGGCGCGTGTACGAGCGCATGGGCGCGCACGGGTTCGGCTTCGTGGAGATCGGCGGCGTGACGCCGCGCGCGCAGCGGGGCAACCCGCGCCCGCGCGTGTTCCGGCTGCCCGACGACGGCGCGGTGATCAACCGGATGGGTTTTCCGAACGAAGGCGCCGACGCGCTCGAAGCGCGCTTGAAGCGCAAGGGCCGGCCCGACATCGGCTTCGGCATCAACCTCGCGTCGAACGCGGATAGCGCCGACCCGGCGGCGGACTTCGTCGCGCTCGCGCAGCGGTTCGCGCAGTATGCGGACTACTTGACGCTCGACGTATCCTGTCCGAATACGGCGAACGGCCAGGTGTTCTTGGATCCGTCGCAGCTCGCCGATCTTCTGGCGCGATTGACGGACGTCGCGTGGGGCGGCGAGCGCCCGCGCATGGTCGCGAAGCTGTCGCCCGATGTCGACGACGCGCTCCTCCAGCGGCTCGTGTCGGCGCTGCTCGACGCGCGCATCGACGGGATCGTCGTGTCGAACACCACGCGCGCGCGACCCGCCGGCTTGCACGGCCCGCACGCGAACGAAGCCGGCGGGCTTTCCGGCAAGCCGCTGTTCGGTTCGTCGACCGCCCTGCTGGCGCGCGTGCGCGAGCTCACCGGCGGCACCGTCCCGCTCATCGGCGTCGGAGGAATCGCGAGCGGCGCCGACGCGTTCGCGAAGCTGCACGCGGGCGCGACCGTCGTTCAGCTCTACACGGGGCTGATCTACGCCGGTACGGCGCTGGTCACAAAAATCAAGCGCGAGCTCGCGGAGCTGCTGCGGCGGAACGGTCCGGTACCGCGGTGAAAAGCACGATCTCCGACCGAGGGTAGCGCATGCAACCAGACGATCCCGCCTCGAACCTTCCGGCGCAGCGCACGTCGCGCTTGCCGCCGGCGGACGCGTCGACCGTGGACGACGATACGCGCGGGATGCCGCGCGTGTCGGTGGGCGCGCCGGTCTCGACCGCGGTCATCGGCCCGCCGCCGGGGACGCCCGCGGAATTGTCCGGCATGCTGTTGCCCAGCGAAGCCGTCACGTTCGCGAGCTCACCGCATCCGGTCATTTTCGTGCGGCCCGTCATTCACGTCGTCGTGATTCTCGCCGTGCTCATCACGGCGCTCGGCTGGCAATTGCATCCGATCGTGCGCGGTCACCACGTCACCGTGCTCTTGCTGACGGGCGTTGCGCGAACGGCGGTGCTCGGCGTCGCCGCGCTGCTGCTTTTGCGCGAGGTGTTTTCGGTGCTCGCGCGGCTCATGCGGTACCTGGGCTTCCGTGTCGTCACGACGAACCGGCGCGTGTTCGTGGTCGAGGGACTATTCGGACGGCGCGTGACGCCGCTCAGCAACACCGCGCTCGCCGGCACGACGATGTGGCAAGGCTTTTTCGGCCGCATGCTCGGGTACGGAAACCTCGCGCTGCCGCCCGCCGCGAGCTGGACGGGGACGATCAGCGAGATGCGCGATCCGGTGAAGCTGTACCGCGAGTTCGAAGCGGTCGCGCAAGGGGTCGACGGCGACCACTGGACGCCCGCCGTCCGCCAAACGCTGATCCCGTGAGGGGCGCAACCGGCGGAACCTCCGGCTTGGCGCGCGTGTTATACTCCTTGAGCGCCTCTGAGCAAGTCACCGTTCTCGGGCATCGTGACAAGGGAAATCGCCCGAGAACGGACGCTTTATCAGAATCGCCTATGCTGGTCCAGGATGGACTCGCTCGAGGGGCTGAGTAGTCTCGACGGGGAGATCCGAGGCCGACGTAAGCAGGCGGAGTTGTGAGCCCTCCTAAAACGATCACAAGCGTTTATACGCGAACAACAACTACGCAATGGCTGCCTAGACCTAATTTAGGCTAACAGTCACCGTCCGGAGGAGGTCGCCGTTGCCGTCCTCCAGGCGGTCAACAAGTTCGGCTAGGGTGCGGAGATCGTTCCGAGATGTGCCCGAAACTCAACCGGAACTGCGGCGCGTTTGATTCCTGTACCGAGAAGCTGACGCGCTCAAGACAAAATCGGTGCTGAGCCTGGAGAAAGCGGCGGTCCGGCTTTTCGGACCCGGGGGGCGGCTCCCCGGCAGCTCCACCATCGTGATGCTCCATCTCAACGACTACTGAGATCGCCCAAAGGCGCGGTAGTCGGCAGGGTGGAGCATTTTTCTATTGTGCAGGGCGCGGCCATCGAGGAACGGGAGCGCGGGGTCTTGCTTCGCGAAGGTTTCCGCATGGCGTCGAGGATTGGTTTGTGAGCACGAGCGTTGTCTGACACGTTTCTCGCACAGTTCCGACGGCACGTCGCGTCGAGCCCTCACCAAACGGCGCTCGTCTTCCTTGACGAACGTGGCGTTCCGACGGCGTCCCTGACGTACGGCGACCTCGATCGGCGCGCGCGCGGCATCGCATCGTTTCTCATGGGCCGTGCCGAACCGGGCGACCGCGTTCTCTTGGCGTTCTCCGCGCCGCTCGAGTTCGCCGCGGCGCTGATCGCATGCGCTTATGCTGGAACCGTCGGCGTACCGGTTTCGATGCCGTCGTCCGGTAAGCACGACAAAGGTCGCTTTGCACGCATCGCGGCGATCGCCGACGACTGTTCACCGTCACTAGCGTTGTCTTCGCGAACGCTGATCGCGGACGTGTGGCCCTATGCGGCAGCTCACGGTATCGTGATCGAGCGTCATGCCACCGATGAAATCGGCCCGGCGCTGCCGAATGGAGGCGATCAAGGTGCGGACCCCGGCGAGCTCTTCTTCCTGCAGTATACGTCCGGCTCGACGGGAACGCCGCGCGGCGTGCGCGTTACGCACGCGAGCGTCGTAGCAAACCTTCTCGAGATGTTCGACGTGATCGGTTATGACACGTCCCGGCCGTTCGTCAGTTGGCTACCCCACTTCCACGACATGGGTCTCGTGACGGGACTCCTTTTCCCGCTGTACTTCAAGAGCGAGTCGTACCTCATGGCTCCCGCCGCATTTCTGAAGCGGCCCGTGCGCTGGCTTGAAGCGATAACGATGTATCGCGCAGCATCGACGGTAGCCCCGAATTTCGCGCTCGACCTTTGCGCTCGCAGAATCCCGCCAGCCGCGCGGATGCCGCTCGACCTCAGCTCCCTGACGACGCTTTCCGTCGGGGCCGAGCCGATCGCCGAAGCGACGCTGCGACGGTTCACGGAGGAGTTCGCGCCGCACGGTTTCGCGCGTTCCGCTTGGGCACCGGGCTACGGG
>JAXDMA010000220.1:0-4551 GCA_034666305.1 Vulcanimicrobiota bacterium
GAGCGCTGATCGAGCCCGCTCACCACGCGCGTCGCGGCGAACACGCCCGAGTCGTCGAGCGCCTTCCACATCGCGGGCGCCGTCGCGCCGGCCCACGCCGGGAACAGCAGATCCGGTTTCGCGTCCTTGATCTTGAGCGCGAACGGCGCGAAGTCGTTGGCCGAAAGCGGCGCAAGCACCGCGGTGACCTCGGCGCCGCTCCCGCCGAGAATGGCGCGCACGGCATTCGCGTTGGCTTGTCCGAACGCCGAGTCTTGGGCGAACACGGCGACCTTCTTGCCGCGCATGTTGTTGCCGACGATCGTGCCGGCGGTCAGGACGTCTTGATACGTCTGGCGTCCCGAACGAAACGTGTTGCGGTTATTGCCCGTGATCGCGTCCGCGGCGGCCGCGCCGGAGATGAACAAAACGTTGTTCTCTTTCGCAACGCCCGCCACTTGGAGCGCCACGCCCGATGCCGTCGAGCCGGCAAGAATCTTGTAGCCCTGGCCGATCAGCTCTTTGGCGGCCGCGACGCCCTTGTCGGCGACGCCCGTGTCGTCGCGCTCGGTCACGACGATCTTGTGACCGCCGGCCATGCCCGTGTGGTTGGTCGCGTAATCGAGCCCGATCGCGAAGCCTTCGGCGTACTGGGCGCCGTACGACGACAGCAGCCCGGTCTTCGAATAGATGAGGCCGACGTTCACCGGCGCGCCCGCAGCCTGCGCCGGGACGGCACCGCCGAGCGCGACCAGTTCGACGATCAGCGCGGACGCCGTCAGCGCGGCAAGCAGTTTACGTATCCTCAAGATTCTCTCTCCTCCGTCATCGCCCACCGGTGATTCGTTCGGTGGCGCCGTGCGCGGACATACACCCGAGGGGAGGCGATCTCATGCAGCCAAGCGCGATCTTGACGGCCCGGGGTCACCGTCTGCCTAGGCGGCCGCCGTCGCGCGCAGAAGCCTGGCCGATGCCGCTGCCGCACCTGCGTTATGAATCGATCGCCCCGGTCCTGATCGTCGAGCGCGTCGAGCCGACGCGCGACTTCTTCCGCGACCGGCTGGGTTTCACGCAGACGGCCGTCGTCACGCACGACGACGCGCTGGGGTTCGCGATGCTGGAAAAGGACGGCGTCACCGTGATGATCCAGTCGCACGCATCGGTGATCGACGACGTGGGCCACGATGCGGCCCGCGCGGTAAACGAGACGCTCTCAGGCCGCGGAGCCGCGACGCTGTTCATCTCCGTGAGCGATGTGGAGCTCGTCGTGCCTGCGATCGCCGACGCCGACGTCGTCGTGCCGCTGCGCAAGACGTTCTACGGCATGCACGAGATCACGGTGCGGGAGCCGGGCGGTCACGCGGTCACGTTCGCGTCGCGGCTCCCGCACACTTCGACCAGCTCAGTGTGACAAGTTAGCCCTTCTGCTGTTTGACCGGCTTCTGCGCGCGGTTGAGCACCAGAATGCGGTCGGCATGGCGCGCGCCCAGGAGCTTCTGGTCGTAGAACACTTTGACGAGCTGGCCGGAGTGCAGCGCCTTCATCTGATACGTCGTCTTGCCGTCACCGGAGAAGACTTGATCGAAATGCGGCATCAGCAGGAAGCTCAGCTCCTTGCCCGTCTTGTCGTCTTTGACTTTGATGTTGGCGGACGAGATGTGGACCAGGGTTCCCTCGACCCACGACGAGCCGACCGTGGCGGCCTGTGCGGGTGCGGGTGCGACGACGGCGGCCCCGATCGGGGCTGCCGCGATGAGCGCTGCGAGGAAATAAGTACGCATGCGTACGTTGTACCCGCTAAGCGGCTTTTTTTCGTGCCGGCGGCGAGCGCTTGCCGCGTTTTGCTTGACGAACAGATTTTGCGAGCAGGTCGCTCAGCGGCTTGCCGTCGCGCTCGATGATGCGTTCGACGAGATCGATCACGGCGACTTCGTGCTTACTCAGCGCGTGCTGCGCGCGTGACGCTTCCTTCTGCACGAGCTTGAGCGCGCCGTTTTCGATGAACTCCGCGATGACGCCGGGGTGGATGTACGACTTTTTGCACACCGCGGGCGTGTTGCCGAGCTTTTCGGCGACGCGTTTGATCGCTTCGGTGACCACCGTCTTCGCTTCGCCTTTGCCCTCGACTTCGACGGCCGCGAGCTCGAGCGCGCAGCTCATCGTCGCTTCCCACGTGCGGAAATCTTTCGCGGTGAAGTCGCCGCCGGCGATCTCGCGCAAGTAGTCGTTCACGTCCTCGGACCGCACGGGGTGCGCTTCGCCCGCGTCGTCGAGGTACTCGAACAGGTTCTGCCCGGGCAGGTCCTGGCTCGCCTTGACGATGCGCGCGACGCGTTTGTCCTTCACCGCGATCTCGTGCTCTTTGCCGCTCTTGCCGCGGAAACGGAACGTGACGGTGGAGCCTTTGACCTCGGCGTGATCTTCCTGCAGCGTGGTCAGCCCGAACGAGTCGTTCTCGCGCGCGTACTCTTCGTTGCCGACGCGAATCGCCGTTTCTTCCAACAGCGACACGAGCGTCGCGAGAATCTTTTCGCGCGGCATGCCGGGCTTCGCGATGTCGCGCGCGACCGCGGCGCGGATCGCCGGCAGCGCTTTGGCGAACTCGATCATGCGGTCGAATTTGGTTTCGTCGCGAATTTCGCGCCAGCGCTTGTGATAGCGATATTGCTTGCGGCCGCGCGCATCGCGACCCGTCGCCTGCAGATGGCCGTTGGCTTGCGGGCAGATCCACACGTCGGTGTACGCGGGCGGCACCGCGAGCGATTTGATGCGTGCGATCTCCTTGCGGTCGGTGATCGGAGTCCCGTCGGGCGCGATGAACGCGAAGCTCTTGCGCCGCTTCACCCGCCGGATCCCGGGGATCGCGTCCGTCGTGTAGCGCAGCCCGGCTGCTTTAGCGGCTTCGGGTCCCTCGGTGGGCAGCATCAGGCTGCCTTCTACCCAAGGCTTTGACAGGCGTTGCCCCTTCCCGGTAGAATACGCCGGTTCGCCAAAAGCGAGAGTGGACCGGGGCGCGTAGCTCAGTGGGAGAGCATCCGCTTCACACGCGGGGGGTCGTTGGTTCAATCCCAACCGTGCCCACCATCTCTCTCGTGGCGTTGTAGCTCAGTTGGTTAGAGCGCCGCCCTGTCACGGCGGAGGTCGTGGGTTCGAGCCCCATCAACGTCGCCAGTTGCCGAAGCCCTCGATCGTGATCGAGGGCTTCGGCGCAAGAAGACCGCGATGGCTGACGACTATTCGTCCAGGACGATCGTCAGCGAATGTGGCTTCCGGGTGCACGCATGGCCCTGCCAATGAACGTTGCCGGTTTCATACAACGCCTTGAAGCAGACGAAGCCGGCGGGCTGATTGAAATGGGCGATGCCGGCGCGGTCCGTCAGGTGCTTTTCCGCGATGTAGAGTTGGATTTCGGAACCACCCGGTCGCGTCTGCGGCATTTGCACGAGGACCCCGGGCGCGGGCCGGCCGTCCGGGAAGGTGACCTTGATCGTGACCGGAGTCGCCGAGGCGACCGCGGTGAGCGTGAGCACGAGCGCCATGATAAGCGGCGCCGCTATTGCAGCCTTCATAGGAGGCGATGCGTTCGGCGTGGCCAGCCGGATCGCTTCCCCGGGGCGCCCGCGCCGGTCATGTGTTACCATCGCGCCGTGGCCTCGATCGCCCTTGAGCATCTCACGAAGCGGTATCCGAACGGCACGATCGCGCTGGATGACGTCAACCTCGACATCGCCGCCGGTGAGTTCGTCGCCGTCGTCGGGCCCAGCGGCTGCGGCAAGAGCACGCTGCTGCGTATCATGGCGGACTTGGACGTTGCCACCGAAGGCCGGGTGACGATCGCCGGCGACGCCGTGCGCGGCGACGAACTGCCCAGCGCGACGGTATTTCAAGAAGCGTCGCTGTTTCCGTGGATGCGCGTCGGCGCCAACGTCGCGGTGGCGTTCGACTCGCTCGCGATTTCGCGCGATGACGTGCGCCGGCGCGTGCACGACGTGCTGGGCCTCGTGGGTTTGGGCGATCGCGAACGCGCGTGGCCGCACGAGCTCTCCGGCGGCATGAAGCAGCGCGCCGCGGTCGCGCGCGCGTTCGTGACCGACCCGCCCGTGCTGTTCATGGACGAACCGTTCGGCGCGCTCGACGAGCAAACGCGCGTGGGCCTCGTCAACGAGTTGATGCGGCTGTGGGAACGCTCGCCCAAGACGATCGTGTTCGTGACGCATAGCATCGAGGAGGCCGTCACGCTCGCCGACCGCGTCGTCGTACTGTCCGCGCAGCCGGGCCGCATCAAGGAGATCATCCCGATCGACTTCCCGCGCCCGCGCGACGCCGTGACGATCCGCGGCGAACCGCGGTTCGGCGAGCACGTCGTGCACATCTGGGAGCTGCTTCGGTGACGGGCTTGCGCTGGCTGAAGATCGCGGCGCCGCTGTCGCTGATCCTGCTGTGGCAGATCGCGGTGTCGACGAAGGTGCTCAACCCCGGGCTGTTCCCGCCGCCGAGTGCGATCGCGTTGAACTTCGTGGCGTATGCGACGAGCGGCGAGCTCGCGACCAACGCGGGGGCGACGCTGTCGCG
>JAXDMA010000221.1:0-4498 GCA_034666305.1 Vulcanimicrobiota bacterium
GCCGGCATCCCCAAGGACAAGTCCAAGCCCATCATCGAGGCGATCAAGGCCTCGAAGCTCAAAGTGCAGGCCCAGTACCAGGACGAGCAGATCCGCGTCTCAGGCAAGTCCAAGGACGATCTGCAAAAGGTTATGAGCCTGCTCAAGGGGTTGGAGTACGACCTGCCCCTGCAGTTCACCAATTATCGATGACAGCAACCGCCGTTCGCACGAATACCGTCTCGTTCGTCTCCCTCGGGTGCGCGAAGAACCTCGTCGACAGCGAGGTGATGATCGCGAAGCTCGGCGCGGCGGGGTGGGCGCTCGTGCCCGAGGCGGCCGACGCGGACGCGGTGGTGATCAACACGTGCGCGTTCATCGATCCCGCGAAGGCCGAGTCGACCGAGACGATCCTCGAGCACGCCGAGCGCAAGCGCGAGGGGCAGCAGCTCATCGTCGCGGGATGCCTGTCGCAGCGCTTCGGCGACGAGCTGCAGTCGCTGATCCCGGAGATCGACGGCGTGATCGGCACCGGCGCGTACGCGTCGATCGTCGAGCTGCTCGAGGATGCGCGCGCCGGGAAGAAGCCCGTGCGCTTGGGGTTCGAAGCCGAACCGGAGCATGATTTTCTGCCGCGGCTCATCACGACGCCGTCGGCGACCGCGTACCTGAAGATCGCCGAAGGCTGCGATCACCCGTGCACGTTCTGCATCATCCCGCAGCTGCGCGGCAAGTTTCGCTCGCGGTCCGAAGAGTCGATCCTCGCCGAGGCGCGCGCGCTCGCGGCGGGCGGTACGAAAGAACTGATCCTCATCGCGCAGGACACGTCGATGTGGGGACGCGATCGCGGATTCCGCCGCGGGGGCTTGGCGCATCTGCTGCGGCAGCTCGACGCGATCGACGGGATCGCGTGGATCCGGCTGCTGTATCTGTATCCGGCGACCGTCGATTCGGAGCTGATCGACGCGATGGCGTCGCTGCCCAAAGTGTGCACGTACATGGACATGCCGCTGCAGCACGTCAGCGTGCCAGTGCTGCGCGGGATGCTGCGGCCGTCGAACGGCGCGCGATATCTGGAGATCATCGAGGACTTCCGCCGGCGCGTCCCCGGGATGACGATGCGATCGACGTTCATCGTCGGGTTCCCCGGCGAAACCGAGGAGCACGTCGCGGAGCTGGAGCGCTGGATCGAGCGCGCGGAGCTCGACCGCGTCGGGTTCTTCACGTACTCGCGCGAGGACGGTACACCCGGTGCGCTGCTGCCGGATCAAGTTCCGGAGCGCGAGAAGCGCAAGCGATTGCTGCGGCTGCGGGACGCGCAGCGGCGCGCGTCGGAGCGAGCGCGCGCGAAGCGCGCCGGTACCGTCGTGCGCGTGCTCGTGGAGGAGCGGCGCACGCTGCGCAAGACGGATCCGCTCGCGGTCGCGCTGCGCGCACGCGACGTCCTCGTCGGGCGCTCGATGGGTGAGGCGCCCGGCGTCGACGGCGGAATCGTGTTCGCGTTCGACGGCAACGTGCGGATCGGAGACTTCATCGACGTGCGCCTCGGCGGCAATACGGCGTTCGATTTCCACGGAACCGTGGTCGCGTGAGCAAGCAGATCGTCGCCGATCCGCCGGTCCCGCCGGCGCCGCCCACCGACGACCGGCCGCGCCGGCGATCGGACCCGCCGCCCGGCGGTTCCCCGCCACGCAGGGGACATTTCTGGGCCTATCTGCTCGCCACGCTGTTGATCGTCATCGGCATCGCGTGCGCATACGTCGCATACCGCGTGATTCACGACGGGCAGAAGCCGTCGGACGTGATCGGCACGTTCTTCGTGCCGTCGCCGGCCTCGGTGTTCGGCAAAGACCGCATTTACGTCATGGTGCTCGGTACCGACTACAACCGCGACGAGAAAGGGATGCCGTACTCCAAGGGCGCGCGCAGCGACACGATCATGGCCGCCGGAGTCGACTTCCCGTCGAAATCGGTCAAGCTCGTGTCGATTTTGCGCGACTCCGAAGCGATGGTCAACGGCCACGATTCGAAGATCAACGAGGCGTACTCGCAAGGCGGCGTCAAGCTTGCCGACGCCGTGATCGGTGACTTCCTGACGCTGCCCCGTTCGGAGGGGGGCACAAGCTTCGACCGCTACATCGTGATCAACGCGCGTGGCCTCAAGGACTTCGTCGACGCGATCGGCGGCATCGAAGTCCCCGTCACCGAGAAGATGGACTACGACGACTCGTGGGGCGATCTGCACATTCACTTCAAGCCCGGTTTGCAGCACATGAACGGGCAGAAGGCGATGGAGTACAGCCGGTTCCGCCACGACGCATGCAGCGACTCGTGCCGCGTGAAGCGCCAGCAGCAGATCATCCAGCTCACGATCGCCAAGCTGAAGTCGCAGAAATTCAACGACCTGCTGCACATCGGTGCGCTGCTCGGCGCGCTCAACAAAAACGTCCGGACCAATATGACGTTCAACGAGGAGAAGTCGCTCGCGTGGCATTTCCGCGACGCGAACCTCGCCGACATCAAAGCGTTCACGTTCGAGTACACGACCACCAAGATGACGATGTTCGGCGGCGAAGTCGTCATCCCCGATCCCGTGCAAAAGGCCAAGGTCTTGTCGGCGTTTCTGGGCCCCTACGGCAACGTGACCCCGCCGCCGGCGAGCGCACTACAGTCGATCAAGCCGTCGACCGTGCACGTGATCGTGCAGAACGGCAGCGGCGTTCCCGGCCTCGCCGGCACCGTGTCCGCGAAGCTGGAAAAAATGCACTACGTCGTGGATTCGGTCGGCAACGCGGACACGTTCGGCTACGACGTCACGCAGATCCGGCCCGCGACGCAAGTGCCCTTCGTCGGGGAACGCATCCGCGCGGACCTCGGCGTGCCCAACGCGGTGATCGCGCCCGCAACGGACACGACGCCGGGGCCGCACACGCTCGTCACCGTGATCGTCGGCAAGGACTACGCCGCCGCGAGCGCGCTCGCCCTACCGACCTCATCGGTCGCGCCCAAGCGCTGATCGCATGCGCGTGTCGCGGCGTCTGATCGTCGCGGCGATCGCGCTGGTCGCGCTCGTCGCGCTGGGGTACGGCGGGCGGCGTCTTTGGCTCAAGTCCGACGATCTGCTGCGCCCGGTCGTGGTGCTGCGCGGCGCGGACGCGGCGTCGCTCGTGCACCCGTCGTTCGGCACCCGCTTCGGCGCGCTGCTGGGCAAGGCGCGCGCACCCGTCGACACGCGGCCCAAGCTGGTTGCGCTCACGTTCGACGATGGTCCGTATCCGGTCGTGACGCCGCTGCTGCTGCAAACGCTGCGCGACGCGCGCGTGCCGGCGACGTTCTTTCTGATCGGTCGCGATGCCGAGCAATTTCCGGACCTCGCGCGCGCGATTGCGGCAGACGGGCACGAGATCGCGGACCACACGCTGACGCATCCCGATCTGGACCGCCTCTCCGACGGGGCCGTCGCCGGCGAGCTGCGCGACGGAGCGGCGAGCCTGGAACGGATCGTGCCCGATCCGGCGGAACGCCGCTTGTTCCGGCCGCCGCACGGGCGGTTCACCGTGGCGACGTTACGGGCGGCGCAGTCGGCCGGGTTCGACACGATCCTGTGGAGCGACGACCCCGGCGACTGGCGCGCGGTCCCGGCCGGCGTGCTGCGGGACCACGTCATGACGCATGCGGTCGCGCCGGAGATCGTGCTGCTGCACAGCGGCCGGCAGGCGACCGTCGCGGCCCTGCCCGAGATCGTCGACGGGTTCCGGCGCGCCGGGTTCACGTTCGTGACCGTGAGCGCCCTGCTGCGCCGAAGCTCCGCCGATCAGCTGAACCATCCGGCAAAAGTCGCACTGGGCGACGGCTGAGCGCTTCGGAGGTAACCTGGGGAGCCAGAAGCAGTAATCGCGGAGGAACCCCTCCGCCCGGCGAATGGTTGTAGACCTGTATGGCCTTCCTCAAGACCCTGTTCGATGCGAATGCACGTGAAGTCGCGCGGCTGCGCCGCACGGCCGATCGCGTCAACGCGCTCGAGCCGGCGACGGCGGCGCTCTCCGACGACGAGCTGCGCGCCAAGACCGCCGAGTTCAAAGCACGCCTGCAACAGGGTGCGAGCACCAGCGACGACCCCAAGGTGCAGCGCGACGCCGAGAAGGCGCAGCTCGATGCGCTGCTGCCCGAGGCGTTCGCGGTCGTGCGCGAGGCCGGCAAGCGCGTGCTGGGCATGCGCCACTTCGACGTGCAGATCATGGGCGGCCAGGCGCTGCACGAGGGCAACGTCGCGGAGATGCGCACCGGCGAGGGCAAGACGCTCGTCGCGACGCTGCCCGTGTACCTCAACGCGCTGACCGGCACGGGCGTCCACCTCGTCACCGTCAACGACTATCTGGCCAAGCGCGACGCGGAGTGGATGGGGCCGATCTACGAAGCGCTCGGCATGACGTACGGCGTGATCCAGCACGACCTCGACAACGCGCTGCGCAAGGCCGCGTACGACAGCGACATCACGTACGTCACCAACAACGAGGTC
>JAXDMA010000222.1:0-6136 GCA_034666305.1 Vulcanimicrobiota bacterium
CGCACGACGACATCATCGCGGTGAAGCGCGCGACGATCGAAGAAGGCATCACCAACGCGGCCGGCCCGCGCCATGCGCTGGTCGTCGCGAAGACGATCAAGGCCACCGGGATGCTGCACGAGACCGAAGTCATCCAAGGCACCGTCGGGCGCTTCAACATCGTCGGCCTGATCAAGGTCGCGCCGTTCGGCATCCGCCTTGCGCTCGCCGGTAAGATCCCGCCGCTGTTCCTCAAACCCGTTCCGAAGGTCGACGAGATCCGGACCATTTTCGAAACCCTGGAGGCTCCAACACTCTGATGACTGCAACACTGGACAAGCCCGTCATCAAGGGCAAGTCAAAGTCGGCGCAGATGCGCAAGTACGGGTTCTTCCCGGGCTGCGTCGCCAAAGAGTCGTGCAAGGAGCTCTTCAACTCGACGATGCTTCTGGCCGACCGGCTCGGCATCGAGCTCGTCGAGCTCACCGCGGCGTCATGCTGCGGCGCATCCGTGCTCAACGACACCAACCGCGACGTCGCGCGCGTGCTCAACGCGCGCACCTACGCGCAAGCCGAAGCGCTCGGCCTCGACGACGTCATTACGATCTGCTCCACGTGCACCGGCCACATGCGCGCCGCGAACAAAGAGCTGCTCGAAGACGAAGGCCACATGAGCCAGGCCAACGCCATTCTCGGCAAGTTCGGCGCGAAGTACGAAGGCAACGTCATGGTGCGCCATCTGCTGTGGCTGCTCATCGACGACATCGGGCTCGACGAGCTCAAAAAGATGGTCGTCAACCCGCTCAACGGCCTGAAGGTCGCGGCGTTCTACGGCTGCCACATCATCCGTCCCGAATCGGTGAACGGCTGGGAGTCGGCGCGCAACCCGCACTCGCTCGAAGATCTCATCGTCGCGCTCGGCGGGGAAGCGATCGACTATGCGGGACGCACGCGCTGCTGCGGTTTCCACGTGCAGCTCGAGAAAGACGGCATCGCGGCCAACATGGTCGGTCAGAACATGCGCATGGCCAAGGACAACGGCGCGGAAGCCGTGCTCACGCCGTGCCCGCTCTGCCACCTCGCGCTCGACGGTTATCAGGCAGACAGCGTGCAGCGCTGGGGCCGCACCGATCTGCCGATCTTCCACCTGCCGCAGCTCGTCGCGCTCGCGCTCGGCGTCGATCCGTCGACGCTCGGCATGAACAAGCACATCAACTCGCCGGGGCTGATCCTACAGCAGCACGATCTGGCCCCGGCACACGTCGCGTAACCGCCACGCCAGGCGAGCGATGATTGATGGGCGCTCCGCGAGGGGCGTCCGTTTCTTTAGCCGCGGGTGCGGCCGTTGCGGCGCTCTTCGACGAAGCCGCCCCAATAGATCAGCGCCAGGAGCGCTAGGCACATGGCGACGAGCAGCAACGGGACGAGATAATACGAAGGCACAGGCCCTCCTTTTCATGCGTTCAGGCGGGTCCCTGCCCGTGATGGACGGGCGGGACGGTGCATCGCCTGTCCGTAGATACCCGCATGACGCGCAACGCAATGCTTGTGCTCGCACGGCTGGTGCGATGAGGCGGCGGCTCTTCATTGCGGCCGGCATCGACGATGCCGCGCGCGCGGCATGCGCTCGCGTTGCCGGTGAGCTGCGAGCAGCGGGCTGGTCCGCCAGCTGGGTCGCGCCGGAGAACTATCACCTGACGGTGGCATTCTTGGGCGGCGTCGACGATGAACGCGTAGCCGGGGTCGTCGCTGCGGCGCGTGGTGCAGCGGCGAGCGTTTGCGCGTTCGACGTGCCGCTCGACACGGCGGGCGCCTTTCCGAACGCACGCAAACCGCGCGTCGCATGGGTCGGTCCGGCCGCGGCGGCGCCGGCGTTCGGCGCGCTTTGCGACGTGGTGCGCCGGCCGCTCGCGGCGCTCGGGTTCACGTTCCAGGAGCATGCCGATGCGCACGTCACGCTGGCGCGCAGCGACGGTCGCATCGCGATGCCGGCCGTCGAGGCGCCGGACATCGCACCGCAGCGCATCGCGTCGCTGACGCTGTACGAATCGTTCACCGAACGCACCGGCGCCCGCTACGTGGCATTGGAGCACTTTCCGCTACGAACAGGTTCGGCGGACGAGCGCGCAGGACGTTGAGCGCGATGTCGCAGCCACCGGGTGACACAGCGCCCCAACCACCGTACGCTGCCGCGATCGGCGTCGCCGATATCTCCGAGTGCTACTACTACCACACGATGGAGGTCCCGGGTCACGGCGTCGTCGCCGGTGAGTGGGACCTGCGCTTGGGCGTGGACGACTATCTCGGGCACGAGAACGTCGCCGGCAAGCGCGTGCTCGAGATCGGGACCGCCAGCGGCTTCATGTGCTTCGAGATGGAACGGCGCGGCGCCGACGTCGTGGCGTACGACCTGTCGCCGGCGTATGCGTGGGACGTGGTTCCGTACGCGGGGCTCGACATGCGGGACGAGCTGCAGCGTCGCCGCGAGCACATCATGCGGCTGAACAAGAGTTGGTGGTACAACCATCGCGCATTCGGTTCGCGGGCGAACGCCCTCTACGGCACGGCATACGCCATACCGCCGTCGATCGGCGCGATCGACCTTTGCACGTTCGGCGCGATCCTGCTGCATCTGCGCGACCCGTTTCTCGCGCTGCAAAACGCGGCGGCGTTGCAGCCGGCGACGATCGTGGTCACGGAGCTCGCGCAACGCCCGTCGCCGAGGTCGGCGTTATCGCTGCTCGCGGGTCCGGCCCATCGCCGCAGCCCGCTGTTCTTGCCGAACGCCGCCAAAGGCGAGCCGCGCGACGCCTGGTGGTCGTTCACGCCGGAAAGCATCTCCAACATGCTCGCGATCCTTGGCTACGAAACCATACGCGCGGGGCGCCATGCGCAGCTCTATGCGAAGCGGCGAACGCCGATGTTCACGGTAGTAGCGCAACGCGCCGCAACGCGCGCACGCTAGCGAAGACAAAGAGCGCCGCGATGGCGATCAGCCCGCCGCCGACCCACGGCATCTCCGAATCGGCGGCCGCGGAGATGTCCGGCGCTTCGTCGGTCTCAGCCGAAGCGTTCCCCGACGCGACGCGCACCAGCGTCCCGCGGAAAAGCTGCGCGCGCGCCGGTGCGCCCGACTTTACCGACGCGACAAAGTTTCGCCCGTCGGATCCGTCGAGATCGCCGTTGCGGAACGTTCCGTCCGCGAAGCGCAGGTAGACGTACGGGGTCCTGCTGCGCGTGCGGGAAAAACCGCCGGCAATGCGCATCTCGGCAACCAAGACCTGGGCCGCGACGACCTTGCAAGCACCGGGCCGCGCATCGGCGCTCAGCGGGGCCGTACAACTTGGGTCGGTGCGAAACACCTCCGCCGCGGCGCGGTCGCGTGGCGCGAGCTGCCGCCCCGAGGCTATGAACATGACGCCGACCCCGAGAAACAAAAGCGCCAGCACGATCATGGCGCAGCCGTTCAAACGCGCCGCGTCGAGCTTATCCGCGGCTACGCACCCGTCGGCTGCGCGACCCAACTCCGGAAGTACGTCGCGTCCTCCACGCCGCTCACCGTCTCGGCGACGCGCAGCGGGCCGAATGCGTCGATCGCGACCGCGAGCTCGTCGGTCGACGTCTTTCCGAGCGACGCCTCCACCGCGCCCGGCTGCGGGCCGTGCGGTGCGCCGGCGGCGTGCAGCGTCACCGACTTCTCCTCGATGCCGCGCCGCGACATGAAATTGCCCGACGCGTAGTAGATGATCTCGTCGCAATCCACCGACGAGTGGTTGTACGGCGCCGGCACCGCCAGCGGATGATAGTCGAACATGCGCGGCGCGAACAAGATGAACGCTGCACCGGGCGCGTCCCAGATCTGGTGGGACGACGGGGGCTGGTGGATCTTGCCGGTGATCGGCATGTAGTCGTGCGCGTTGAACGCGTACGGGTAGCAGAAACCGTCCCAGCCCACGACGTCGAACGGGTGGTTCGCGACGACGTACTTGGCGTGGCGGCCTTTCGCCGTCACGCGCACGTCGAATTCTCCGGTCGCTTCCACGGGATCGCGCAGCACCGGCGCGCGAAAATCACGTTCGTAATACGGCGCGTGCTCGGCAAGCTGACCGAACTCGTTGCGAAACTTGCGCGGAATCGTGATCTGCCCCGATGACTCCGCCACGAACAACGTCGTGGGCGTGCGCGGCTGCAGCTTGTACGTCGTGCCCATCGGCACGTACACGTAGTCGTGCGCGCGATACTCCAGCTCGCCGAACGACGATTCGAGCACGCCGTCGCCGGCCTGCACGAACAGCATCTCGTCACCGCTGGCGTTGCGGAAGAAATACTCCATCGGCTCGGTGACCAGCGCCGTCGACAGCACGATGTCGTCGTTGCCGACGAGCGGCACACGTGCTTCCACGGCGTCGCCCGTCTTGGCGATACGGCCGGTGAACCAATGCCGGTTGCGCACCGGATCGTTCGGGAGAAAGCGCACCATCGGCCGATCCCACGGCTTCACGTCCAGCGTCGCGGTCGGCGGGCGCAAATGGTACGCCAGCGAGTAGACGCTCTCGAAGCCCTTGGTCGACATCAGTTCTTCGGCGTACAAGCCGCCGTCGGGAGCGCGGAACTGGGTGTGCCGCTTCTCCGGCAGACGACCCTGACGAGCGTAGAAGGCCACGCTGAAATCTTCCCCGGGCGCAGGACGAAGCCTCGCCGAACGCCCCGGGGGTGGACGTGCCGCGCGACGACCGCACCGAACTTCTTCTGGCGCTGGGGCGCGGGCTGCACCAAGCCGGGCTGCCGAGCGATTCGCTCGAGGACACGTTACGCGCGGTCGCGAGCTCGTGCGGCGTCGCGCTGGAGGTCAACGCGCTGCCGACGAGCCTGACGCTCGCGGTGGGCGCGTCGTTCGAGCAGCGCCTCGTCATCCTGCGGCTCGAGCCGGGGCGGCTGCACCTGCGCAAGCTCGCGCTGCTCGACGGCGTCGTCGGCGCCGTCCGGCGCGGTCGCGATCCGAGCGCGGCGCTGGCCGACGTGGCGACGATCGACGTCGAGGTGAAGCCCGATCCGCCCGCGATCACGATCGCCGCGTACGCGCTGCTGTCGTGCGGCGCCGCGCTGCTGCTCGGCGGCGCCACGGCCGACGTCATCGTGTCGGCGTTGGTCGGCATCGCGATCGGCGCGATCGGCGCGGCCGCGCAAAGGTCACGGCGCGTCGACCGCATCTTCGAAGTGTCCGCGGCGTTCGTCGCGACGGTGATCATCGGGCTCTGGGAGCATTTCGCGGGCCCGATCGCGCTGTACGTCGCGTTGATCGCCGGCGTGGTTCAGCTGTTGCCGGGTTATACGCTGACTACCGCGCTCAACGAGCTGGCGAATCGCAATCTCGTGTCCGGCACGGCGCGGCTCGGCGGCGTGTTCGTGACGCTGCTGTCGCTGACGTGCGGCTTCGCGCTGGGCGCGGGCCTATCGGGCAACGCGATCCTGAACGGCCCAACCGTCAGCGGCGGTTACACGACGCCGTACTCGTCGACGATCGCCGCGGTGCTCATGGCGCTAGGCATCGCGCTGATCTTGCACGCGCGATATCGCGACGTCGGCTGGATCGTCGCTTCGTGCGTCGCGACGATCGCGCTCGCCCGATTCTTCCCGATGCTCGGCATCACGCAGGCGAGCCCGTTCGCGACCGCGTTCGTCATCGGCCTCGCGACCAACCTCGCCGCTCGCTACCTGCGCATCCCGCAGTCGGTCGTGCTCGTGCCCGCGCTGCTGGTGCTCGTGCCGGGATCGGTGTCGTACGAGAGCCTGCTGTACGTGTTTCAGGCCGATGCGAGCGACGCGCTCTCGCTGGCCGTGCGCGCGCTGCTCGCGGCAATCCTGATCGTGGCGGGCTTCCTCACCTCGCAGCTGGTCGCGCCGCCGCCTCGCCGCGCCGTTCAAACGTAGTGGCCGATTTGGGGGCGCGCCCCACGTAGCCGGCCCCGTCGCGGGTACGAGCACATCATGCCGTATCTTCGCCTCTCCAGCCTCCCGCTCGACGACGCCACGAAACGTCACCTCGCCGACGAGCTGACGTCCACCGTTCTCGACGTGCTCACCGATCAGAAGCCGGAGTGGGCGACGGTCCATTTCACGCCCTTCCAACCGGGCGACTTCGCCGTCGCCGGCCGGT
>JAXDMA010000223.1:0-2577 GCA_034666305.1 Vulcanimicrobiota bacterium
CCGCGCTGCACCCACAGGCAGCCATTGGTGCGGTCCGCGCGTTCGAGCGCGAACCAAAGCGTGGTCACGCTGATCGGGTCGGTGTCGAAATACGTCGCGTCCTGGTGCCAGCGCACCTCACCGCCGACCTCGGCTGCTTGAAGATGTACATGCTCTGGTAGACGCGCGGCTCTGCGAGGCCGAGCTCGAGCGCAAGCGCGTGCAGCCGCGGGCCGTGCGAGAAGCGCTCGAACACCGGGTCGAGATCGTGCAAGGCGTGCCCGATCTTGTTGATCGACAGCTCTTTGGGCTGGCGCAGCGCACCGGCGTCGTCGAACGCCTCTTCCTCGAAGAAACAGCGGACCTTGTCGCCCGAGGTCAGGAAGTATGCGTCCGATTTCGTCGACTCGTCACGCGTGGTGAAGATCGCGCTCGATTCAGCCGGATCGAACGCGCGCACGAGCTCCGCGGCGCGGGCGCGCACCGCGTCGACATCCGCGGGCGACGTGAAACCGGGCAGCACGACGAAACCGTCGCGCTCGAAGTCCTCGCGGACGCTCACGACACGGGGTCGGCAGAGCCGACCGCGTCGGGCCGCGACACGCTTTCGTGTCCGCGCTTGCGCCGCGGCGAAAGCACCACGCGCGCGTGAGCGCCCCCGTCCGCGCGCCTCGTGACGTTGAAATCTTCGGACATCGACCAGATCAGGAAGAGCCCGCGGCCGCGTTCGCTCAACAGGTCGGACGGCAGCCGCGGCATCAGCACGAAGCCCGGTCCGGAATCGAGAAAGTGGAGGATCGCCGTCGACGCTTCGCTCCAGTCGAGCACGACTTCGATCGGTCCCGGCGCATATCGTACGGTGTTGCTCAGCAGCTCGCCGAAGATGAGCTCCGAAGTGAACACGTCTTCTTCGAGCATGCCGCCTTCACTCAACACCGATGCGAACACCGCTCGCGAGCGCTGCGCGGTCGCGAAGTCGGTGGTATCGAAATGCCAGCGGCGGAAATGGTGGCCCACGACTTCGCTCGACACGCCCGAACGGCCGCCGTTGAGACGCATCGCGAGGATCGCGACGTCGTCGTGCGTGCCGTCGCGCAGCACGTCGTCGTAGATCGCTTGCGCGAGGTTCGGTTGCGACGCGATCGCGGGATCGGCCAGCGCCTCGCGCAGCCGTTTCTCGCCGGCGACGACGTCGCGCGTCGATTCGGTGAGCCCGTCGGTGTAGAAGAGCAGCGTCGCGCCGTCTGGGATCAGCGTGCTCCGTGCGTCGACGTCGTCGCGCGCGCGAATCCCGAGCGGCAGCCCTTGCGACGGGAGCTCGATCACGGTCCCGTCCGTCGTGCGGAGCAGCGGCGGCGGATGTCCGGCCGAACAATACGACAGCGAGCGCGCGATCGGGTCGAACACGGCGACGAACGCCGTGACGAGGCTGTCCGGATGTTCGGACTTGAGCGTGCGGTCCGCTGCGTCGATCATCGTCGCCGGATCGGCGTACACTTGCGCGACGCCGCGAATCACCTCACGCATCGCGGCCATGATGACGGCGGCCTGCAAGCCGCTGCCCGCGACGTCGCCGATGGAGACGAGGACGCGACCGTCGGCGAGACGGACCGCGTCGTACCAATCGCCGCCCACTTGCGCTTCGCTCTTGCCGGACTCGTAGACACCCTCGAACTCGATGCCGGCGATCTCCGGCAACCCTTGCGGCAGCAGCGCGCGCTGCAGCGTCGAGGCGACGTGGTGGGCCCGATCGTACGCGTCGAGCGCCGCTTCCTTTTCGTGCAGCGTCTCGTGCAGCCGCTGCGTCATGTCGATGTACGTTTGGTTCAGATCCGCGAACTCGTCGCCGCCGCTGATCTCCACGGCGTCCTCACCGCGCCCGAGCCGGCGTGCGTTTTCGGCAAGCTGGCGCAGCCGGCGCGCAATGCGCAAGCCGAAGCGCGCAGTGACGAAGAGCGTCAGGATGATGCCGGCGATCGACGACGCGAGGAAGACCTTTCCGAGACGATCCAAATCCTGGTGCAGCGCGTCATAGCGGCTTAGCGCCCGGACCCGCTCGGTCTCCTCGAAGTCGTGCCGCGCCGCGGTAAACTCCTCGACGATCTTCCTCGTTCGCGGCGAGCCGGCCTCAGCCGTCGCCTTCGCCTTCTGGCCGGTTTTCCAAGTTGCGATATAGCGGGTCAGCACGCCCATCAGGGCGTCCGTGGCCCGCCCGTACCGAACGGCGCGCGCATCTTGACCCGGCTCACCGGCGACGAGCCGGCGCAGTTCGGTGACCTGCGCGGGTAGGCCGTTCAGCGCCGCGTGATATCCCGCGAGGCTCGCCGGAACGGCTTTCTTCGTCGTGTATTCGACCACGCTGTTGTTGGCGTCGCTGATCGACCTCGCGATCAACTCGGACCGTTTGAGCGTGTTCGTCGAACGCTGCGACCAGGTCGCGGTCTGGTCGGTCTTCGTCTGCAAAATGCTCGCGATGACGAACAGCACGATGAGGAAGGTCAGCGGCACGACGCTCAGCAGCACCGCTTGGGTCCGTATCCTCAACTGGCCGACCTCACGCCGTTCCGTTCCATCCTTGCGGGGGGCGCTCCTCGATGC
>JAXDMA010000224.1:0-17385 GCA_034666305.1 Vulcanimicrobiota bacterium
TCGCCGCGAACGCGCCGCTCGCCGTGCAGTCGGCGAAGCGACTGATGCGCCACGGCCTGACCGAAGACTTCCAGTCGCACACCCACCACGTCTTGCTCGAAACCATCCGCCTGTTCGGCACCAAGGACTTCCGCGAAGGCATCACGTCCTTCATGGAGAAGCGCCCCCCGGAGTTCAAGGGCCGCTAACCCGGTTCACGAGATCATTTGGCGCGCTTGAGCAGCGGCGCGAGGAACTGGCCCGTGTAGGACTTCTTGACCTTGGCGACGTCTTCGGGGGTGCCGGTGGCGACGACCTTGCCGCCGCCGGTGCCGCCTTCGGGGCCCAGGTCGATGATCCAGTCGGCAGTTTTGATGACGTCGAGGTTGTGCTCGATGACCAGCACCGTGTTGCCCATCGAAACCAGCCGCGCCAGCACGTCGAGCAGCTTGTGGATGTCGGCGAAATGCAAGCCCGTCGTGGGCTCGTCGAGCACGTAGAACGTCCGGCCCGTCGCGCGGCGTGACAGCTCGGTGGCGAGCTTGATGCGCTGCGCCTCGCCGCCCGACAGCTGCGTCGCGGGCTGGCCCATGTGAATGTAGCCCAGCCCGACCTCGCAAATCGTCTTGAGCTTGTTCGAGATCTTCGGGATCGTCGAGAACAGCTCGGCCGCTTCGTCGACGCGCATCGCGAGCACGTCGGCGACCGACTTGTTCTTGTACTTCACCTCGAGCGTCTGCGCGTTGTAGCGCTTGCCCTTGCACACTTCGCACGGCACGTACACGTCGGGCAGGAAGTGCATCTCGATCTTGATGATGCCGTCGCCCTGACAGGCTTCGCAGCGGCCGCCCTTGACGTTGAACGAGAACCGGCCCGGCGTGTAGCCGCGCATCTTCGCTTCGGGCGTGAGCGAGTACAGCTCGCGGATCTGGTCGAACGCGCCGGTGTACGTCGCGGGGTTCGACCGCGGCGTGCGGCCGATCGGCGACTGGTCGATCACGACCATCTTGTCGAGCGCTTCGGCGCCTTTGACGCGGCCGTACGTGCCGCCGGCAGGCTGATGGTGCAGGTACTGGTTGAGCGCCTTGACGACGACTTCGTTGACCAGCGTCGACTTGCCCGAACCGCTCACGCCGGTGACGCACGTGAACGTGCCCAGCGGAACGTCCACGTCGACGCCCTTGAGGTTGTTCGCCTTCGCGCCGATCACGCTCAGCGTGCTGCGGCCTTTCTTGCGATGCTTCGGGATCGCGATGAACTGCCGGCCGGAGAGATACGCGCCCGTCAGCGATTCCGGGTTCGCCTCGATCTGCTCGATCGAACCGACGGACAGGATGCGACCGCCTTCCGCGCCGGCGCCGGGGCCGATGTCCACGATCACGTCGGCCGAGCGCATCGTATCCTCGTCGTGCTCGATGACGATGAGCGTGTTGCCGATGTCGCGCAGCGTCTCCAGCGTCGCCAACAGCCGATCGTTGTCGCGCTGGTGCAGCCCGATCGACGGTTCGTCGAGGATGTACAGCACGCCCACGAGCGACGAGCCGATCTGCGTGGCCAGTCGGATGCGCTGCGACTCGCCGCCCGACAGCGTCGTGGCGCTGCGCGACAGGTTCAAGTAGCCCAGGCCGACGTTCTTGAGAAAGCCGAGGCGCGCGCGGATCTCCTTGAGGATCTGCGCCGAGATCTTCGCCTCGCGCTCGTTGGGGTGGTAATCGTTGAAGAAGGCTCCCGCCGCCTCGACCGACATCGTGGTGGTCTCGCTGATGTTCTTGTCGGCAACGGTGACGCCGAGCGCCTCCGGCTTGAGCCGCGCGCCCTTGCACACCTTGCACTGCGAGGACGACATGAACTTCTCGATCTCTTCTTTGACGTACTCCGAAGAGGTCTCGCTATACCGCCGCTGCAGGTTGTTGCACACGCCTTCGAACTGCGACTCGTATTCCCACTGATGGCCCGAGCGGGATTCATAGACGAACTTCTGCTTCTTGTCGGCGCCGTACAAGATCATGTCGACGACGTCTTCGGGCAGCTCCTCGACCGGCGTCGTCGCCTTGCAGCGGCGCGAGCGCAGCAGCCGTTCGACCTGCTGCATGTAATACGGGTTCGTCGACGGATACCGGCCGCTGCCGAGATTCTTGGACCACGGGACGATCGCGCCGTCCTTGATCGACTTGGTGCGGTCGGGGATCACCTTCCATTCGTCGATCTCGATCTTCTCGCCGAGTCCGCTGCACGCGGGGCACGCGCCGTAGGGCGAGTTGAACGAGAACAGCCGCGGCTCGAGCTCCTGGAACGAGATGCCGCACGACGCGCACGCGAACGACTCGCTGAACGTCGCCTCGACCCATTGCTCTGAAGCCTTGGACGTCTCCGCGTTCACCTTGGCTTGGTAGAGCACGGTCACGATGCCGGTCGACAGCTTGAGCGTCGTCTCGATCGAGTCGACCAGCCGCGAGCGGACGTCGGGCTTCACGACGAGCCGGTCGACCACGACCTCGACGGTGTGCTTGCGCTTCTTGTCGAGCTCGATCTTGTCTTTGAGCTCGCGAATCTCGCCGTCGACGCGAACGCGCGCGAAGCCCTCTTTGCCGATCTCCTCGAACAGCTTGGTGTACTCGCCCTTGCGGCCGCGGATCACCGGCGCGAGGAGCTGGATGCGCGTGCCTTCGGGGAACGCGAGGATCTGGTCGACGATTTGCTCGGCGGTCTGCGAGCTGATCTCGCGACCGCACTCGTAACAATGCGGCAGGCCGACGCGCGCGTAGAGCAGCCGCAGGTAGTCGTAGATCTCGGTGACCGTGCCGACCGTCGAACGCGGGTTGCGCGACGTGGACTTCTGGTCGATCGAGATCGCCGGCGACAGCCCCTCGATGTAGTCGACGTCCGGCTTTTCCATCTGGCCCAGGAACTGCCGCGCATACGACGAGAGCGACTCGACGTAGCGCCGCTGGCCCTCGGCGTAGATCGTGTCGAACGCGAGCGAGGACTTGCCCGACCCCGACAAGCCCGTCATCACGATGAGCTTGTTGCGAGGCAGGGTCAGGTCGATGTTCTTGAGGTTGTGCTCCCGCGCGCCCTTGATGACGATCGCATCGAGCGCGTGCGTGGTCGCGTCCGGCATACCCCGCTAAGACCCGCGACCAAGAGCGAACGGTTCCACGCGACGGCCCCTATGTCGCGCGGAAACGTTCGAATCGTACGCTAGGCGGTCGGCCCGCCGGTGGGGTACGACGGCGGCGGAGGCGGCGCTCCCTGGTAAGGCGACGCGATCGTGCCCTGGTTGCGCAGGCTGAGGTACTCGCCGACGATCACGAGCATCGCGAACGCGATGACGATCTGCGTGATGACCGCGCTGACGATCGGCCCGAGGAACGGGATGAAGTGCAGTGGCAGCGTCAGGAGCCCGAGCACGAACGAGATCACGGCGATCAGGATCGCGATGATGAGCGTCGGCACGAAGCGCTTCGTGGCGATCTGGAACGACTGCCCGATCGCGGAGAAGCCGGGCTGGTTCCCGATCACCGCGGCGGGCATCGCGTACAGCGTGAAGATCCAGAATGCGAGCAGCGACAGCGTGATGGTGGGGATCGCAAGAACGGCCGCGACGATGCCGAGCAAGATGAGCCCGATCGCCGTCATCACGACGTTGCCGGAGCGCTCCTGGAACGCCGCCGAGCCGTCGGCCAGCGTGGTGGTTCCGCGTTCCCAGGCTGCGCCCGCCATACCGACGGTGTATGCCGTCGTGGCGATGTAGCCCAACACGCCGACGCCGGCCATGAGGATCGCACGCATGAACGCGCCGCCGACGCTAGCCATCGCAAGCGACGGGTTGTTCTGGTAATCGGCGGCGGTGTAGACGTGCGGCGTCAGGAGTCCGTGGATGATCCCGACGATCACACCGATCACGACGCCGGGAACGATAATGATCCAGTTACTCGAAAGGAGCGTCCACGCACGGGAGAAGACGCTTTCGACCGAAGGCGGTTGTGTCATCGGGGTGGGCGTTCACCGAGCGGGCCCACGACCCCTTGAGCAGGCGAGCGGGAGAACCCCGAGCAGCTCGTCGATCGACGAGATGATCGCGTCCGGCCGCGGGCCGGCCGGCGGGATCGGGGTCGCGTGGACGTCGATGAGTACCGTGAAGAGGCCGACCTCATGGGCGCCAAGGACGTCGCGGGCGTAACGGTCGCCCACCATCGCGGTGCGAGCGGGCTCGCTGCCGAGCACGCGACAGGCATGCCGGTAGAGCTCGGGATCCGGCTTGATCATCCCGACCTCGTCGGCGATGAAGAACGCGTCCATCCGGTCGCGCAGGCCAAGCCGGTCGATCTTCTCGTGATGCGTCGCGGCAAAGCCGTTGGTCACCAGCCCGAGCTTGCAGCCGCGGTCGCGCAGCGCCGTGAGCACGTCGAGCGCCCCCGGTGCGAGCTCAAGCACGTTCGCGCGCGCCCGCACGTACCCGTCGGCCGCGCGGCGCGCGAGCGCGCGGTCGCCCAGCCCCACGGTGCGGAGCGCTTCGTGCCACATTCGCTCGCGCTGGTCCTCGATCGCGAGCGTCAGGTGATCGGCGGAAAGCGACGACCAGAACGCCATTGCGGCGCGCTCGTAGGCGTCAGCCAGCGCCTGCGCGTCGATTCCGTGCTCGTGCGCGATCGTCTCCGCGACCGTGCGCGCCGCGGCGCGGTACGCGGCGGTGTCGTCGTGCAGCGTGTCGTCGAGGTCGAACAGGACGGTGTCGATCGCGCGCATCGCGGACTGTCTATCGGAAAAAGAAGCCGGCCCCTCCGAGGAGAGGCCGGCTCGTTGGAACGCATCGCGCGAGGTTCGAGCGCGAGACGTTACCTCAGTTGGCTCCGTGTGTGGTGCGCGCTCGCGGACGAGCGAGCGCCGCTGACGGAGCGAGATTGGACGCTGCGGGCGAAGCCCGAGGTTTGGATCGCGCCCGCGCACACTGCCGCCGTGCCCGCGCACGTCGTGATGTTCGTGAACAGGAATCCGTTGTTGGCGGTCGAGGTGTGACTCGGACCGCTCGTGCGCTGGTCGCAGTTTCCTTGGTAGTCCGCGAAGTTCAGGCACGAATCCAGGTTGCCGGGGTGGAACAGGATGTCGTTGACCGCGCGCGAGTACGGGTACGTCGCACCCGGATCGCTCTCCGTGTCCATGATGTAGTAGTCTTCCCACGAGCGGAACTGCGTTTGCGAGACGCCCGAGAGCACGCCGTCGACGTAGAACTTCACCACGTCGGCGTTCGGCTGGACGAACTGCATCGTCATCCCGATCTTGTGCGGCAGCGCCGGATCCACGTACTTGATCTCCCACGGCACGAAATTCGTGCACTGGAAGCAAGGCGCCGTCGTGCCCGGCGGGTTTCCGGGCCAGAGCCCTTCGACATCGTTGGTGAACACGAGCAGCTTCTGGTTGCTGCCCGAATCCGTGGTGTGCCACAGGCCGATGTACTGCATGCGAGCACCCTGGTTGTTGAACACCGGAGAGAGGCTCATGCCCAGCGCCGGCTGCCACGCGCCGGTCGCCGACGTGACGACGAACTCCACGCTGAAGAACGGCTGGCACGTCGGCCCGCACTGGGTCGGCGTGGCGCCGGACGTATCGGCGAGCGCATTGGGGTAGCCGGCGACCGTCGGGGTCACCGGGCTGCCGAGACCCGAGAAGCAGCCTTGCGTTACCGAATTGTCGACCTGCAACGCCTTGGTGGGCGGCGTGCCCGGCCATTGCGCGCTGGGATAGCTGGTCGTGTTCACGACGTTGGCGTTGTAGTCGCTGTTGCCGCACGAGTTCGAGAGCCAGCCGTTCTGGCCGCGGACCGGGCCGTTGCTGTAGCTCGCGAACGTGATCGGTCCGGTCTGGTTCGATGGGACCGTCACGGAAGCGCCGGTCGTCGACACGGTGACCGTCCAGGTGATCGTGCTCATGCCGTCCGAGAACGCGAACGTGCACGAACCCGCACCGGTGGCGGTGATCGTCGTCGACGCTGCGTTCGCGGGTCCGGTGGGCGCGGAAGCGGTCGCGATTCCGGAGCAGGCCGTACCCGTCGCCGTGTACGTCGCCGAGGCGTTGTTCGTCTCGCTCAAGTTGACTTGGGCCGTCTGGCCGCTCGCGGTAAACGTGAGCGTCGAACCGGAGCGGTACGGGCTCGCCGACGTGACGTACAGCGGTGAGATGACGAGCGTCTCCGGCGTCACGTTGGTGCTGCTCACGGAAACAGAGATGTAATAGCCCGGGGAGGCGCCGCCGTCGTAGCGCACGGCGACGGTGTCGGTGGAATAGTTGAGCGTCGTGCTCGTACCGCCGGTGTCCGTCCCGTTTTTCACGATCGTCGCGTGCCCGCTGCCGGCGGTCTCGCTGAGCTGCACGGAGATCGGGTTGGCGTAGGGATCGTTCGCGCCCGCCGAGATCGGGTTGTTGTCGAAGTCCGACGGGTTCAGCACGAACCCGAGCGTGTGCGCCGCGCCGTCGGCGGGAAGCGATGCATGCGGGGCCAGGAAGCCCAGCGTGTTGATGATGCCGCTGATGTAGAGCGTGAGGTTGTTGGCCTGGCCGGAGGCGATCGTCGCCGTGAGCTGCCCTTTGCCCAGCGCGTGCGAGCTCGCGAACGAACCGTTCGCCGGCGCACCGTCGTAGGTCGTCGCGACGAAGTCGTCGTTACCGGCGGGCGCGGGAACCGCGATGAAGCACGTGCGCGGTGTACCCGTCTGGCCGTTGCAGGCCGCCGAGCCGGACGAAATGTCCGTGTCCGACTGGCCGATGATCGTGTTGCCGCCGTGCGCGTACACCTTGAAGTCGATGCCGTTGGTCGATGGCGAAACGAACTTCGGCCGGCGCACGCCGCTCGACGAGCCGCGCCCCGCGGTCGTGCCGCCGATGATGACGGCGACGTTCACCGACTCCGGTGTGCCGGCTTGCTTCACCGGCGTGTCCGTGCGCGGCGTCGTAGCTGCTCCGCCGCCGCCGCCCCCGCATCCACCTAAAAACGCCGCTGCGATGGCAACGGCAAACAATCTACGCAACGAATTCACCCTTTTCGACTTCGAATGAACAGCGAGCGAGCGCCAGCACCCATTGGCGACCGTCACGAAAATGGCGAGCCGCAAAAAGCTCGCCAGGCGCAATTTGTAACATGAGATGAGCGGCGTGCCTATGGCCCAAACGTACCTGAAGCGTATGCGCAGCGTAAAGAATGCGCTATGTGCCTAAATTCTTCGCCCCAATCGTCCGATGGCGTTCGCTCTCGCGCTGTTGATTAGAAGCGAATGAGGAAGGATCGCAGCGCGAACGGACCCAGTTCGAAGACGAGATCCTCTTCGACGATCTCGACGTCCACGCCGATCGGGCGCTCGACGGCGTCGACCGCGATCGCCGCGCGCATCCGGCCGCCGCAGCGCATCGCGACGCGATGAAGGCCGCCGTCGCACTCGCGAACGCGCACGATGACGCCGCTCGCGTCGTCCGCCGGATAGGTCGCGACGATGAGCACCGACGGGTTTTCGCACGTGAACAAACGCACGCGGTCTTCCTCCGCGTACGTCACCCAGGCGTGCTCGAGCGCGGCGATCGACGCGCCGGACGTCGGCACGAACGCATATTCGAGCCGCTGTTCGCCGCGATCGGCAAGCGGGTCGGGCCAACGCGGCGCGCGCAGCAACGACGTTCCTAATCGTACGCCGCCGTTCTTCAGCCCGGCGCCGCTCCAGCCGTACAGGTCCCGGCTGAACACCGCGAGCCCGTGCGTTCCGTCGTCGACGTGCGCCCAGCGCTGCGCGGGCACTTCGAATTGCGCGCGTTCCGCGTCGGTTTGCGGGAACGCGGTGCGCACGATGGTGCCGTGCGGCTGACCGTACCGCACGGTGCGCGCGTCGAGCGCGACGCGGTGCTCGGCGCGCAGCAGCACGTGATCTTCGCGCCAGCCCGCGGCGATCTCGACGCGCAGCCACGGCTCGTTCTCGTGCAGCGCCAGCCGCATCGTCAGCGCCGACGCTTTGCCCGCGCGAAAGCGCACGACGAGCGCGCCGTCCTCGACGGCGGCGCCGGCAGGATGCACGCGAACGGGCTTGCGCGCGTAGTCCGCATCGATGTTCCACGCATCCCACGCGCGGGGCTTGTCCGCGTACGCCGCGATCCCGTTGGCGACGGCGACGAGGTTTGGCCCGTCGAAGCCGGCGAGCTCGACGATGGTCCCGTCGCCTCGGACGCGCGCGCGAACGTACGGGTTGGCGAACACCCACGCGTCGTCGTCGCGGGCGGGCTCGATCGGCGGCGGCGGCACGACGCGCAGATCGCTGCGCGGCAGCACCGAGATCGCCGCGGCACGGACGCGCGCGGCAATCGCAAACGCGCGATCGTACTCGCCGTGCACGTCGGTGTACACGGCTCCGATCGCCGTCCCGGGAAGCACGTCGTGGAACTGGGCGCGCAGCACGATGCGCCACGCGCTGCGCAGATCTTCGCCCAGCGAACGGCGGATCGTCTCCGGCGCGCGCACCGCAATGCACCATGCGGCGAGCTCTTCGGCGTGCGCGAGCGCGCGCTCGAGCGCCGCGTTGCGCGACTTTATGTCGTGGTGCGTGGTGTACGTGCCGCGATGCGTTTCGAGGTACAGCTCGCCGCGGTGGTCGGGCAGCGCGCCCGCCACGACGTCGCGCGCGAACCAGTCCGCCATGCGCGTCCAGCCGCGCGAACCGGCGCCCACCCGCGCGAGATCCGCGTCCGTGGCGCCGCCGCCGCCGTCGCCGTAGCCCACGACGAGCAGCTCATCGCGCTCTCGCGCGACCGCGAGCCGCTTGTCGCTGAGCTCGCCGTCGTAGCTGTCGATCACCGCGGCGATAAGCGTGGACCCGTCGTCGCCGGTCCAGCGGAAGCGCGGGTACGGCCAGCGCGTCGACTCGTTCCATTGCAGCTTGGTCGTCGCAAAGTACGGCACGCCGGCGTGCGCGGCGAGCGTCGGAAACGTCGACGGGAATCCGAACGTGTCGGGCAGCCATGCGACCGTCGGCACGACGCCCAGGTTGTCGCGCGTCCAGCGGATGCCGTGCGCGAACTGCCGCAGGACCGACTCGCCGCTAGGCGCGTGAAGATCGCACTCGACCCACATCGTCGCGACGCTCGCGTCCCACGCGCCCGCGGCGTGCGCGCGCACGCGCTCCCCGAGCTCGCGGTCACCGCTGAACGCCCACGCGTAGAGCTGCGGTTGGCTCTGCGCGAACACGAAGCGCGGATCGTTCTCGATCTCGCGCAGCGCCGTCGCGAAGGTGCGCAACGCCTTGCGGTGCGTCGCGTCGTACGTCCACAGCCACGCGACGTCTAGATGTGCGTGGCCCACGAGCGGGACGTCGACGGCCTCGCCGGGCGGCGCGGGCTCGCGCACGTCGATCTCGAGCTCCTCGCGCGGTTTCTGCGTGGCGCGCGACAGCATCAGCCGCCACCGCAGGCCGTCGCCGTCGGGCAGCCCGGCGACCGGCAGCGCGCGGCGCTCCACCTCGAGCACGAGTTCGCGCGCACCGGGCAGCGGCGGCAGGTCGATCGCGCCGTGCATGGCGTCGAACGCACCGCGAACGATGCCGTCGACGCGCAGCAGCGCGCCGGTGCGGGTGGGATAGCGCAGCCGCAGCGGTCCGTCGGGAAGGTCCGCGTGTGCGACGAGCGTGACGGTGGCCTCGTCCGCGCCGCGCTGGACGAGACGGATCCGCATCAAAGCGTCGCGGTCAGCCGGTCGTTCGCGCTCGTACAGTTTGCGCGCGCTGCGTTCTTCGACTCCAGCTCGTAACGGAACTCCACCACGAACGGCGCGCGATTGCGCTCGTGCACGAGCTGCACGCGAAACGCCGCCGCATAACTCGCATTGGCGGCGAGCGGCGGGATCGGCTGCGTGCCGATCACGACGCGGTCGCGAACGAGCGCGAGGTGCTGGCTCGTAAAATTCGGCTGGGGCGCCGTACCGCGGTTCGTGACGTCGATCGTGACGACGTAGTTGTCGTACGCTTTGTCCGCGGCGCGCACGACCCGCAGCCGCGGGTTCGCGACGAGCAAGTCGGAAGGACACGGCGTCGGCGCGGCGGCGATCGCGTACGCGAGGAGCAGCGGGAGCATCAGCCAGCCTAGGTTGGCGCGGAGACGCGCCCGCACCTCGTTACTCGGTCTCGCCGTCGTAGTAGTCGAGCTGCGGGTTGTCGCGCACCAGCGTGTCGGTCGCTTCGACGACGAACTTGCGCGAGTCCGGATAGAAGCACGTGTCGCCGGGGTCCGTGTTGGCGATCAGCAGCACGAGCGCTTCTTCCTCCACCTCGTTCGAGAGCGCGTGCGCGCCGCGCGCATCGGTGGAGAACGCGACGCAATCGCCCGGGCGCAGCGCGAACGTACCGCGCGGGGTGCGCAGCGTCGGCGTTCCGCGCAGCACGACGAACAGCTCTTCCTCACGCGTGTGCCAGTGATATGGACAAAACACCTCGCCTTTCGCGAGCCGTGTCGCGCCGTACCCGAGCCGCTCGGCGCCGATGAGGCGGCCCGGATCGGCCCACTTCGCGGTGAACGGCACGGGATCGTCCGGGCTGTTGGCATACGGCAGTTCGTCGAACACGTTGACGCGGTTCACGAACACGCCGTCGCGCGCGTCGATCATCGCGCCGAGCACGGCGTGCGCGTTGCCGAAGATGCACGTGCCGTCGCCCACGAGAAGATTGTCGACGGTGTACATGCGCAGTGCGCGCGCCGACAGCACCGCGCGGTCCGGGTCGGCGAGCTTCGCGTCGGGCATCAGCGTGAGCGCTCCCGCGGGCGTGCCCCACAGCGCGTCGCCCACGATCGCGGTGCGCCGCGCTTTTTCGTAGAGCACGATCTCGCCCGCCGTCTTGAAACCGTCCAATCCGACGACGGTCCAGCCGAACACGCGCTCGCCGGGCACCACGGTGCGGTCGACGCGGTGCGTCAGCAGCGGCGCGTCGAGCGCGCTCGCGATCACCTGCGCGCCGGTCGCGGCGACGACGGCCGCGGTCGCGCGCTCGTGATCGCGATTGGTGATGAGTACCGCCGCGACGCCGCGCTCGCGCAGATCCGCGAGCGTCTGCTCGTCGGGCTCGATGGGATCGACGACGAGATTACCGTCGGGCGTTTCGACGAAGAATCCGTTGAAGTCCAGTCCGCGATCCGGCTGCCAACGCGACCAGGACCACACGCCGGGGACGACCGTTTTTCGCATCCCGGCCTCTCCGCCGGAAAGGGACCGCACTCATTTTCGCAAGCGCCCGAGGACGCGCCCGTCGATGACGGCGAGTCCCGCGAACACGGCGATCATGCCCGCGACGCTGCTGGGCGCGAGCCGTTCATGGAGCGCGAACGTGCCGAGCACAAGCGCGCTCACGGGGACCAGGAACGTCACCGACGCGGCGCTGGTCGCGCCCGCGACGGCGATGAGCCGGAAATACAAGACGTACGCGAGCGCGGTGCTCGGGATGGCGAGGCCCACCCACGCGGCCCACACACCCGGCGACAGCGCCGGCAACAGTGTCCACGGCCGGTCGAACCCGACGACGAGCGGAATTGCCATCAGCGTCGACGCGCAGAGCTGACCGGTGGAGAGCACGAGCGGGTCGATGCCGAGCGCGCGAAAGCGGCGCGCGTAGATCGCGCCGCAGGCGTACACGACCGCCGCTGCTACGCAGGCCAGCTGCGCGACCGCGGTCGCGTTGAACCCGTGCAGTGCGCTGGGCCCCATCATGATCGCCACGCCGCCCAAGCCGATCGCGATGCCGGCGATCTTCGGTACGGTCAGCCGCTCGTCGCGCGTGACGGCGTGCGCGATCAATGCCGTGAACAGCGGCGTCGTTGCATTATAGATCGCCGCGAGCCCGCTGACGATGTGCGTTTCGCCGAACGCGATCAAGCTGAATGGGATCACGTTGTTGAGCGCGCCGGTTACCGCGAACGAACCCCACGTCCGCGGCGACCACGGCAGCCGCCGCCCGGTCGCGAACACGATTGGTACCAGCACGACGGCGGCGAGCGCCACCCGCACGAACGCGATGGTGAACGGCGGCACGCCCGCATCGTCGAGAACCTTGTAGAAAAAGAACGCCGCGCCCCACAGCACGGAAAGCACGAGCAAGGACACCCACTCGACGGGACCCATGGAGCGCACGGACGGCATCGCGCCTGAGCATAGCACGGCGGAGTCTGAAGCGGTCTCGCGTAATTTGCTCACGTATGCCCTGGCCCGTTCGCACGATCAAACCGCCGGCGCTGCGCCGTGGCGACCGTGTCGCCGTGGTGACGCCGTCGTGGGGCGGACCGGGCGCACAACCGGAACGGTACGCGCTCGGGCGACGCATCCTCGAAGAATCGTTCGGGCTCGACGTCGTCGAGATGCCGCACGCGCTCGACGACCTCGAATCTATTGCACGCAATCCGCAGGCGCGCGCCGCCGATCTCAACGCGGCGTTCGGCGATCCGTCCATCCGCGCCGTCATCGCGTCGATCGGCGGTGAAGACTCCGTGCGCGTGCTCCCGCATCTCGACCTCGCTGCGATCGCCGCCAACCCGAAGATCTACCTCGGCTACTCCGATTCCACGTCCATCCACTTCGGAATACGCAAAGCGGGTTTGACGTCGTTCTACGGTCCCACCGTCATGGCGGGATTCGCCGAGAACGTCGAGCCGTTCGCCTACACGCTCGATGCGGTACGACGCACGCTGTTCGAAAGCGCGCCCGTGGGCATCGTGGAGCCGAACCGCGGCGGCTGGACCGACGAGCACCTCGAATGGGGCGATCCGGCACTGCGCAATCGGCGGCGCGCGTTGAAGCCGTCGACGGGTCCGCGCACGCTGCAAGGGCGCGGCACCGTGCGCGGCCCGCTGATCGGCGGGTGCGCGGAAGTGCTCGAGATGCTCAAAGGCACGTCGTGGTGGCCGCCGCTCGACACCTGGCGCGGTGCGATCTTGTTCTACGAGACGTCCGAAGAGGCGCCGAAACCCGAGTACGTCCTGCGCTGGCTGCGCAACTTCGGCTCGCAGGGCATCTTGCGCGTGCTCAACGGCATCATCGTCGGCCGGCCCTGCGGCGTCGATCGGGAGAAGCTCGCGGAATACGACGCCGCGATCGTGCACGCGCTCGACGAAGAAGGGCTCATCGATCTCCCGGTGCTCGCGAACCTCGACTTCGGCCACACGGATCCGATCTTCACGCTGCCGTACGGTGTGGTGGCGGAGATCGACTGCACCGCTGCCACGCTGTCGCTCACGGAATCGGGCGTCGGCTGAGATTTGACGCGCATCACGTTTCTGTGGGGTGCAACGGCGCGGCATTCGCTCGGCGTTGGGTAGTGTATGACCGGAGGAACGATCACGATGACCAAACGCCGCCTTGCTTGTTTCAGTCTCGCCGCGGCCCTCGCGACGACCGCGATGCCGGCGGCGCCCGCGCTCGCGGACGGCGCGGCCAGCACGCGCAACATCATCATCGGCGGCGCGGCCGCGACGCTGCTGATCGTCAATCACAACCGCAAAGTCCACGAGAAATACGCCGAGAAAGACCGGGCGATCGCCCGGCAGCAGGCACGCGCGAGCGATGCCGAATCCGCGTACTATTCGGAACGTCAGGCGTACGCGCACGAAGCGGCGCTGGTCGCCTCGTACCGGCACGAGCTCGCCGTGCAGCACCAGGAAGTGCTCCGCCTGCGCCATCAGATCGCGATGAGCGGCCGCGCGCCGCAGCACGTCGCGGCCACGCCGTCGCAGCCTGCGTTCCATCCGCTCGTCGCCGGCGCGACGAACCGTCCCGATCGCGCGACCCGCGTCGCGAACGTCTCGTACGGCTGGGGCGCACTCTAGTCCGGTGAGACTCCCCCTCGCCTCCGCCGCGGTCGCGCTCGCGATCGCGGCGGTCGCATGCACGCAGCCGCGCTCGGATCCCATGGCGCTCGCCGACCAGACGACGCGCGGCATCTACGCGGTCGACTACGACGCGACGACGGCACGGTTCGACGACACGCTCAAGAGCCAGGTCACGCGCGCGTCGATCGGCCAGCTCTCGGACCAGATGCACGCGCTCGGTGAGTATCGCGGCCTCAAGCAGACGTCCGCCGATCCGGACAAGGGCCGCTACGATTACGAAGCGACGTTCGACAAGGGCACGATGCTGGTCGAGCTGCGCGTCGATCCCAATCAGAAGATCGGCGCCTACCGCATCGTCCCGCGCTAAGGCCCCTTCACCGCGCCGAAGGAGTGGATGAGCTTGACGCCGCTGTCGGCGTAAGCCCGTCAGCGTGCGGCCGCCGTCAAATCCGCGTGGACGAGGTCGGTCACGAACATGTGGCCCGGTTCGTGGGTGATCGCGAACGGGAGCCGGCTCGCCACGATCACGCTCTGCGGCGTGACGCCGCAGCCCCAGAACACCGGCACGTCGCCCGGCTCCATCACCGGAGGATCGCCGTAGTCGGGATGGGCGAGGTCATCGATGCCGAGCTGCGCGGGATCGCCCCACGCGAGCGGTTCGCCGTGCGCGACGCGGTACGGCCGCGTCACGTCGCGCACGCGCTCGATATCGTTCGCTCGATACGGACGCATGCTGACCACGAGCTCGCCGCGCAGGCGGCCCGCCGCAGCGAGCGCGACGCGGGTGCGGTACATCGGCACGTTGCGGTCTAGGGCGTAGTGGCGCGGCGTCAGCCCGACGTCCACCAGCGCGTGATCGAACGTGAACGAGCAGCCGATCAGGAACGCGACGAGATCGCCGGACCACAACGCGCGCACGTCGCGCGGTTGATCGGTCAGCGCGCCGTCGCGCCACACGCGATAGCGGCCGAGGTCTGCGCGAATGTCCGCGCCGGGCGCGCAGCGCGGTTCGTACGCGCCCGGCGCAAGCTGTTCCACGACCGGGCACGGCACCGGATTGCGAGCGCACAAGTCGGCCAGTTCGCCGGCGTACTCGCGCGGAACCACGACGAGATTCGCCTGCACGTGATCGGGCGCGAGGCGTTCGGTCGGCCCGGCGATCGTGCCGGCACGCACGGCGGCGCGAACATCGGCGGCGGTCATGGCGCGACTCCGATGCCGTCGGCGCGGTCGCGCCCGCGGGCGGCCGGCACGCGCTTGGCGGGATCGCCGTACCCGCCGCCCCCCGCCGTCGTCACGATGATCGCGTCGCCGGGCTCCATCGTCACGGTCGTCTTCGCCGGCAAATCGCTCATCGCGCCGCCGCGCCGCACGAGCACGTGCGCGCCGGTGGCCGCGTCCTTGCCGCCGTCGGTACCGCGCGGGCGCACTGCGTGGCGTTCGGCGAGCAGCGACGCCGTCGCCGTTCCGTCGCGCAGCGCGAACGCGCGCACGAGCCCGGAGCCGCCGCGAAACTCGCCGTCACCTGCGCTGGACTCCGCGAACTCGTACGCGGTGATCAGCATCGGCATCTGCCGTTCGATCGCTTCGATCGGCGTGTTCAACGTGTTCGTCATGTGCGCGTGGATGCCGTCGATGCCGTCGGCGTGCGGGCGCGCGCCCATCCCGCACCCGTTGGTTTCGTAGAACGCCCACGACTTGCCGTCACCGTCGAGCCCGCCGATCATCACGTTGTTCATCGAGCCTCCGCTCTGCGCCGGGACGCGCCCGGGCGCGAGCTTCGCGAGCGCGCCGAGCACGAGGTCGGCGTTGCGCATCGACGTCTCCACGTTGCCCGCGCTCACCGGCGCGGGCCGGCGCGGGTTGAGCAGCGTGCCTTCGGGCACGTCCACGCTGATCGGCGCGAACGAACCGTCGTTCATCGGGATGCGCGGATCGGTCACCGCGCGCACCGCGTAATACACGCCGGACAGCGTCACGCCGTACACCGCATTGAGCGGCATCGCGCGCTGCGCTGCGGTGCCGGTGTAGTCCAGCGCGAGCGTGTCGCCGCGCTTCTCCAGCCGCACGCGCAGCACGATCGAAGGCGCCCCGCCCTCGTCTTCCATGACGTCTTCGTGCTCGACGACCCCGTCGGGGAGCGCGCGCAGCGCGGCGCGCGTGCGCCGTTCGCCGTCGGCGAGGGCCTTGTCGAGCGCCGCGTCGACGACCTCGATGCCGTAGCGCTCGACGAGCTCGAGAAAGCGCCGTTCGCCCACGTTGTTGCCCGCGATCTGCGCGCGCAGGTCGCCGGCACGCGCCTCGGGCGTGCGCGAGTTCGCGCGCAGCAAGTCCACCGTTTCGTCGACGACGCGGTCGGCGCGCACGAGCATCATCGGCGCGATCACGGCGCCTTCGGCGAACAGATCGCGCGCGTCGGGCGGCATCGAGCCGGGCACGGCGCCGCCCACGTCGGTGTGGTGCGCCTTGTTCGCGGCGTAGCCGACGAGGCGGTCGTCATGGTAGATCGCGCGGATCACCGTGACGTCGTTGAGGTGCGTGCCGGAAAGATACGGATCGTTGACCACGATCATCTCGCCGCGCGCAAGCGGGCGTCCGCGCTCCACCAGCCACGCCAGCGTGCGCCGCAGCCCCCACGGCAGCGAGCCCAGGTGCACCGGGATGTGCTCCGCCTGCGCGACGAGCCGCGCGCGCGCGTCGAACAGCGCGCACGAGTGGTCGAGCCGTTCCTTGATGTTGGGCGAGTACGCGGCGTCGCGCACGGCGATGCCCATCTCCTCGCTCGCGTACACGAGCGCGGACGCCACGAGCTCGGCGGTGATGGGATCGAGAGCTGCGATCAACGGGTGTTCTCCAAGACGAGGTTGCCGAAGCCGTCCACGCGCGCACTCCACGCGGGCGCGAGGTACGTCGTCGCATCGTACTGTTCCACCACGGCGGGGCCGTCGAACGCGTCCCCCGGCCGGAGGAGGACGCGATCGTAGACGGGCGTGTCCGCGAATGCGGCGCCGTCGAACACGTCGCGCCGTTCGCGCAAGGCGCGCTGCTCGGGCGCTCGCCGAGCGGGGGCCGCCGCCGCGACGAGCCGCGGCTTGGGCGTGGTGCCGATGCCGATGACGCGCACGGTGACGACCTCCACCGGATCCTGGCGCGCGGCGTAGCCGTAGCGCTGCTCGTGGCGCTGGTGGAACGATTCGACCGCTTCGTCGAGCGAGCGCGGGGCGGTGACGACGAGCTCCGTGGACTGACCCACGTAGCGCAAGTCGAGCTCGCGCACGAAACCGCGGTCCGCTTTTGCAACACCCTGTTCGCCGAGCGCAACGTCGCCTTCGCGCCCGAGCGCGTCGAACAGTTTGCGCGACCGCGCCCAGGTGTCGGCGTCGGCGGGTGCGACCAGCGAACGGACCGCGGTGACGCGCACATCGGCGGCGAGCAAGCCGTAGGCGGAGAACACGCCCGGCATCGGCGGAACGATGACGCGCGCGACGCCGATGTCGGCCGCGACCGCGCACGCGTGCAGCGGGCCGCCCCCGCCGAACGCGAGCAGCGTGAAGTCGCGCGGGTCGTAAC
>JAXDMA010000225.1:0-7204 GCA_034666305.1 Vulcanimicrobiota bacterium
AAGACGCGCGTGCGCCCGGGCGACGCGGCTGAACTCTCCATCTTGGAGCTCGTCAAGTAGCACCGTAGCGACAGAATCCCGGCCGTTCGGCGACTAGCCAGCGGCCGCGATTCCCGCTATACTCGGCGCTACCCCGTATGCTAGTTGCGACAGCGGACGAGCCGCTCAGTCTGACCTCCATTACGCGATCGTTCGTCGCGGACAGCATCACGCCGATCTCCGCGTATCTCGCCCTGGCTCAGCCGGGGCGTTCGTGTTTGCTGGAGTCCGTGGAGGGCACCGAGCGGATCAGCCGGTTCTCGTTCGTGGGGCTGGACTACCTCGAGACGTTCGCAATCGATCGCGATCCGCTGATGCTGGAGAAGATCCGTGCCGCGGTGGGGCGCTATCGGCTGGACCGCACCGATTTACCGTTCCCCGGCGGGGCAGTGTGCGTGTTCACCTACGACGCGGCCCGTGCGCTCGAGCCGGTGCTGCGCGATGCGCGCGACGATGCGCCGCCCGCCGACGTGCGGTTTGGGGATGCGCTCGTGGTCGTGCCCGGCACGTGGCTGGTGTTCGACCACTTCACGCACCGGGTGACGTTGATCGGCTTTGCGCGCGGGGAGCAGGAGCGCGACGCCGTCGATGCGCGGCTCGATGCGTATGTTGCCCGCCTGCTCGATCAGCGGCCCACGGTGCCCGGCGCGGTGCGCGCCGACGGCGACGTCGGCGCGTCGATGGATGAGCAGACGTTTCTCGACCGGGTCGCGCAGGCGAAGCGGTTCATCTTCGACGGCGACGCGTATCAGTTGCAAGTCGGGATACGGTTCTCGTGCGCGCTTGCCGGGACCGCGTTCGATTTCTACCGCCAGATTCGAGCCCGGAATCCGTCGCCGTACATGTTCTTCGTCGAGCACGACGGGCGTGCTGTGTTCGGCGCTTCCCCGGAGTTCTTAGTGCGGCTCGACGGGCGCACCGCGCGCATTCGTCCGCTCGCGGGGACGCGGCCGCGCGACGCCGATCCCGAGGCCGACCAGCGCGTCGCCGACGAGCTGCTGGCCGACGAGAAGGAGCGCGCCGAACACGTGATGCTCGTGGACCTCGCTCGCAACGATCTGGGCGCGGTGTGTCGCACCGGCACCGTTCGGGTCGACGAGCTGATGGTCATCGAGCGGTATTCGCACGTGATGCACATCGTGTCGAACGTCGTCGGCGAGCTGCGGGAGGACAAGGACGCGCTGGACTTGTTTGCCGCATCGTTTCCCGCCGGGACGGTGACGGGCACGCCGAAGATCCGCGCGATGCAGCTCATCGACCGGCTGGAACCGGTCGCGCGCGGGTTCTATGCGGGAAGCGTCGCGCACATCGATTTCGACGGCGATCTGGACTCGTGCATCATCCTGCGCTCGGTCGCGGTTGCAAACGGCCGCGCGTACTGGCAGGCGTCGGCGGGCATCGTGGCCGACAGCGTGCCCGCCACCGAATACGCCGAAGTGTTCGCGAAGACGGGGATCGTGCGCAGCGTGCTGGGAATCGACGCGTGAAGCTCTTGCTCGTCGATAATTATGATTCGTTTACGTGGAATCTTGCGCATCTCTTTGGCGGGATCGATGGGGTTGACGTCGACGTGATTCGCAACGACGATCCGCGCTTGGATGATGGTGTGACGGCGCGCTACGACGGCGTGATCGTCGGGCCTGGGCCAGGGCGGCCGGCCGACGCTGGGCGCACGATGGCCGTTGTGCGTGAAGCTGCGCGCGATCGGCGACCGCTGTTCGGCGTGTGCCTGGGGCTGCAGGCGATCGGCGAGGCGTTCGGCGGGCGGGTCGTGCATGCGCCGCGGCAGATGCACGGCAAGACCTCCGAGATCACGCACGACGGGCGCGGCGCCTTCGCCGGCGTGCCTTCGCCGTTTACGGCGACGCGGTACCATTCGCTGTGCGTCGATCACGATGGCTTCCCCGCCGTGCTGCGTGCCAATGCGGCCAGCGACGACGGCGTGATTCAAGGTCTCGCGCACCGCGAGCTCCCGATCTTCGGCGTGCAGTTCCATCCGGAGTCGGTGCTCACGCCGGAAGGCCGGCTGCTGGCCGAGAACGTCGTGCGGGAGATGCGCCCGTGACCGTCGCTGAATATCCCGCGCTGCTGCGCGGTGTTTTGGCGGGCAATCACCTCACCGCCGACGAGATGGCCGAGACGATCGGCGCCGTCATGGACGAGACGCTGTCGCCGGTGCGCGCCGCCGCATTGCTTGCGGCGCTCGCCGCCAAGGGCGAGTCGGTGGACGAAGTCGTCGGCGCCGCGCGCGCGATGCGCGAGCGCAGCGTGCGCGTCGAGCACGGTTTGCCGCTCGTGCTAGACGTCGTTGGGACCGGCGGCGACAACGCGCACACGATCAACATTTCGACGATGGCGGCGTTCGTGGTCGCCGGCTGCGGGGTTCCCGTCGCGAAGCACGGCAATCGCGCCGCTTCCAGCGCGTGCGGCAGCGCCGACGTGCTCGAAGCGCTCGGCGTGAGCATCGATCGCGCGCCGGAAGCGTCGGCCCACGCGTTGCGCGAGCACAACATCGCGTTCCTGTTCGCGCAGCGGCATCATCCCGCGATGCGCGCGGTCGGGCCGATCCGGCGTGAGCTCGGCGTGCGCACCATCTTCAACGTGCTCGGTCCGCTCACGAACCCCGCCGGGGCCAACCGCCAGCTCATCGGTGTCGCGCGACCGGAGCACGTCGCGCTCGTCGCGGACGCGCTGCGCGCGCTGGGCGCGGAAGCCGGAGCCGTGATCCACGGTGAGGACGGGCTCGACGAAATCAGCGGTGAGGCGCCGACGGACGTCGTGCAATTCGATCGCGACGGCGTGCGCCATTGGACGTTGCAACCGTCTGACTACGGCGTGCGCGCGTCGCGCGAAGCGATTCGGGGCGGCGACGCGGTGATGAACGCCGCCGCCGTGCTCGCGATCCTCGGTGGAGAACGCAGCCCGCGCGCCGACCTGGTGCTGCTCAACGCCGCGCTCGCGCTCGTGGTCGCGGGTGAGGCGGTCGACGTCCACGACGGAATGGTGCGCGCACGAACCTCGGTCGAGACCGGCCGGGCGCACGCGGCGCTGGAAGCGCTCAGAAGCGGTGACACGGTGACGGTATGACGGACATGCTCTCCAAGTTATACGCCGCGAAGGCGGCGGTGCGCGCCGCTGACGAAGCGCGCGAGCCGCTCGACGCGTTGCGCGAGCGCGCCGAACGCGGCCGGAGCGGACGCCGCGGCTTTCGTGCGGCGCTCGCGTCCGCCCGTGGACCGGCGATCGTCGCCGAGATCAAGCGTGCGTCGCCGTCGGTGGGGCTCATCGTGCCGCATCTCGATCCAGCCGCAATCGCGCGCGAGTACGAGCAGGCCGGCGCCGACGCGATCAGCGTGCTGACCGAGAGCGATCATTTTCTCGGCGAGCTGGCATACGTCGACGTCGCGCGCGCCGCGTCATCGCTACCGCTCCTCCGCAAAGATTTCCTGAGCACGCGCTACGAGGTGGTGCAATCGGCCGCGTACGGCGCCGACGCGATTCTCGCGATCGTCGCCGGACTTTCCGACGGCTGCATCACGGAGATCATGGAAGAAGCGCGCCGCTACGACCTCGACGTGCTCGTCGAAGTGCACACCGAGGACGAGCTCGCGCGCGCGCTTGCCGCCGGTGCAACGCTGCTCGGGATCAACAACCGCAACCTGCGTACCTTCGAAACCGACCTCGCCGTCACCGAGGAGCTGCTGCCGCTCGTTCCTCCGGGGACCGTCGTGATCAGCGAGAGCGGCGTCAAGTCGCAGGACGACGTGCGCAGGCTCGTCGCGCAGGGCGCGCGCGGTGTGCTCGTGGGGGAGTCGCTGATGCGCGCCGACGACAAAGGCCAGGCGATCCGCGCGCTCAAGGGCGCCGCGGTCTCCGTTTGACGCACGCATTGCACACGCGCGTCAAAATCTGCGGCTGCACCAGCGCCGCCGACGTGGCCCTCGCCGTCGACGCCGGCGCCGACGCGGTCGGCGTCATTCTCGCCGAGCGGTCGGAGCGACGCATCTCGCTCGAGCGCTTCCGCGACATCGCGCAATCGGTCCCCGCGCTGACAACGCTCGTCGCAGTGTTCGTCGATCCGCCGGAGTCGCTCGTGGACGAAGCGCTCAAAGCCGGTGCGATACCGCAGTTCCACGGCGACGAGCCGGCCGACGCGTGCGAGGCGTTCGCCGCCGGTCCGTACCTCAAGGCGTTTCATGTCTCGCAGCGGCGTGCGTACGATCCCGACGAGTTCGCGCGGTTCGCGCAGCCGTTCGAGCACGCGACCTGGATGTTCGACACTGCCGGTGACGACGGCCGCAGCGGCGGGACCGGGCGCACGTTCGCCTGGGATCTCGCGCGCAAGCTCGCGCGCGAGCGGCGTTTAGTCATCAGCGGCGGGCTGACGCCGGAGAACGTCGGCGATTGCGTGCGCGAGGTGCGGCCGTATGCCGTCGACGTGCGCAGCGGCGTCGAAACCAATGGCATGAAGGATCCACAGAAAGTCCGCGCGTTCGTCCGCGCCGTCCGCGACGCCGATGCGGAGCTCGCGTGACACCGGACGCGCGCGGCTACTTTGGTCGCTTCGGCGGGGTGTTCGTGCCCGAGGTGCTTGTCGAGGCGTTATCGCGGCTCGAAGCCGCGACGAAAGAAGCGTTCGCCGATCCGGCGTTCTGGGCCGAATACGAGGCGCTGCTGCGTGATTACGTCGGCCGCCCGTCGCCGATCTACCACGCGGAGCGTCTGGTCGACGGTCCGCACGCGCCGATCGTCTTCAAGCGCGAAGACACCAACCACACCGGCGCCCACAAGATCAACAACACCGTCGGCCAGGCGCTGCTCGCGCGTCGCATGGGCAAGCGGCGTTTGATCGCCGAGACCGGCGCTGGGCAGCACGGCGTCGCGACGGCGACCATCGGCGCGAAGCTCGGCATGCAGGTCGACGTCTACATGGGCGCGGTCGACGTGGAGCGCCAAGCGCTCAACGTCTACTTGATGAAGCTGCTCGGCGCGACGGTCTATCCGGTCGAGAGCGGCACGCGCACGCTCAAGGACGCGACGAACGAAGCGTTTCGCGAATGGGCCGCGCGCGTCGAGGACACGTTCTACGTGATCGGCTCCGTCGTCGGCGCGCACCCGTATCCGTACCTCGTGCGCGAGTTCCAGAAAGTGATCGGCGTCGAAGCGCGCGCGCAGATCCTCGAGCGTTATGGCCGATTGCCCAGCGACGTGGTCGCGTGTGTCGGCGGCGGATCGAACGCGATGGGCATCTTTCGGGCGTTCGTCGACGACGCGGACGTGAATCTCTGGGGTGTCGAAGCCGCCGGTCACGGCATGCAGGCGATCGACACCGCGGCGTCGCTCGGTGCCGGCAGCGTCGGCATCCTGCACGGGTCGCGCAGCTACGTGCTGCAGGACGATGAAGGCCAAGTGCGCGACACGCATTCGATCAGCGCCGGTCTGGACTATCCGGGCGTCGGCCCGGAGCATTCGTTTCTCAAAGACAGCGGGCGCGCGCGCTACGTCGCGATCGACGACACGCAGGCGCTGGCCGCATTTCATCACACCGCGCGGCGCGAAGGGATCGTGCCCGCGCTGGAGTCGTCGCACGCGATCGCGTTCGCGCAGCAGCTCGCCGCCGAGCGCGGTGTCGGCGGACTCGTGCTCGTCAACTTGAGCGGTCGCGGCGACAAGGACGTGCGCACGGTGGCGGCGCTCGAAGGAGCCGAGGTTCTGCAGTGATCGCGAGCGGCGGGATCGACGCGGCGTTCGCACGCGCGCGCGCCGAACGCCGCGCGGCGCTGATCGGTTACGTCGTCGCCGGCGATCCCGATCTCGACACCACGCTCGCCGTGCTTGACGCGCTCACGCGCGCGGGTGTCGACCTCATCGAGCTCGGCATCCCGTACGGCGATCCGCTCGCTGACGGCCCGACGATTGCAGCGGCCGGTCAGCGCGCGCTGCTCGGCGGCATCAAGTTCGCCGACTCGATCGCACTCGTCGCGAAAGCGGGCGGGCGCGGCTGCGCGCCGATCCTGTTCTTCACGTACGTCAACCCGGTCGATCGCTACGGCGCGGAGCGCTTCGCGCGCGACGCGGCCGGCGCGGGCGCCGTGGGCGCGATCGTCCCTGACGTGCCGCTCGAAGAGCTCGACGCGTTCGCGCCGCCGCTGCGCGCGGCCGGGCTCGCGATCCCGCAGCTGATCGCGCCGACCACGCCGCCGGAGCGCGCGGCGCGCATTGCGGCCGCATCGACCGGCTTCGTATACCTTGTTTCGCGACTCGGTGTCACCGGCGCGCGGCGCGAGCCCGACGTCGCGTGGATCGACGGCGCAATCAAGCGGTTGCGCCCGTCGACGACGCTTCCACTGGCCGTCGGGTTCGGTATCTCGACGCCGGCTCACGTGGCGGCGATTGGCGCCGTTGCCGACGGCGTCGTCGTCGGGAGCGCGCTCGTCGATTCGTATGCCGGGTTTCGCGGCGCCGAGGCCGCGGACAAGGCAGGCGCGTACGCTGCATCGCTTCGAGCGGCGCTTCCAAGGCAGCTCTGACAGGGAATCGTTCCCGCCGGGGCGCATCCGGGGTGCAGTTTTGTTCCGCCGGAAGGACCGCATTCGATGAAACTCCGTCCTCTTGCCGCGCTCGCGGTTCTCGCGCTTTGCGCGACGCTCGCCGCGCCGACCGTCCCTGTCGCCGCCGCCGGCGACACGATCCTGTTCGGCTCCGCCGTCTCGCTCACGGGCTCGCTTACCAAAGAGGGCCATCTGACGCAAGAAGGCTACGACTTCTGGAAGAACTACACCAACGCACACGGTGGGATCAAGGTCGGCGGTAAGACCTACAAGGTCGACATCAAGTACTATGACGACGAGTCCAAGCCCGCGACCGCGGCGCAGCTCGCGGAGCGCTTGATCGATCAGGACCACGTCAACTTCATCCTCGGCCCGTACGGTTCGGGGACGGCATTCACCGTCGCGCAGATGGTCGAGCGCAAGAAGATCCCGATGGTGGAAGGCAACGGAGCCGCCGAGAAGATCTTCAGCCAAGGCTTCAAGTACACGTTCGCGGTGCTCTCGCCCGCGAAGCGCTACCTCGAAGGCGTGCTCGACATCGGCAAGCATCAGAAGCCGGCCGCGCAGACGGTTGCGATCACCGCGGCGAGCGACTCGTTCTCGCAAGAGGTCGC
>JAXDMA010000226.1:0-3596 GCA_034666305.1 Vulcanimicrobiota bacterium
CTCGCCGAGCGCGAGCGCGATGCCGGAGTCTTTCGCGGCGTGGGCGGCGGAGAAGTATACGTCGTGCTCGCGCGCGACCATGTCGGCGCCGTCCGTTTCCAGCACGCGCGAGTTCGCGCCGGTGTGCGCGAATACGTCCTGCAGCGTGCCCAGATCGATCCCGAGCGCGGCGCCGAGCCCGAGCGCTTCGGCCAACCCGGCGGTATTGATGTTCATCAGCATGTTGACGAGCGCTTTTACTTGCGCGGCGCGGCCCGGCCCGCCGACCCACCGCAGCGAGATGCTCATCGCTTCGAGCAACGGCTTCACCCGCGCGAACGCGTCCTCGTCGCCGCCGCAGATGAGGTAGAGCTTGCCTTCGCGCGCCTGCGGGATCGAGCTTGCCATGCACGCTTCGACGGCGGTCGCACCGGCTTCGCGCACGAGCGCATCCACCTCGACGTGCACGTCGGGCGTGATCGTCGCGCAGTTCACGAAGATCTTCCCGCGCGCACCGCGCAGCAGCGAATCGCCGTCGCGCGCGAAGATCGCGCGCATCGCCGCGTCGTCGGTGACGACGGTGAGCACGACGTCGCATGCCGCCGTGACGCCGGCGAGCGAATCGGGAACCTGCGCCGACACGTCCCCGGCGAGCTCCAGCGCGCGGTCGCGCGAAGCGTCGGCGACGGCGGCGACGGTGTACCCGGCGTCGCGCAACCGGCGCGCGATGTTCGCGCCCATGCGACCCACGCCGACGACGCCGACACGCGTCGCGCCGGGGGAAGCCACCGGTTCGGCCGGCTGTGAGGTTGTGCTCATGAGCGGCCCTTCTACGCGACGCGCGCGATCAGCTTTGCGACCGCCGGACCGGTGACGACCACGACGACCATGCGCAGCGCTTGGACGGCCAGGACCAGCGGTGCGTTCGCGCCGCTGCCCAGCGCGATCACCGTCACGGAGTCGAGCCCGCCCGGCGTCGTCGCGAGGTACGCGGTCAACGCGTCGACGTGGATCGTCGCGACCAAGAGCGCAGCGGATGCGCAGCACAGCACGATCAGGACGATGGTCGACGCGACGAGCTGCGGCAGAACGCGCAGCGCGTAGCGCACGGTCGCGCGCGTGTAGAGCAAGCCGATCGCGAGGCCGATCGCGACGTACGCGCCGTCGAGCACCGCCGCGGGGACCGCGATTCGCACGAGCCCCGTCCCGTGCAGTACGGCGCCCAGCACCATCGGGCCGAGCAGCGCGCCGGCGGGAACTTTCAGCCGCAACGCACCCCAGGCGCCGAGCGCCGCGACGACGGCGGTTTCGGCGAGGCTCAGCGGTTCGAACGCTGTGCTACCAGGGGCGTGGGGGTGAACGCCGTGCGGCAGCAGCACGCGGGCCACGGCGGAGGCGGACAGCACGACGATCGTCACGCGCAGATACTGCATGAATGCGACGATGCGCGGGTCGGCGCCGTAGCCGGCGCTCATCGCGATCATCGCGGACGCACCGCCCGGGGCGGAGCCCCAGGCCGCGGTCGGCGCGGGGATCGACGTGAAACGCGCCAGGATCCAGCCCGCGATCGCCGCGGCGACGATCGTCGACGCGACGACCGCGCCCATCACCGCCCACGAGCGGGCGATCGAAGCGACGACCGGCGGCGTGAACATTTGGGCGATCAGCATCCCGATCGCCGCCTGCGCTGCGACGAAGATGCGCGGCGGGACGCGCAGCTCGACCAGGCCGCCGACCGACGCCGCGATGGCGACGACCAGCGGCGCGGTCAGCCAGGGTGCGGGCACGCCGATTTGCCCCAACGCGAACGCGCCGGCCGCTGCCGCGGCGACCAGCGCAATCCATTCGACGGCGACCCGCGGCTTCACGAGACGCTACGACCCGGTGCGCGAAGCGCGGGCTGCGCTTGCGTCTATGATATCACCGTGGTATCATGAGCCGACCATGCGTGCGTTTCCAGCGCGCCTGGACGACCATGTGTACGACGAGCTGAAACGACGGTCGGAGTCCGAACGCAAGAGCATGAACGCGGTCCTCAACGAATCGCTTGAGCGCCATTTCCGGGGACGGTCCGACGCGAAGGAAGCGCTACTGCGCGCCCTCGCTGCGCTGGATCAAAGCGAGCGGAGCAAGACGTGATCGCGGCGTACAACTCTGGTTCGACCATGGCACGCACCCTCGAAGCACTCGATCCCGGTACCCCCGTGTTCGCCGGCACCACCCGCGTCGGCGTGGTGCGTGCGGTCTATGCGGAGGGTGATTCGCGCAGCGCCGATCTCGTGATCGTCAGCTGGGACGCACGCGCGGGCGAAACCGTCGCCGTTCCCAGCACGGAGATTCTGAGCGTCACCGACGAGGGCGTGCAGCTCATTCGCCAGGAAGCCGATCAGTACGCGGACCTCGCGCCGTTCGACCCCGCGAACTTTCCGACGATGAAGCAGCTGCCGTGACGTCCGCGCCCGCCGCGACGCGGCTGAAATTCTCGATCGTCGTCCCGACGTACAACGAAGCGGGCGGGATCGAGAAGCTCGTCACGACGCTGCGCGACGTGTTCGCCGCGAACGACCTCGACGGCGAGATCGTCGTGGTCGACGACAACTCCCCCGACGGCACCGGCGCGATCGTCGACCGGCTCGAGAGCGAAGGCTTCCCGGTACGGTGTCTGCACCGTCCCGGCAAGATGGGACTGTCGTCCGGCGTGATCGACGGCTGGAAGTTCGCGCGGCCCGAGTCGACCGCGCTCGGCGCGATGGACGCGGACTTCTCGCACGACGCCTCCATCCTGCCGCGCATGGTGCGCGCGCTCGGCGACGGCGGCTACGGGCTGGCGGTCGGCTCGCGCTACGTCCCCGGCGGCGGAATCGAGAACTGGCCCAAGCGCCGCATCATAACCTCGCGCGTCGCCATCGCGCTCGCGCAGCCGCTGGTCCCGATCAAGGACATCACGTCGGGATATTTTTTGGTCAAGCGCGATGCGCTCGACGGCATCGAGCTCGACCCGATCGGCTTCAAGATCGGGCTCGAAGTGATGGCGAAGGCGCATTACGGCCGCGCGCTCGAGGTGCCGTACGTGTTCACCGACCGGGTCGCCGGCGAGTCGAAGCTCAACCAAAGCGAGATCCTCAACTACCTCAAGCAGCTCGCCCGCATCTACGGCGCCCGCCTGCGAGGCAAACGCTAGTGCCGATGCCGGAGTGGCTGCGGCTGCGGCGCGCGACCCCGATCGCGGCCGACCAGGCGGCGCAGTGGACGAAATGTCCCAAGTGCAGCGCGATGATCTACCGGCCGGATCTCGCCGCGAACATGTGGGTGTGCCCCACGTGCAGCCATCATTTCCGCATGCACGCGTTCGACCGCATCTCGCAGCTGGTCGACGCGGACTTCGTGGAGATCGGCGGCGACTTGATGCCGGGCGATCCGCTCGGCTGGGCTGATAAAGTGCCGTACACGCAGAAGCTCGAGCGCGATCGTGAGAAGTCCAAGCTCACCGAAGGCGTCATGTGCGGCTTCGCGTCCATCGGCGGCTACCCGGTCGCCCTCGGCGTCATGGATTTCAACTTCCGCGGCGGAACGATGGGAACCGTCGTCGGCGAACGCATCGCGCAGCTCTTCGAGCG
>JAXDMA010000227.1:0-24270 GCA_034666305.1 Vulcanimicrobiota bacterium
CTTGCGCTGCGCCTCGCCGAGAGCGTGCCAGCGCTCGAACGAGATCCACGAGGCATCGGGAGCGCGCACCGCTTTGTCCGGCAGCGTCACGCCGCCGTCCGCCGAAGCCGCGATGCCCCGGTCTGCACCCCATTCGTGCAGTTGACGCGCAGCCTCGAACGCGCGAATCGCGTTACGGTAGGAGGTGGGACTCACGTTGAGCGATCCGTCGGGCTCGCGCTCGATGTGCCAACCCGGGTTGGCGGCGCTGAACCGAAGGAGCTCGTCGTCGTCGAGCGGTCTTGCGGGAACGATCAAAAGAGGTCGCGCCAGTCTATCACGCGCGGCGTGGGCATGGCTAGTCTTGGTGAGACGGTCAGCACTGACACAACCGGCTCTTGAATTCCGCTACACGCCGAGGTGCGCAGCGAGCCAGCTTATCCGGTCGTCGTGCACGGTCACGTCGTCGAGCGCGTGGTCGAGCTTGTACGCTTTGAACGTGCGGTCGCGGTTGGGGACCGCGTTGCGCAACGCGATGCCCGTCGCTTGCGACACGTACTCGTCGTTCTGGCCGAATTGGAGCAGCGTCGCCTTCTGCTTGCCGCGCGCGAGCCAGCCCGGCAGGTCGAACGCGCTCATCCGCGCGACGTACGCCGCGGGATCGGCAGGCTGTTTGCCCAGGAGATACCACTCCCAGTACGACAGCGTCGGCGCCATCAGCACCACGTATGCGGGCCGGTCGTCGGCGGCCAGCAGCAACGCGCCGTCCATCGCGCCGAAGTCGTGACCGACGTACGCGATGCGCGTCTTGTCGACGCCGGGCACCGCGCCCAGACAGTCGAGCGCGCGGCGCAGCGAAACGATCTGCGCGATCGTCGCCGCGTAGTCGTCGTCGGGTGCGCGCAGGTCGGTAAACCACTTCGCCTGCGACCACGGCATGTCGACCAGCAGCGACACCACGCCGCGTTGCGCGAGCGCCTGCGCGTCGCTCATGAACTCGGTGTGGTTCGTCGTCGCGACCTCACCCAGCCAATGGACCCACAGCACGGCCGGCGCGTTCTTCGGCGCCGCATTCGGTGCGACCAGTACCGCGGCCATCGGCGCGGGCCCGCGCGCGCCGGCGATCGTCACCGGCGCGCCCGCAGGGCCAGCCTGCTTCGGCCCGCTGCACGTCGTCGACCCGGCCATGTAGTCGAAGGAAGGCACGTCGCCGGACGGCGGCGCAGGCGCCGCAGCGATCAGCGCGAGGGCGGCGAGCGGCGCGGCGAGAGAACGCATGCGCCCGACTCTGCTGCGCGCGGCGCGGGTTCCTGCGCTATTCCACCGATACGGCAGCGGCGGGCCCGTTCGCGGCAGTCTTGCGCCAGGTCAGCAGCATCACGAGCGGGATCGACAGCACGAACACGATGCCGCACAGCCTCAGCACCATGTCGTACGAGATCACCGTCGCGTTGAGCATCACGATCTGGTAGAGCTGCGCCGCGGTGCCGTGCAAGTCGCGCAGATACTGGGCCACGTTCGGGTTCGCCGGCGTGACGCCCGACGCGAGCGCGGCGTACGCGTTGTCCGCATCGCGAACCTGCAGAAACTGCAGGATCGCGATCCCGAGCGACCCGCCGAGCTGGCGCACGAGCGTGTAGATACCGGTCGCGTTCGCCATGCGTTCGCGCGCGATCTCGCCGAGCGTCGCCGTCGAGAGCGGCACGAACAAAAAGCCGAGCGCGAACCCCTGCAGCGCGCGCGGCCAGAACACGTCCCAGTAGCCGGAGTTCTGGTTGATGCCGCCCATCCACCACGCACTGCCGGCAAAGAGCAGCAGCCCGAACGCGATCATCGCGCGGCCGTCGACGTGATGCGTCAGACGCGACGCGATCGGCATGCTCACCGCGGTCGCGATCGCGCCCGGCAACAGCACGAGCCCCGTCTCGGTCGCCGTGAAGCCGAGCACGTTCTGCAGGAACAGCGGCAGCACGAGCGCCGTGCCGAACAGGCCGAACCCGGTGATGATGCCGATGACGTTGCCGGCGCTGAACGCGCGCGACTTGAACACTTTCAGATCGACGAGCGGGCGCGGGTCGTGCCACTCGCGCCAGCAGAACACAACCAGCGACACCACGGCGACGGCGGTCAGGATAACGATGGTGGTCGACGAGAACCAGTCCTCGCGCTGCCCGCGCTCGAGCACGTACTGCACCGACGCGACCCCGGCCGTCAGCAGCACCAGCCCGAACACGTCGACCGGCGACTTGTCGCGCTTGAGATACGCGGGATCGCGAATGTAGAGCAGCGTCATGACGAACGCGACGATCCCGATCGGGATGTTGATGTAGAAAATCAAAGGCCAGCTGTAGTTGTCCACGATCACGCCGCCCAGCGTCGGGCCCAGCGCGGGGCCGACCATCGCGCCCAAACCGAAGATCGCCATCGCGCCGGCACGCTTTTCCGGCGGATACGACTCGAACAGAATCGCCTGCGCCGTCGGCTGCAATGCGCCGCCGCCCAAGCCTTGCAGGATGCGGTAGGCCACGAGCTGCCACACGTTAGTTGCCGTCCCGCACATGATCGACGCGATCGTGAACAGCGCCACGCACGCGGCGTAGAAGTTGCGCCGGCCGAAGCGCGCCGTCAGCCAGCCGTTGAGCGGCATGACGATGACGGTGGCGAGGATGTAGCCGGTGGCCACCCAGCCGATCTCGTCGACCGACGAGCCGAGGTTGCCGGCCATGTCGTTGAGCGCCACGTTGACGATGGACGCGTCGATGATCGCCATGATCAGCCCGAGCATGACGGTCAGCGTGATCAGCGCCAGCGGCGGGTTCGCCTTGCGCTCCGCCTTGCGTTCGGCGGCCGTCGTGGTCGGAAGCACCTTGGATCATACCCGCCCGGCCGCGCGGCGGATGCGGGCCCCGCGCCCGCGAAGCCAGGCGGATGACGACCACGACCGCCGCGCCCGCCTCGGCCCTGCACGAACGCCTACAAGCGTTCATGGAGTCCGACGTCTACCCGAACGAGCACGTCTACCACGAGCAGCTCCGCAGCGGGCCGACGCCCTGGGCGCAGCCGCCCGTCATGGACGAGCTGCAAGCCAAAGCGCGCGCGGTCGGATTGTGGAACCTGTTCCTGCCGGAGCCCGAATGGGGTGCGGGCCTCACCAACCGCGAGTACGCGCCGCTGTGCGAGGTGATGGGCCGCTCGGAGATCGCGCCCGAAGTGTTCAACTGCAGCGCGCCCGACACGGGCAACATGGAAGTGTTCGCGCGCTACGGCAGCGACGCGCACAAGGAGCGCTGGCTGCGGCCGCTGCTCGATGCGAAGATTCGCTCGGGCTTCTCGATGACGGAGCCCGCCGTCGCGTCGTCGGACGCGACGAACATCAGTGCGGAGATCGTGCGCAAGGGCGACGACTACGTGATCAACGGGCGCAAGTGGTGGACGTCGGGCGCCGGTCACCCGCGCTGCAAAGTGCTGATCTTCATGGGGCGCTCGAACCCCAGCGCCCCGCCGCACCGCCAGCACACGATGGCCGTGGTGCCGATCGACGCGCCCGGCGTCACGGTGCTGCGCACCCTGTCCGTGTTCGGTTACGATCACGCGCCGCACGGCCACGCCGAGATCAACTTCGACAACGTTCGCATCCCGGCCGACGACGTGCTGGTCGCGGAAGGCCGCGGCTTCGAGATCGCGCAAGGCCGGCTCGGTCCGGGGCGCATCCATCACTGCATGCGCGCGATCGGCCTGGCGGAGCGCGCGCTCGAATCGATGGTCAAGCGCGTGAAGGAACGCACGGCGTTCGGCCGGCCTCTTTCCGAGCAAGGTGTCATCATGCAGTGGATCGCCGAGTGCCGCATCGAGATCGATCAGACGCGCCTGCTCGTGTACAACGCGGCCGAGAAGCTCGACGCGTTCGGCAACAAGGTCGCGCGCAACGAGCTCGCGATGGTCAAGGTCGCGGCGGCGAACATGGCGTGCCGCGTGGTCGACCGCGCGATCCAGGCGTTCGGCGCCGCCGGCGTGAGCAGCGACCAGCACCTCGCGGCGGCATACGCGCACGCGCGCACGCTGCGGCTGGTCGACGGACCCGACGAAGTGCATCTGCGCTCCATCGCGAAGTTCGAGCTGCAGAAGGGGTGAGCCGGGTCGATCCGCTCGACTCGCTGGAGCTGAGCCTGCGGCGCGGCGCCGCCGAGTTGCACGTAGTGCGCCACGCCGACGCCGTGCCGGAGTCCGACGAAGCGTTCACCGTGTACGACGACTACGAGGCGCATCCGCTGAGCACGCGCGGTCGCGCGCAAGCCGAAGCGGTCGCGGAGCGCTGCGCGGAGCTGCAGCTCGCCGCGGTGTATTCGAGCCCGATCCGGCGCGCGCGCGAAACGGCCGCCGCCATCGCCGCCGCCGCGGGCGTCGGCGTGATCGACGAGCCGGGCGTGCGCGAGATCGCCATCGGCCCGACCGGCGACGCGATGGCGTTGCGCGACCGGCTCGCGTGGCTGGCGATGATCGCGATGCGCGACGGCTCGTGGAAAGGCATCGACGGCACCGAATTGTCCGCGAGCGTGCGCGCGCGCATGCTCGGCGCGCTCGACGCGCTCGCTGCACGGCCTCCGGGCGGACGCGTCGCCGTCGTGTCGCACGCGGGCGCGATCAACGCCGCGCTCGGCGCGATCGCGTCGAGCGATCACGATTTCTTGTTCCCGCTTGCGAACGCGTCGGTGTCGGTGCTGCGCATCGGCGGCGGCCGGCGGCTGCTGATGAGCGCGAACGAAACCGCGCACCTCGCCGCGATCCCCTCGCGTCAGCGCCGATGATCGCGCGCGACGACGATACGATCGAGGTCCGCGCCGAAGAGCAGGTCGACACCGCGCGGCTCGAGCCGTATCTGCGCGAGCACCTCGACGGCGCGGCCGGGCCACTGGAGCTGCGCCAGTTCGGCGGCGGCCATGCGAACCTCACGTACCTGATCCGTTTCGGCGAACGCGAGTGGGTGCTGCGGCGCCCGCCGCTGGGTCCCGTCGCCCCGGGCGCGCACGACATGCGCCGTGAGTACCGCGTGCTCTCCACGCTCAACCCCGGCTACCCGCTCGCGCCGCAAGCGTATCTGCTGTGCACGGACCACGACGTGATCGGCGCGGACTTCTTCGTGATGGAACGGCGTCACGGCATCGCGTTCCGGCGCGACATTCCGGCGCCGTGGCGCGACCGGCCCGACGTGCTGCGCGGCGTCGGCGAGTCGCTCGTCGACAACCTCGCGACGCTTCACGGCGTGGATCCCGCGAGCGTCGGCTTGGGCGAGCTCGGCAAACCCGACGGCTACATCGAACGCCAAGTGTACGGCTGGATCGAGCGCTGGCACAACGCGCTCACGCCCGACGTCGGAGCCGCGGAGCCGTTCACCGGCTGGCTGCGCCAAACCATTCCGGCCGCGAAGCGCACGGCGCTGCTGCATAACGACTACAAGCTGGACAACACGCTGCTCGACGCGCAGAACCCGGCGAAGCCGGTCGCGGTGCTGGATTGGGACATGTGCACGCGCGGCGAGCCGCTGATGGACTTCGGCGAATTGCTCGCGCTCTGGGGTGAGAAAAACGACGGCGGCGAGCAGCTCCACGGGCGCATGCCCACGTGGCACGACGGCTTCATGACGCGCCGCGAAGCGGCGGAACGCTACGCGCGCAAATCCGGCGCGGACATCGGCGACTTGCACTGGTACGTCGTGTTCAACGTGTTCCGCTTCGCGGTGATTCTCCAGCAGATCTACATCCGCTACGTTCGCGGCCAAACCCACGACGAGCGTTTCAAAGACATGGGCGAAGCGGTGAACGCGATCGTGGAGCGCGGCCTAGCCCTGATCGAAAGCGGCGACATCTAGACCCGACCGCCAAGCCGGCGCGCCACGCAGGCGCGCCGGCTTGGCCTCGTGCGTTTATCCGTACGGTCCGGTGTTGCCGCCGTTGCCCGTGCCCGGGTCGCCGGCGGTGTCGGCCGGCCGCGCGAGGTGGAAGCTTTCGACGTTGTCGCCGCGCGCGACGCCCGGCGAATCGCTGACGAACGTGTACAGCGCGTGGCCGTTGACGCTGAGCTGCAGCGACGCGTTGTCCGCGCGGGTGAACTGTCCCCACGGCGTCGTCAGGGTTTTTCCGCTCGGCGGCGCGACCGACGGCCACGTCGACAGACACGTGCTCGTGCACGTCGACGAGTTCGCGACGGTGTCACCGTCAAAGACGTACACCGGCATGTTCGCCGACGTCACGAATGCGGGGCCGCCGTTGATCGACGCGGTCGACAACACGGCGGTCGGTGTGATCGTCGCGCCCGGCGACGAGGTGTTTGGAGCAGCCGACGTTCCGCCACCGCCGCCGCAACCGGCTAGCAACGACGACACGATCAGCCCGATTGCGAGCGATGTGTTCTTCATGCGCGCAGTATCGGTGCGCGACATGAAACGTGCTTGAAATCAGCGGCGTCGCGGCTTCACGATCTTCTCACATCTGACGCGCACGCGCGCTACGCGTACGTGACCGATTTCACCGTGAGCTTGCGATCCCCGGCGGGACGGTGCCACACGACGTGGTCGCCGGCGCGCGCGCCGATGAGCGCTTCGCCGAGCGGCGAGGTGGAACCGATTCGACCGGCCTTGACGTCGGCTTCTTCCTCGCCGACCAGGGTGTACGTTTGCTGCTTGCGCGAGCTGTCGGTCACCACGACCGTCGCGCCGAACGCGATGACGCTGCGGTCTTCGGGCGGCTCGATCACGACCGCGGCGTCCAGGCTGTGCTGGAGCCGCTCGCGCTCGCGCGGATCTTGCGCGGCATCGAACCGCGCGCGCAATTGTTCCAACCCTGCGGGGGTGAGGTGGTTGGGTCCGGTGCGTGCCGGCGCGACGATCTCAGGTTCGGGCGCGTCGTCGCGCTCTTTGGTGAAAGCGCGGCTCATGCCCCATTCTACCAGAGAATGCGGATCGTCGCCCGCGGCGAGCGGTTAGAGGCCGCCGACGCCGTTGGGTGAGCCCAGGCCGGTCGCGAGCGTGTAGCGGCCCGCCGTCGTGAGGGGGTGGAAGAAGGCGCGACGCGCGTAGGAGTACGAGTACCACGGTCCGGCGGGCGTGCCCGACAGCGCGTAGGCCGCCGCGATGAGCGGGGCGCCGACGCTGGTGCCGCCCGCCACGAGCCAGCCGCCCGCGGCCGTGTCGAATACCGACACGCCGGTCTGCGGGTCGGCGACCGCCGCGACGTCCACGCCGGAGCGTTTCTTGCACGAGACGCTTTGCCAGGACGGCCGGGAGACGTACGTGCTGCAGCCGTGGCCGGCGTACTTCCACGCGGTTTCGTTCCACGAGCCGCCGCTGCGCGCGAGCGACGTTCCGCCGACGGCCGTGACCCATGCCGAGGTGGCCGGATACGACGGATACCCGCGGTCGCCCGAGCTCGCGGTCAGCGCGACGCCAGGGTGGCGGTAGTGCACCTCTTCGGCGCTCTCGCCCGACCATTCGGGCGCGTAGTAGCTGTTGCTGACGATCTTCGCGCCCAGCGCAACGGCGGTGTCGACGCCGGCGCCGAGGTCGTCCATCAGCGCGGAATTGGACTCGACCAGCAGGATCGAGCAGCGCGGGCACACGGCCGAGACCATGTCGAGGTCGAGCGCGATCTCTTGCGCCCAGCCGGTGTTGGGCTGCGGGTACGCGGTGCCGCCGCGTTGATCCACCTTGCGGAAGCAGCCGTTGCTCGTCGTGCACGGCGGCAGCCCGAACGCCGAGCGGTACACGGCGAGGTCGGACTCGGCGGCCGGCGAGTCGAAGGCGTCGACGATCGCGACCACTTGGCCGGCGTTCTGCGTGGGCAGGCTGTACGCGGCTTGGAGATCCGCCGGGTGCAAGCCCGGGATGAACGCGGGGGACAGGTTCGCATCGGGGACCGGGGGCACGTTCTGGTTGACGGCGATCGTGCACTTCGCGCTGCCTGCCGGCGGCACGCCCGGGCAGCCGAAGGTCGCGCCCGGCAGCCCCTGCATGTTCTCGCCGGGCAAGCCCTGCATGTTGTCGCCGGGGAGACCCTGCATGTTCTCGCCGGGCAAGCCCTGCATGGTGTCGCCCGGGAGGCCCTGCATGTTGTCGCCCGGCATGCCGACGGCGGTATCGCCCGGGAGCCCCTGCATGGTGTCGCCCGGCAGCCCCTGCATGGTGTCGCCCGGCTGCGCCACGGCGACGTCGGACGCCCGATGCGACTGCGGCGCGATCGCCGAGTGCACTTGCGCCGGCAGCGTGCCGGCGCCCGAGCACGCGGAAAGCGTCGCGATCGTGAGGATCGTCAGCGCGCGGGCTACGGGGTTGGTCGAGCGGCGGTCGGGCATCTTCGGCAGGAAGCTCCTTCAGGGGCACGGCTGCTTCCGCCGATCTATACCCACCGTTTGGGGGATGCACGGCGACCAACCGGCGAACCTGGATCACATCTTCGCGACCCGCCTTTTGCGGGCGCGGGTCAACGACAGATTGGCCCGGGCCGCCCGCTTCCCGGTCACGCTCATCGTCGCGCCGGCCGGCTTCGGCAAGAGCGTCGCGCTGCGCGATTTCATTCAGACCGCGCGCGTGGACGCGGTGCGGTATGACGTCGCCCGCGAGCACGGCACGCTGACGGCGTTCGCGCATGGGCTCAGCGCCGCGCTCAAGCCCGTCGCCGAAACGGCGGCGGCCGCGTTCCCGGCGATGCAGCAGCGGCTGATGGCCGTCACCGATCCCGTGCGCGAGCTCGGTGACTGGTTCGGCGAACACCTCAAGCGCACGGTCTGCACGATCGTCGTCGACGATCTGCATTACGCAGCGGCCGATCCCGATGCGGTGCGCGTGCTGGTCGACCTCGTCGAACGCACCGGCGACCGCATCCGCTGGATCATTGCGACGCGGTCCGACGCCGGCTTGCCCATTGCGTCGTGGATCGGCTACGGCCGCATGGACCTGCCGATCGGCGAAGACGATCTCCGCTTCACGGCGGAGGAAGCGCTCGCGACCGCGGACGATTCCGACGCGAGCGCCGATCCCGCCGAGGTCGAAGCGCTGCGCGAGCTCACCGCGGGCTGGCCGATCGCGCTCTCGATCGCGCTGCGCACCCGCACGCACGCGGCGGATCTGCGCGCGGCGGCGAGCGGAACGCGCGAGATGGTGTACCGCTATCTCGCCGAGCAGGTGTTCGCGGGACTCGATCGCGCGCAGCAACGGTTCCTGATGCGCACGAGCGTGTTCACAACGTTCGACGTGCCGATCGCCGAAGCGTTCGGCGCGACGCCGGAGTTTCTCGCCGAGCTGCGCCGCAGTGTCGCGTTTCTGAACACGACGACGCCGACGGAGTACCGCTATCACGACCTGTTCCGGGAGTTCTTGGAACGCGAGCTGCGGCGGACGGGCGCCACGGAATGGTTCGACGCTCACGTCGCGGCCGGCGACGTGCTCGAGAAGCGGCGCGGCGGCGACGCGAGCGCGCTGGCGCTGTATACGAAAGTGGGCGCGCTCGACCCCATCGTGCGCGTGATCGAGCACGGCGGCATCGCGTTGCTGGAGCGCGGCGAAGGCGAGACCGTCGCCGCCGCGCTCGAAGCGATCCCCGCCGACCGCGCCGCGAACGCGGCCGTCATCGGCGTGCGCGCGATGCTCGACGCGAACCGCGGGCGCTTCGACGTCGCCGAGCGCGGCTTCGTCGCGGCGATCGAGCGCGCGACCGAGCTCGAACTGCGCATCGCGCTCGTCCACCGCTACGCGATCGAGCTCGTGCGTCAAGATCTTCCGTGCGTCGAGCTGCTCGAACCGTACGCGCGCGACGAGGCGCTGCCGCTCGCGCTGCGCGTGCCGATGCTCGGCACGCTCGCGACCGCGTACGTGCGCGCGTCGCGCGTCGACGACGCTTTCGTGACGATCCGGCGCGCGCTCGATCTGCTCGAGCCGCTCGGCGACGACGTGCGCGCGCGCCTTTACCAGCAAGCCGCGTTCGTGTACCAGTTCGCGCCGACGCACGAGCGCGTGCACACGTACGCGACGCTCGCCGTCGAGCTGGCGACCGCGCACGGCCTCTACGAAGTCGCCGCCCGCGCGTACAGCGTGCTCTACACGGTCACCAACGACGAGGACGATGACCCGATCGGCACGCTCGCGATCTTGGACAAGCTCGAAGAGTCGGCGCGCAAGGGTGCGAGCCGCCAAGCGCGCGTGTTCGGCCTGATCGCGTCGTACGCGATCGAAGTGGAGCGCGGCGACGAAGCGGCGATGGAGCGCATCGAGCGCGAGCTCGACGACCGCGCGGTGCCGGCGGTCGCGCGCACGCAAGGCCTGCTGCCGGCGCGCGCGATGCGCTACGCGTGGGAAGGCGATTTCCGGCGCGCATTCGAGGAGATGGCCGGAACGGCGCAGGCGCAGACGAGCGACGAGCGGCGCGCGTTACGCGGCGCGGAGATCGCGCTCTACGCGTTCGCGGCCGGATTGCACGCCGAAGGCGACGAGGCGCTGCGCGACGCCGTCGCGGCGCTCGACCGCTGCACGCGCCCGTCGCTGCGCATCGTGCGCTCGCACCTCATCGTTGCGGTCGCGGAGCTCGTGCGCGGGCACTCGTCGGCCGCGCATCGTTCGCTGGCCGAAGCGGAGAAGCTGTCGACGCCGCAGATGCGCCGGCTGCGCGCGTTCGCGCACGCGGTGCGCGCGATGGAGCGCGTGCAGCTTGCGCAGGCGGAGCCGGCGACGCTGGCCGCCGCGCTCGAACGTTTGCGCGCGGAACACTTCGGCGGCATGGCGCGGCTGCTGGCCGCACTGCCGGTCGGGCGCGGTGACGAGCCCGGCTACGCGCAGCTCACGCCCTCGGAGCGCGAGATCTTGCAGCTGCTCGCGAAGGGCGCGAGCACCAAAGACGTCGCGGCGCGCACGGGGCGGAGCCCGCAAACCGTCGACACGCACATTCGCTCGATCTGCCGCAAGCTCAACTGCAGCGGCCGGCGCGAGGCGATCGCGATCGCGACGGGCGCGGGCTGGGTAACCGTCTAACGCTCGGCGGTGCCCATCAGCTCGCCCAGCGCGCGTACGTGGCCGGCGACCGCGTCGAGCAATCGGCCGCGCGTCGGCGGCTGATCGAAGCGCGGCACGAAGTCGACCGCGAGCATCGTGAAGATGTAGCGATGCGGACCGTGTCCCGGGATCGGTGACGGCGAGATGTAGTACAAGCCGCTGCCGCCGTTGTAACCCATCGTCACGCCGTCGTGCTTGCCGTCGAGCGCGTTCGCTTCCAGCGACGTCGTCGCCGGCGAAATTTCGTACGCGACGGCATGCGTGAGCGGGCGCGGAAACGGCACGTCGACGTCTTCGACGACCATGACCAGCGTCAGCGCTTCCGGCGGTACGCCGCTCCACTCCAGCGGCGGCGAACCTTTCAACGGCAGCTTCTCGCCGAACGCGAACGCGGGGCTGCGCAGCTCGATCGTGCGCGGCACGGCGTTGAAGCGGATGTCCTCGGCGACGCGCAGTTCGGGGCCGGCGCGCCAGCGCCGGATGGTGCGCCCGAAGAACCGCATCATCGGGCGCACCGGGCGGCGGGAAGCGGGGTCAGTTGGGGACGAGCTGGATGGTCAGGTACGAAACGCCGCTGTTCAGCGAATTCGCGCCCGGGCCCAAGTTGACTTGGATGTCCTCGGCGGCGTACATCGAAACGATCGCCCCGCCGCTCAGGGTCGGCCCTGCCATCGACATGATCGTGAGGGCGGTGGCCGAGGGCGAATAGAACTCGAGCCCCGGCGTCCCCGGGTTCCCCGGTACGGAGCCGCCGCTCGAAGCGCCGCCCGACCCGGTGGGAATCACCCGGCCGCTTCCCGCGCAGCTGCTCAGGACGTTGCCCGCGTACGTGCCCGCGGCGGGATTTCCGCTCTGCGTCGACGCCGGAACGGGGCCGATCGCCGGCGCGATCGGGAACGATGCGGCACCGTTCGGGAACGCGCAAAAGCCCACCCCGACGCTGGGTGCGGCGTCCATGTATTCGTTGACGACGAAACCGCTCGCGTCGTTGCTCTGGACGGATACGGCGAGGGCGTTTTTGTAGAGGCACGCCGTCGACGTGCCCGGCTTGTAGTTCAAGGACCCGAAGCTCAGCGTGAAGTTGGCCTCGGCTGGGCCGCCGGCGCAGACGCCCGCGATGCTCGGCAACAGGGTCGGCACGGCGTTCCCCTGCGCGAAGGCGCCGCTGTACTGCGTGACGATCGCCAGCGTCAGGCTCGCGGAGGCTTTCCACTGCAGCTGCGCTCCGCCGGTGGTCGTCGTGGAAGCACGCGCGCAGGGCGCCGAGGCGATGAGCCCGGCAGCCAGAATGGTCGCGGCGAGAAGGCGTTTCAAGCGAGCAATTCCTTTGCTGTCGCGGGCTGGTCCACGAACCGCACGCGACACCGCCGTCCTGGCGATGCGAGAGAGCAGGTACTATCGAGTATCGGGCGAGCGTTCGATCCAATTTAGGCGGCCGTCACCGCGGCGCGCCGCGCCTGGAGAATCCCCATCAGAAAGGCGCTCGCGACCAGGGCGGTGATGATCGCCGCCGCCGGGGCGACCCCGAACGCCCCCAGCACGCCCGTCACGACCGGCGGCATCACGAAGCCGGCGAGGCTGTCGAGGCCGGAGACGACCCCCAGCACCGTGCCGCGGCGGTCGTCGGGCGAAACCTCCGAGGCGAGCGCCGGGAACGCGGCGTTGACCACGCTGATGCCCATGCCGAACAGCAGCAGAAGCACCGCCGCGAGCGCGAACGTCGTGGCGAACGGAACCAGCGCGAACGCGCCGACGCACAGACCCAGCCCGAGGTTCGTCGCGGCCCGGTTGCCCATCGCGTCCACGAGCCGGCCGATCACCGACACCTGCAGCGTAACCTGGAGGATGCCGAACGACGCGAACACGTACGACGTCTGGGCGACGTCCCAGCCGAGCTGCTGGTGCAAGATCAGCGTCATCGATGCGAACCAGCCGTACATGCCCAGCGTGTACACGAGCCGCAGCCGCAACACCGGCGCTACCGCTTTGTCGGCCAGCGATGCAATGATGTCGCGGAGCCCGACGGCGCTTGCGGCGTCGGCGGGCGCTTTGCCGCGCGATTCCGGCAGCATCACGATGGTCAGCACGAGCGTGACCACTTGCAGCGCGGCCGCGACCAGGAACGGCACCGCGAAGCCGTAGCGGCCGGCGAGCCAGCCGCCCGTCGCCGGGCCGAACACGAAGCCCGCGGCGAACGCCGCGCCGACGTACGCGAACGCTTCGCCGCGCCGCTTGGGCTCGACGAGATCGCCCACGTACGCCTGCGTCACGCCGATATTGCCGCCGGAAAGGCCTTCGAGCGCGCGCGAGAACAGCACCCACGGGATCGACGGCGCGAACGCGAGCAGCGTCCACGCGATCGTCGAGCCGATCTGCGACACGATCAGCACCATCTTGCGTCCGATGCGATCGCTCACGTTGCCCCAGACCGGGCCCGCGATGAGCTGGCACAGCGAATACGTCGCGAACACGACGCCGACGGTGATGTCGGGCGCGCCGAACTTCTTGACGAAGAACGGCATGAGCGGGATCAAGATGCTGAACCCGAGGATGTCGATGAAGGTGATGCCGAGGATCGGCAGCAGCCGCAGGATCAAATCGGCACGATGAATGCGAACCACAGCGCCGCCGCGGCGGCGCCGCCGCACAGGCCGTACACGGCCGCTTCGGCGAGATGGCGCGTCGCGCTCGGCACGAACTCATCGAGCGTGCCGGCTGCGCGCGGGATGTGCGCGTACACTAAATAGCTGCGGCCGCGGCGGTCGGTCAGCACGCCTTCGGTGCGCATGTCGAACCGGAAGTCGGTGATCGCGACGTCGCGCGGCCGGCCGAGGTCCGCGTTCTCGCGCACGAACGTGCGCAGGCGCGCGATCGGTCCGCCGTCACGGCCGGGCAGTCCCACGAGCAGCTCGTTGACCGCGGCCACGACGCGCGCCCAGCGGCGTTCGCGCGCGGCGGGCGGAGCGATCAGCGCGACGCGCACGCGCGATTCGATCTCGGCGACGGTCGCCGGCGCGCGGCCCGCGGCGCAGCGCCGCACGTCGTCGACGAAACGGCGGTAGAACAGCGTCTCTTCCGTCACGCTCGGGCACCCATCGCCTTCATATTGTACTCCAAGGGCGGCGCGGTTTCATAGGCCGAACGAAAACGAGCCCGCCGAATCCGGCGGGCTCGTCTCGTTCGCAGCGCGCCGTGGCGCGAGGCGGGTTAGTAGCTCTGGACGCAGCCGTTGTTGGCGTTGCTCCACAGCGGTTGGGTCGGATAGCCACCCGCGTTGGGGTTGTTGATCAGGTTGGTCCACGCGCACTTGTCGCCATTCTCGGCACCGCCGCTGTCGAGCCAGCCGGTGTTCGGCTGCGGATCGGTCTCCGTCTCACCCTGCTCGTGACCGAACACGATCGAAACGCCGTCGAGTGTGCCCGGGCTGTTGACGGAACCCGCGCCGCAGGACGACCCCACGTCGGGCAGATACGGATCGTTCGTCCACGCGATCGTGTGACCGGCGGCCGACGTCGTGCTGTGGTACGCGCAATACTGCGTGCCGAAACCGGACGGCCTGATGCCGTGCGGCAGCGCGACGATGTATGCGGCGCTCGCGCTGTAGTCGCCGTACTTCGCCGCAGCCTTCGCGGCTTCGGCGGCCATCTGCGACTGGCTGGGACGGCTCGGCGGCGAGCTCGTGGTGTCGACGTACGAGCCTGCGAGGCTGCCGGTCTGGTTGCCGACGTGCTGGCCGTCGCTCTGCGTGTACTGCGTCGTGCTGTTGTTCCAGCGGCTGCCGCCGACGATGGCGAGGAACGACTTCATGCGCGCCGCGACGCCTTGCGGGTCGCCCGTGCTGGTATTCCACGAGGACCCCCAGAACACGATGTACATCTTCGGGTTCGTTTGAATCGGGCCGCCGTGATAGGTGAGATTGCTCGTCGCTTCGGTGGCGCGCTGGCCGGCTTGCGACAGGCGGAACGCGTCGACCGCATCTTTGGTCGGGAACACGCGGACCATTTCGCCCGTCTCGTTGTTCTGCGCCGTGAAGAGCGACAGCGAGGTGAATTCACGATCGTTCGATGACGTCGTGAGCTGGCTGGGCGGCGGCGGCGGTGTTGCCTGCCCCCCCTGGCAGGCCGTTAACATAGCAGCCATCCCGGCGACAGCAAGAAGCTTCGTCTTGGACAAGTAAAACCTCCACACCACACGTGTAGAAAAAGTAAGGTGGCCGCGACGTTTGTCGCGACCACCTTGTTTCCCTCCGACCAATGTCGAGCCTGCGACTCTTGTGCGCGAACGCACCCATCATGCTCGAATCGCGTGCTAGTAACTTTGTACGCAACTGCTCGTTGTGTTACTCCAGAGCGGTTGCGTTGGATAGCCGCCAGCGTTGGGGTTGTTGATCAAGTTTGTCCACGCGCACTTGTCGCCGTTCTCCGCGCCGCTGCTATCGAGCCAGCCGCTGTTCGGGAACGGATCGGTTTCCGTCTCGCCTTGTTCGTGTCCGGCGACGATCGTCACGCCGTCGAGCGTGCCCGGGTTGTTGACGGATCCCGCGCCGCACGACGCGCCTGCATCCGGGAAGTACGGATCGTTGGTCCACGCGATCGTGTGACCGGCGGCGGTGGTCGAGCTGTGATACGCGCAGTACTGCGTGCCGAAACCGGATGGCTTGATGCCGTGCGGAAGGGCAACGATGTACGCGGCGCTCGCGGTGTAGTCGTTGTAGATTGCGGCGGCCTTGGCGGCTTCCGCGGCCATCTGCGATTGCGTCGGACGCCGCGGCGGCGTGCTCGTCGTGTCGACGTACGAGCCTTTGAAGCTGCCCGCGAGATTGCCGACGTGCTGGCCGTCGCTCTGCGTGTATTGCGTGACGCTGTTGAGCCACTTACTGCCGCCGGCGATGCCCATAAACGATTTGAGGCGCGCCGCGACCCCGCTTGGATCGCCGGTGCTGTTATTCCACGACGATCCCCAGAACACGATGTAGATGTGCGGTGCGGTTTGGACCGGACCGCCGTGGTACGTCAGGTTGTTCGTCGCTTCGGTCGTGCGCGTTCCCGCTTGCACTTGGCGGTATGCATCGACGGCTTCACGCGTCGGGAACACGCGCACGCGCTCGCCCGTCTCGACGTTCTGCGCTTCGAACAGCGACAGTGATTGCAGCTCGCGGTCCTCCGCCTGCGGCTTCACTTGGCTCGCGGGCGGTGGCGGCGTGGCCTGTCCGCCTTGGCAGCCAGTCAGCAGCGCGGCCATTGCCGCAAGCGCGAAAAATCTCGTCTTGTACACGAACACCTCCGCCCCCAAATGCGGGGTTGAGTAAGAGGCCGCTACCTTTGGCGCGGCGCGATACCTGCCCTCCGACGAAGGTCGCACCGGCGGCCGGCTGTGATCTCGCGCGTAAGCAGCCGGGCAGTCAGTCGGTTGTGGTCGGGAACTCCGCGGGCAGCGTGATTTCCAGCATCTCCAGGTCGTCGCTGTGCGCCAACTCGGAGTGGCGTATGCCCGGCGGCTGCACGACGCACGAACCCGGCTCGAGCCGCACCCGACCCGTGCCGGCGTAGTCGAAGTCGACCCAGCCGCGCAGCACGTACACCATTTGAAACTCGAGCGCGTGGTGATGCTGCTCGCCGGGTTCGTCGGATGCGGCGCGCGCGCGGATCACGTGCGCGCCGACTCGCCCCTGCGTCGCGCCGGCGACGCCGAGATCGCGATAGGCGAAGAACCGGCGCAGACCGGCATCCCAGTCGGCGTCGCGTGCGTGGCTAACGGTGACGTTCATCGTGCCTTGAGACAGAAGTGCGCGTATGCGCGGTTTCGGGCGGGGTAGAGTCAACGGGTGCATGGACGAGCCCGTGGGGCCGCCGGGGCGCTCTTCTACATTTTTTTGTGGGCGTCGGCGTTCGTCCCGAGCAAGATCGGCGTTCTGGGCACGTCGCCGCTGTGGTTTCTGGTCGTGCGCTTCACGGTGGCCGGACTGCTCGCGCTCGCCGTGGCGCGCGCGCTCGGTGCGCGCCTGCCGCGCACGCGCAAGGATTGGATCGCTGTCGCGGTGCTCGGGATCCTCGGCAACGCGGTGTACCTGGGCTGCACGTACGTCGCGCTGCGGCATCTCGCGTCCGGCGTCGGCGCCATCGTCGCGTCGACCAACCCGCTGGTGCTCGCGCTCGTCGCGCCGTGGCTGCTGGCTGAGCCGCTGACCCGCAACAAGATCGCCGGCATGCTGCTCGGCTTCGGCGGCGTCGTGTGGATCATGGCGGTGCGCACGGGCAGCGGCAGCGCGGATGCGGGCGACGTGGCGACCGCATTCGCCGGCGTCCTCGGCAGCGTTGCGTCGACGATCGTGTTCAAACGCTGGTGCGCCGATCTCGACTTGCGCGCCGTGAACGCGCTGCAGTTGTTCGCCGCAGGCATCGTGCTGTTGCCGCTGGCGATCGCGTTCGAAGGCAAACCGCACGCGATCTGGAGCTGGACGCTGGTCGCGTCGTTCTGGTACGTCGTGCTGGTGATGTCGTTGGGCGCCTCGCTGCTGTGGTTCTGGCTGCTGACGCACGGTGAAGCGTCACGCGTGAGCGCATACTATTTTCTGACGCCGGTGTTCGGCCTCGCGCTCGCAGCGCTGCTGCTGCACGAACCCGTCGGCGTACGCGACATCGGCGGCCTGGTCGCAATCGCTGTGGGAATCTCCCTGGTGCAAGGCTCGAAGGGTACGCCACCATCGTGAGCGGCCGTTGGCGGGTGCTCACGCTGATGACGACGGCGCAAGCCGGCGCGGCGGTGGTGCAGCAGGCGTTGGGCGCGCTGTCGCCGATCTTCGTGACGACGTTCGGATTGTCGAAGGCGCAGCTCGGCGTGATGTTCACGGCGCTCATGCTCGGCTCCGCATGCTTCGTCGGCGCGGCGGGCGTGCTGACGGATCGTTGGGGCGAGCGGCGCATTCTGCTGTTCTCGGGGATGGCGATGACGTTCGCGCTGCTCGCGGCGACGCTGTTCGTGTCGTACTGGTGGATCGTCGCGTGCATCGGCGTGTTCGGGGCGGGCTATGCGGCTTCGACGCCAGCGGGCGGGCGCGCGATCCTCGCGTGGTTCGACCGCGACCGCGGATTCGCAATGGGGATTCGGCAGACAGGCGTGCCCGTGGGCGGCCTCTTCGGCGCCCTGACGCTGCCGCTGGTAGCGCACGTCACGGGATATCGCGGCGCGTTCGCATACGCCGCGTTCATCGTCGCGGTGACGACGTTGATCGCGTACGCCGGTTATCGCGAGCAGCGTGACGACGGCGCGCCCGCGACGACGCTGGGATCGGTCGTGCGCGGGATGCACGTGCTCGCGCGCGACCCGCGGTTGATCGGCGTGACGCTGACGTGCATGGTGTTGGTGAGCGCGCAGTCGGGGCTGAACGCGTTTTTCACCGTCACCGGCGTCGCAGTCGTCGGGACGTCGGCGGCCGTCGCAGCGCTCGCGTTCGCGTGTGCGCAAGGCGCCGCGGTGTTCGGGCGGCTCGCGTGGGGCTACTTGAGCGACCGCGTTCTGCACGGCGAGCGTTTGATTCCGTTTGCGGCGATCTGCGTGCTCGCGGCGGTGGGCGCAGCCGCGGTCTCGCTGATGCACTTCGGCACGGTCGTCGTGCTGTTCGGCGCCGCGATCGTGCTCGGTCTGAGCGCAGCGGGCTGGAACGGCTTGATGGCTGCGACCATTTCCGAAGTCGGCGGCAGCGAACGGGCCGCAAGTGCGCTGGGGATTACGCTGACGGCGATTTTCCTCACGTCGTCAATCGCGCCGATCGGCTTCGGAACGCTTGCGGACCACACGTCGCTGCGCGTCGCATGGACCGCGACCGCCGCGCTTGCAGTGCTCGGCGTCGCGCCGGTACTCTGGCTGCGCGGCCACCTCGCGATGCCGCGCCGCAGGGACGCGCGCGGCGGGGGATGAACCGTGGTCGGTCCGCGCCCAGGTGGCGGAATTGGTAGACGCGCTAGTTTCAGGTATTAGTGATCGCAAGGTCGTGGGGGTTCGAGTCCCTTCCTGGGCACCAAGACCGAAAAGCCCGGCTCATCGCACGATGAAGCCGGGCCTTTTGTATTCCGCGCTGCGTAGACGATGAGCGGGGGGAACACCGTAGTTTCCGAATCCGGCACGATGATGAATTTCGCCGGCTGGTCTCCGTGTTCCGGGCTTGAGTCGGCGGCAGGTGTCGTATGGCTGCCTCGGATGCTGCAGAAGGCGCGCCGTTGTTTGACCTCGCCCGATGGGCGTCAGGTCGACGGATATCTTTTCGGCGACAACGATTTCATCGACAAGCAGGTCATCGCGTTTTTGCGAACCGACGACGACACGATCTCCACGCTGGTGCGCGAGAATCCGTCGGACGACGATGTCGCGCGAATCCTCGTCGAGCGGAGCGGGCGCAGCGCGAACGAGTGCGCGGCCTACAGCGCGTCGCTCAAGCGCAAGTTCCTGAATTTTTTCTTTCTCGAAGCGGACGAAGGACGGCTTGGCGCGGGCGTCAAGTCGTCCGTCATCCGGTTTCTCTACAACAAGGCGCTGATGCCGGTCGTGTACGTCATGTTTCGCCGCGACGAGCGCAAGCGCAAAGCGACGGGTTGACCCTACTTCGCCACGACGTTGTGCAGCTCCACGACCTGGATCTCCGGCCGGCCCTCCGGCGGAATGTTCGGGCGGACGTATTTCTCGAACCACGCGTGTTGCTGTTCGGCGCTGTCCCACACTTCGCTCACGACCAGGCCGCCGTCGATCGCATTGCAGAGATGCATGTGAAAGCCCGCCTGCCGCTTGAGTTCGGGAATCAGTTGTGGCGCGATCTCGTCGTACGTTTCGAGCGACATCCCGCGGTTCACGATCTTCACCAGGACGGCCATGAACGATCCTTCCTTTCACGATGGAAAACGGGCGTGCCCTGAAGAGGACACGTCGCCGCTGAAGGCGATTCGTAATCCGTGGCGCCTTGGCCCCTTTCGATTGCATTTCCGCTTACGCTGCTCGCCGCGATCGCGCTCATCCTCGCCGTCGATGCCGCCGCAGCGTGGCTCACGCGCGAGCGCCCCGCCGTGTACCGGCGCATCTGGCCGGTGCAGTTCGGGATCTACGTGGTGATCGGGTTCGTCGCGATGCTCACGCTGCTGGATCTGCGACTGGTGCAGGTCGTCGGCGCGCTTACCGGCCTCGCCGAATCGACGGCAGGCTGGGCGATCACGTGGCGCATCGGCCCGGGCCGCATCCCGAACACGAATGTGTTGAGCATCGGAGTCGTCGTGCTATCGATGACGGCGTTCGGTTTCGGCTTCGCGATCGCGGGAGCGCTGTTGTTCAACGCCGTCGCCGGCGTTATGTTGCGCGGACACGGATGAAAGGGATACGCTGCTTGACCTTCGAGCGAACGGGCGGTATAATCGACGCCTGATCCCCCCTTTTGCTTCGGCGATAGGGTTGCAAAGCCGCCGTAAGGCGGCTTTGGTCTTTCTACGGGTGTGTTGGATGAGTACCTATCTGTACGTCGATGGATTCAATTTGTACTATGGCGTGTTCGGGAAGGAGCGCAACTGGTCGTCGGGCTCGTACAAGTGGCTTGACGTCACCGGGCTCGCCGGTCACGTGTGGCCCTCTTTGGCGCCGATTAGGAAGACGCGATACTTCACGGCTTTGGTGAAGCCACCGCCGAACGACCCTCAAATGCCCGTGCGGCAGCAGGCCTATCTGCGGGCCCTACGCTCGGTCGGTACGGAGGTGCATCTCGGTACGTTCAAGCTGCGCAGGCGGAACGTTAAGCTCATGGGCATGCCGTCACAACCACCACCATTTACGTCCAGCATTGTTTTGTCCGCGGAGGCGCAGATCGGGAAGTACGATGAGAAAGGTTCCGACGTCAATCTCGCGACGTATCTTGTGCGAGACGCGGCCAAGGGCGAATCGAAAAAGGCGATCGTAATTTCGAACGACTCGGATCTGGTCGAGCCGCTTCGAGTAGTGCGAAGCGATTTTGGAATCGAGGTATATCTCATCAACCCGCAACTGCGAGCCGTGGCCGATCTGTCGCGCGCGGCGAACGGTACACGAGACATCAGTCTCGCGACGCTCGCCGCATGTCAACTTGCTGCTAAGCTCAGCGACTCTGTCGGACGGATAACAAAGCCTACCGCATGGTAGGCGCTGATCGCGGGATCTCGTAAAGCGCGACTAGGTCGACCTAGGTTGCGCCCGTCGTGAACTGGCCGAAGTCGAAGTAGGGGCCGCACGGTACGCCGGTCGCGGTCGCATGATACGCGGTGTTCGGCTGCAGCGTCGGCACGGTCGCGGTGAGGCTCGACCCGTTCGCGGCGAAGGTGCTGCCGTCCAACGAGCCTCCCGTGGAAATCGACAGCTGCAACCTCGCGCCGAGCACGGAATCGGCTTGCGGGACCGTGATCGAGCCGACGGTGGTCGCGACGCCGACGGCGCCCGCGGCCGGTTGCGTCATTGGATCGCGAATGAGCGCATATAATGCGACACCGGGCATGCACGTGGGCTGCGGCGACGTGGCCGACAAGGTGCTCCCGCCCCCCGCGCAGCTCGCTAATGCGATCGAGATCGCCAGAAGGAGCATGCCGGGCCGGAAGTGCGCCATGCTCGATATCATCGCGGATTTCGCCCCAAAGCGCTATCCATAATTTGAACCATTCTGCGCGGTGACGGCCGCCGCGTCACTTCGCGACGATGACGTTGCCTTTCATGTACGGGTGGTACGCGCAGAAGTACGTGTACGTGCCTTCCGCGGCGAAGGTGTGCCGCCACGACTCTTTTTGGTTGAGATTGCCGCTGTCGAACGACTTGTCCGTGGCCGTGACCGTGTGCGGCGTATCGTCGTCCTCGACGAAGCGCACCGTCTGACCCGGGCGAATCGTCACCGTTGCCGGGACGTACGCGAAGTTCTTGATGTGGATCGTGGAGATGGGCGACGGCTCGGGCGTTGGGGCTACGGTCTTCGTCGCGGGCGCCGGCGCGGGCGTCGACGGGTCGGGGTACTGAGCGAGGGCCACGCCGGTACCCAGCGCGAGGGCTACGGCGAGCGAAAGGGCGAGTCTGCGCATGGTTCTCCTAACGAGGCGGACGCGGCGGCAGTTCGGACATGCTATCGAGGGGTTGTAATGAAAGCGTGAATCCCGCGGGGCCTTCCGCGGGGTCATGCCGGGCGCTGGGTCGCTGCCCTGTCGGTCGCAGACCGGGGGCGCCCGGGGTGGTACGATAGAGGTCAATGACTTCGCAAACGCTGGTGAACGTCACCCTGCCCGAGATGGGCGAGTCGGTCAGTGAAGGCTCGATCGTCGAGTGGCGCAAGAAGGTCGGCGACTGGGTCGAGGACGGCGAGACGCTGGTCGACATCACCACGGACAAAGTGGACGTCGAGGTCCCCTCCACCGCCAGCGGCGTGGTCACGGCCCTGCACGGCGACGAAGGCTCGACGATCCCGGTCGGCGCGGTCCTGGTAGAAATCGACACGACAGCCGCAAAGCCGGAAGGCGCGAGCGCCGGGCCCGGCACCGCCGCGCCCGCGACTGCGAATGCAAATGCGACGCCGTCCGCGGCGGCCGAACCCGCCCCCAAAGCGACGGCCACCCCTAGTGTCACCCTGAGCCTGCCGAAGGGTGCGCCACCCAGCGCGCCCAGCGCCGGCAACGGCAAGCCGGGCGGCACGCTCTCGCACCACGCGCGCCGCCTCGTGGACCGCCTCCACATCGACGCGACGAAGCTCACCGGCACCGGCCCCGACGGCCTGATCCTGCGCGAAGACGTCGAGGCGGCAGTCGCATCGGGCAAGATCGCCTTCACGGGCGGCCCGGGCGCGGCGTCTGACAATGTCACCCTGAGCCTGTCGAAGGGTGCGCCACCCAGCGCGCCGGCCGCGGTGAACTACCCGCCGGCTCCGGCGGACGCGAAGGTCACCGACCTCAAGGGCTCCGTCGCGACGCTCGCGTCGTACATGGAACAGTCGCTGTCGATCCCGGTCGCGACGTCGTTCCGCACGCTGCACGTCGGCACGCTCGAACAGCGCCGCGCGGAGTTGAACGCGGCGCTCAAACAAGCCGGCCGCACGGAGAAGATCTCGTTCACCCATGTGATCGCGTACGCGCTGGCACGCGCCGCGCGCGAGCTCCCGGCGATCACCGCGTCGTTCCGCCGCGTGGACGGCAAACCGCAACGCGTCGAAGCGGGCGTCAACCTCGGCCTCGCCGTGGACGCGCAGAAGAAGGATGGTTCGCGCTTCCTGGTCGTGCCGGTGCTGAAGAACGCAGCCGCGCTCGACTTCGCGCAGTTCCGCGACGCATACGAAGATCTCGTAGCAAAGGCGCGCGACAACAAGCTGTCGGTGGAAGAACAGACCGGCGCGACCTTCACGCTGACGAATCCGGGCGGCATCGGCACCGTCGCATCGGTGCCGCGCCTGATGGTGGGCCAAGGCGCGATCATCGCCGCGGGCGCGATCGCGTACCCGCCGGGCTTCGCGCACGCGTCGCGCACCACGCTCGAACAAATCGGCGTCGAAAAAGTGATGACGCTGACGTCGACGTACGACCATCGCGTCATCCAAGGCGCGCAATCGGGCGAATATCTCAAGCGCGTCGATGAGCTGCTCGGGGGCGCCGACGAATTCTACGAAACGGTGTTCGCGCAACTCGGCGTGAGCGCCAGCGTGCGCGCCGCGCAGCCTGCGAGCGCGAACGGCGCCGCAGCGCCGGTCCGCGAAGTCGCGGAGGCCGTGACCGCCGACATCCCGGGCATGCCGTCCGAGGAAATGCTGCGCGCGATCGCGGCCGGCATGGCGATCGTGTCGGCGTACCGCCGCCACGGCCACCTCGGCGCGACGCTCGACCCGCTGGGGACCGAGCCGCCCAACGATCCGTCGCTCGACCCCGCGACTTACAACCTCACGCCGGCGATGATGAACGCGATCCCCGCGTCGGTTCTCAACGTGAAGGTGCCGGGCAAAACGCTCGCCGACGTGCTGCCGCGCCTGCGCGAGACGTACAGCTCGACGATCGCGTACGAGATCGAACACATCTCCAACACGGCGAAGCGCGAGTGGCTGCGCGACTACATCGAGCGCGGCCAGCACCGCCGCGCGCTCACGCCGCAGCGCCGCGTGCAGGTGCTCCAGCGTCTCACCAAGGTCGAGACGATGGAGCGGTATTTCCGCAAGCAGTTCATGTCGCAGAAGACGTTCTCGATCGAAGGCCTCGACGTGATGGTGCCGATGCTCGAGGAGACGATCTCGCTGCTGG
>JAXDMA010000228.1:0-4113 GCA_034666305.1 Vulcanimicrobiota bacterium
GCGAGCTGCGTGCGCAGCAGATGCGGGATCTGCGTCGCGGAATAGATCGTGAGCTGCTGCATCCCGGCGTCCCAGTTCGCCACCATCGAGCGCGGCTCGATGGGCACGGGCGCGACGCGCTGGTTCACGATGCGCTGCTTGATGGTCACGTCGGCGGCGGCGAACGCCGCGTCGGGATCGCCCGCCTTGAACGGCATCGTGAACGCGACGTTCGTGCCGAGCTCGGCGTGCACGAACGGCGCTCCGGCTTCCGCCTTGAGCGGATCGACGACGACGCCCAGCTGCTCGTACTCGACGACGATCTTCTCGGCGGCGTCGCGCGCGGTGTACGGCGAGTCGGCGATGACCACCGCCACCGCTTCGCCGACGAAACGGACTTCGTCGAGCGCGAGGATGTAGTGCGGCGGCGTCTTCAGGCCGAGCGCGCCCATCTTGTGCGCGACCGGCAGCGACGACTGGAGGTTGTGCGCGTGGTGGATGTCGTCGCCCGTCCAGACGCCGGCCACGTGCGGGTCGGCCTTCGCCGCCGCGACGTCGATGCTCGTGATCTTCGCGTGACCGTGCGGGCTGCGCACGAACGCGGCGTAGCACGTGTTCACCTGGCGCACGTCGTCAACGTACGTCGCGCGCCCGGTGATGAGGCGCGGGTCCTCGCGGCGGCGGATGCGCGCGCCGACCATCGCTGTGAACGCCATTAGGTGTGCGCCTCCTGGAGGAACGGCGGGATGATGCCTTCGCCCGACGGCGGCGGCTCCTCGGCGGGCGGATGCATCGGCATCAAATCGTTGACGCTGTGCCGCTCGGTGTGGTCGCGCATCGCCTTGCCGGCCGCGCGCACCGCTTTGACGATGTTCTCGTAGCCCGTGCAGCGGCACAAGTTGCCTTCGAGTCCGGCGCGGATCTCGTCGTCGCTCGGGTTGGGGTTGCGCTGCAGCAGATCGACCGCGCTGACGATCATTCCGGTCGTGCAATACCCGCACTGCAAACCGTGCGCCGTCCAAAATGCTTCCTGCATCGGGTGCAGCGACTCTGCGGTGCCGATGCCTTCGATCGTCGTCACCTCGTGGCCGGCGGCCTGCACGGCGAACACGGTGCAGCTCTTGACGGACACGCCGTCGAGCAGGACCGTGCACGCTCCGCAGCTCGACGTGTCGCAGCCGACGTGCGTCCCCGTCAGGTTGAGGTTGTCGCGCAGCGCGTGCACGAGGAGCAACCGCGGCTCGACCTCGAGGGACGTTCGTTTCCCGTTGACGGTGAGATCGATCTGCATGAAGCGCGTCTCCGGATGAAAGCGTGGGGACCCGGAAGCTACCGATGCGACGCCGGAATCTCCTTGCCGGTTCCAGAACCGCCTCGGTCATGCCGCACCCCGTCGACGTGGACGAACTCCGGGAGCGCCTGATGGGCGCGGGCTACGTCGCCGACGCGGGCTTGGCGACCGCGCTGGCGTGCGCCGTCAGCCTCGAACGCGCCATTTTGCTCGAAGGAGACGCGGGGGTCGGCAAGACCGACGCCGCGCGCGCGCTCGCGAACGTGTTCGACGCGCGGCTGCTGCGCTTGCAGTGTTACGAGGGGCTCGACCTCGCCGCCGCCGCGTACGACTGGAACTACGGCAAGCAATTGCTGGCGATTCGCGCGGCCGAAGCCTCGCGCGAGCGCACGCCGGACCTCTACGCGGACGACTTTCTCATCCGCCGGCCGCTGCTCGCGGCGCTGGGCGCTGCGCGCGAGCGCGGCATCGTGCTGCTGATCGACGAGATCGACCGCGCCGACGACGAGTTCGAAGCGTTCCTCCTGGAGTTTCTCGCGGACTTCGCGATCTCGATCCCCGAGCGCGGCACGGTCGCCGCCGCGCACCGGCCGATCGTGGTGCTGACGTCCAATCGCACGCGCGACCTGCACGACGCACTCAAGCGCCGCTGCTTCTATCATTGGATCGGACACCCGTCGGTGGAGCGCGAGATCGAGATCCTCCGGCTGCATCTGCCGGACGTCACGCCGGCGCTGGCCGGCGACGTCGCGCGCGCCTCGGCGGCGCTGCGGGAGCGCGAGCTGCGCAAGGCGCCGGGGATCGCGGAGTCGCTGGACTGGGCGCAGACGCTGCGGCTGCTGGGCGCGGAGCGGCTGAACGCCGACGTGTTCGAGCCGTCGCTGGGCGCCGTGCTGAAATATCCCGAAGACGTCGAGCTGGCGCGCGCGTCGGCCGCGGCGATCGTCGCCGCGGCGCGCGAGGGCGCGGCTTGACGTGACCGATGAAGCGGCGCTCGCAGCGGGATTCAACCGCGCGCTGGGCGCTCGCGGCGTCGTGGCGGGGACGCGCCGCGCACGAACGTTCGCCGAAGTGCTGCGCGCGCTGCCGCCGCACTCTACGGAGGCGACGTACTGGCGCGCGCGGGCGGCGATGCTCCCGTCGATCGACGACGCCGACGCCTTCAACGCCGCGTTCCTCGAGTTCTTCGGCTCGTTCGGGGACGCCGGCGCGCTGTCGCGGCTCGTTCGAACCGTCGTCGCGCCGCCGCGCCGCGCGCCGCGCGATCTGCCCAAGCGCGAGTCGACCCCGCCGCCACCGTCGGAGCGGCCCGCAAGCGAACGGCTCGCGGAGCCCGCGCCGACGCAGTGGATCGTCGCGTCCAGCGAGCACCGCCTCACCGACAAGCCGTTCGAAGACTTCGACGAGGACGAGCGCGCGGCGATGCTGCGGCTGATCGCGCGCGTGCGCGTCGCGAGCGAGTACCGCACGTCACGCCGCCGCCGCACGCACCTTCACGGCGACCGGTTCGACTTTCGCGCGACGCTCCGCGGCGCGGCCCGCACCGCCGGCGAGCTGGTACGAAGGCGCGCGACGAAACGCCGGATGCGGCTGCGCCCGCTCGTGTTCTTGCTCGACGTGTCGGGCTCGATGGAACCGTTCGCACGGGCGCTCCTGCAGTACGCGCGCGTCACCGCGATCGCGCGGCCGGCGGTGCGCGCGTTCGCGTTCGCGACCCAGCTGACGGATCTCACGCCCTTGCTGCGACATGCAGGCGACGAGCGCGTGATGGCAGCCGTGGGCGAAGCCATTCACGATTACGGCGGCGGCACGCGCATCGGCGCGGCACTGCACGCCTTTAACGCGCGCTACGCGCAGCGCGGTGCGGCCCGCGGCGGCACGGTCGTGATCCTCTCCGACGGGTGGGAGCGCGACGATCCCGCGCTCGTCGGCATCGAGATGAGCCGGCTGCGACGGCTCACGCGGCGGATCGTGTGGGTCAACCCGCACAAGCGCCACGCCGCCTACGAACCGCTGGCGCGCGGCATGGCCGCGGCCCTACCGTATCTCGACGCTTTTTTGTCGGGTCACAGTCTGAGGTCGCTGGATGCGGTCGCGGAGGCCATCTCGCCCGAGTTCAGCCGGTCACCCGCAGGCCCGCCGCGATGCCGTTGATCGAGAGCCGGATCGCGTCGCGCAGTTTTGGATCGCGGTCCTTGCTCGCGCGATAGTCGCGCAGCATGCGCAACTGCAAGAACGAGATCGGATCGACGTACGGGTTGCGCAGCTCGATGCTGCGCGCGAGCGTCAGGTCGGTCGCCAGCAGCCGGTCGTGCTCGAGGACGCTCAGCACGGCGGCAACCGTCCGCGCGTGCTCGCCGGCGATGAGGGGCACGAACCGGTCGCGCAGCGCGGCGTCGGTGACGAGCTCGCGCGCATAGCGTTCGAAGATCGCGAGGTCGGACACCGCGAGCGCGCGCTCGACGCTGTGCAGCAGCACCGTGAAGAACGGGAAGTCGCGCGCCATCGTGCGCATCGTTTCGAGATCCGCCGGTACGGCCGCGGCCGCGGCGCCGAAACCGTACCAGCCGGGCAGCATGCCGCGCGTCTGGGCCCAGCCGAACGCCCAGGGGATCGCGCGCAGATCGTCGATCGAGCGCCGCTCGCCGCGGCGCCCCGGGCGCGAGCTGATCTGCATGTCGCCGATCTCGTCGACGGGGGTGCAGAGCGCGAAGAACCGCAGGAAGTCCGGATCGTCGACGAGCGCCGTGTACGACTGCTGCGCGGTCGCCGCGAGGCGGTCGAGCACGTCGTACCATGCGGAGGGCGCGACCGCCGGCGGCTGCGCGATCGCCGCCGCGACC
>JAXDMA010000229.1:0-6408 GCA_034666305.1 Vulcanimicrobiota bacterium
ACGATACCGCTGCCGTCGCGCGCGCGCACGGCGCCGCCGTCGAAACGCGGCCGTGGACGGGTTTCGTGAACGCGCGGCGCTATGCGCTGGGTCGCGTTGCGACGCCGTGGGCGCTGATGCTCGACGCCGACGAGCTGCTCGACGCCACGCTGCGCGACGCGATCCCCGCCGCAAAAGGCGACGTGGCGGGCTATCGGCTGCGCCGCGTCACGATGCTGTGCGGGCGCGCGGTGCGGGCCGCCGGGTGGTCGAACGAAAGGCTGCTGCGGCTGTTTCGCAGCGACCGCGCGCGCGTCGCGGCGAACGAGCTCGGCGCCGACCTGCACGAGCGCTGGATCGTCGACGGACCGATCGCCGATCTTCCCGGCGCGATCGTGCACGACTCGTATCCCACGCTCGCGTCGTACCGTGCGAAGTTCGACCGTTACACCACCGTCGAAGCGGCGGCGCTGACACCGTCGCGGCGCGCGTATCTGCGCGCGCTGGCGACGATGCTGCCGCGCTTCGTGTGGTCGATGCTGCGCTACGGCGGCTGGCGCGACGGCTGGCGCGGGTTCTTCGTGGCGTGGGAAAGCGCGCGCTACCGCGTCGTCGTGCGCGCCAAAGCGCTACAATCACGGTGACGGACCGAGCGCGCCCCGACGTCGCGCTGGACGTTCGCGAGACGTCGCACATGTCGGCGGGGATGCTCGCGTACGTGCGCGCGCTGCGCACGTGGCTGCCGCGGGTCGCGCCCGATTTGCGGCTCGCGGAGTTCGGGAGCGGCGACAACTTCGACCGGGCCGAGCAGCTGGCGATGCCGCTCGCGCTCGCGCGCTTGCGTCCGCGCCTGGTGCACTTCCCGACGCCGTTCTTGCCGCGCGTCGTGCCGGCGCCCCACGTCGTCACCGTGCACGACGTGATCGATCTCGAGTTCCCGCAGTATGCGAAGCGCAAGGTGGGGCCGTATTGGCGCCACGTGGTCGGCCCGGTGCTGCGCTCCGCGCGCGCGGTCATTACCGACGACGACGCGACGGTCGCGTTGCTGGAGCGCTATCTGCGCGTCGAGCCCGCGCGCGTGTGCGTCGTGCCGCTGGGCGTCGACGCACCCGAGCCGATGCCGGACCCGGCCGTGCACCCGCGGCCGTATCTGTTCTACGCCGGGAACCACCGGCCGCACAAAGACCTGGCGACGCTCGTTGCGGCGTGGGCGTCATTGCCCGATCGCGACGCGGTCGACCTCATCCTCACGGGCCCCGAGGAACCGGCGCTGCGCAGCGTACGGCACGCGCAAGGCGAGCTGATCTTCGCCGGCGACCGCAGTACCGAGGACGTTTGGCGGCTGCACCGCGGCGCGCTCGCGTACGTCCACCCGGCGTTGCGCGAAGGTTTCGGGCTTCCGATGCTCGAGGCGCTGCGCGCCGGAACGCCGGTGATCGCAGCGGACGCGGCGACGCCGGCCGTGCTCGCGCCGTTCGTGCACCGGTACGCCGCCCACGACGCGACGGCGCTGCGCGCGTTGCTGCTGCGCGCGGTGGAGCAGCCCGCGCGGTTCGCAGCGGCGGCCGAAAGCGCGCGTGCTGCGACGGCGCATCTCACGTGGGAACGCACCGTGCGCGCGACGGCCGAGGTGTACGAGCGCATCCTGGGCGCGGGCGCGAAAGGGCGCGCGTGATTCGCGTCGCCGTGGCCGCGCGCCCGACGGCGCGCGCCTCGGCGGGCATGCGCGCGTACACGCGCGCGATCCTCGAACGCATGCCGCGCGTCGCGCCCGACGTCGACGTCGTCGCCGTCGACTCGCCGCTCCTGATGCACCCGCTCGCGCTGCGCGCCGCACGCGCGCACCTCGTCCACCTCCCGTATCTCGAAGCGGCGCCGTTCGTGCCGCGCCCGTACGTCGCGATGGTGCACGACCTGCTGCACCTCCGTTTCCCGCAGCTGTACTCGCGCGCGGCGTCGCTCTATTGGCGCGTCGCCGCCGCCCCGCTCTACCGCGGCGCCGCGCGCCTGCTGGTGAGCGATCCGCGCGTTGCCGACGACTGCGTCGCGCTGTTGCGCGTGCCGTCCGACCGCATCCGCGTCGTTCCGCTGGGCTACGACGACGCCCACGCCGGCGCACCGCCGTGGGAAGCCCCGCGCCCGTACGCGCTCTACGCCGGCAACCACGCGCTGCACAAGGATCTTCCGACGCTGTACGCCGCGTGGGCCGCGCTGCCCGAGGACGTGGAACTCGATTTGGTGCTCACGGGACGCGACGAGCCCGCAATCCGTTCACGCTACGTGCGCAAGAACGGTGCGATCGCGTTTCTCGGCGAGCTCGACGATGCGACGCTGGCGCGGCGCTATCGCGGCGCGCTCGCGTACGTTCAGCCGTCGCTCGCCGAAGGCTTCGGCATCCCCGCGCTCGAGGCGGGCGCCGCCGGGACGCCCGTGCTCGCGACGACGACGTCGGTGCCGGGGATCGTGGCGCCGTACGCGCTGACCTTCGAGCCGGGCGATGCGAGCGCGCTCGCCGCCCTGCTCGCGCAGGTCGCGCGCGACCCGCGGCGGGCTCGCGAACGGGCCGCCGAGGGCGCCGTCATGCTGCGGGCGTATACCTGGGATCGGTTCGCGGCTTCGACGGCCGCCGTCTATCGCGAGGTGGTATGCCCCTGATGCGTCCCCTTTTCGCAGCGATGCTCGCAGTGTGCGTCGCGGCGTGGGCGGCGCCGGCATCCGCCGCGCCGCCCCCGAAAAAAGACGACGTCCCGATTCGCGCGATCGCCATCCTGGTGAACGGCGACGAGCTCGCGCGCGACCCCGCCCCGCGCCGCGTGAGCGGGCGCGTGCTGGTCCCCGTGGTTCGCATCTACAGCGCGCTGGGGATCAACGTCGCCCGCGACGGCGCGACGCTCGTGGCGTCCGCGCCCTCGAAACGCATCACGATCACCGTCGGCTCGCGGCGTGCCACGGTCGACACGCGCAAGATCATGATGGACTCGCCCGCCATCGAGATCGACGGCGCAACCTACGTGCCGCTGCGCTTCGTCGCCGACTCGCTCGGCGCGCAGGTCACCTACGATCCGAAGGCCGAGCGCGTGGAGGTCATCTCGTCGGTCGTCGGGCGCGCGCCCGGGCTCGAGCAGCACACGCCGGGCGGCTCGACCCAAATCGTCGGCACCGTGAGCGCGGTCGATTTGAATTCCGCACCCGAGTCCGTCACGGTCACGCGCGGCCCGGGCGCGCGCACGATCGCGATCACGTCCGACGCACGGATCGTCATTCAAGACGTCGTGACGCGGACGACCACGCCGGCTTCGCTCAAGGACGTGCACGTGGGCGACGCCGTCAGCGTCATCTTGCGCCGCGACGGAACCGTCGACGAAGTCGTGGCGCGGTACGCCTCGCGCGCGGGCACGATCGCGGCCGTGTCACCCAGCGCGTTCGTGCTGCAGAACGGTTACGTGGTCACGCCCGACAAGAGCACCGACATCACGCTCAACGGCCAGCCGGCGGCGCTCGCCGATCTCAAGGTCGGCGACAACGCGACGGTTCGGTTGAACCCGGACACCGGCGAGAAGCGGCAGATCATCGTCGCGCGCGCCTCGCCCACGACGCCCGGTCCCGCCGGCGCCGCGCAGATCACCGACCTCGCGATCGGCGCCAAAGGCCCGCTGCGCGCCGGCGACGCGTTCACCGTCACGCTGCACGGCACGCCCGGCGGCCGCGCGGCGTTCGACATCGGCACGTACTTGACCGGCATCGCGCTGCCCGAGACGCAGGCCGGCACGTACACCACGCGCTACACGGTCCCGGCCGGCGTGAACTTCAGCCGCACGACCGTCTACGGACACCTCGTCGTCGGCACGACGGAAGCACCGCGCGCGGAAGCGGCGCAGCTGGTCGCCGTCACGACGACGCCGCCGCAGATCGTCGACATCGCGCCGCCCAACGGCCAAGTCGTCAACAACAACAAGCCGTCGATCTACGCCACGTACCGCTCGCCGACCGACGTCGGCATCAACCCGTCGGCCGTGCGCATCGAAGTCAACGGGCTCGACGTCACCGCGGCGTCGACGCGCACCGATCAGTTCATTACGTACAGCCCCGGCGCCGCCTTACCGGACGGCACGGTGACGGTGAAGGTAACGATCGCCGACAACGCAGGAAACCCGCAGTCGCGGTCGTGGACGTTCACCGTCCGCACGCATTGATGCGTTACACGTTCGCGCTTCTCGCGTTTGCGCTGAGCGCGTGCGGCGGGGGGTCGTCGAGCGGCGGCGGCGGCGCGCCGCTGGTGATGGCGCGCGTGAAGGACGCGGTGGTGCTCGATCCGTCGCACGCCACGGACGGTCTGTCGCTGAACACGACCAATGAAGTGATGCAGGGCCTCGTCACGTTCAAGCCGGGCTCGTTCGACGTCGTCGGCGACGCCGCGAAGACGTGGACGCGGTCCGCGGACGGCAAGACGTGGACGTTCGAGCTGTATCCGAACCGCGTCTTCGCCGACGGCACGCCGCTCGATGCGAACGCGGTCAAGTTCAACTTGGACCGCTGGCGGCTGACGACCAATCCCGCCCACGGCAACTTCTCGTACACGTACTACGCCGACGATTTCGGCGGCTTCCCCGGCGTCATCACCGGCGTACGAGCGCCGACGGCCACGCGCGTGGTCATCACGCTGGCCAAACCGTTCGGGCCGTTCTTGCGCGATCTCGCGGAACAGTCGTTCGGCCTGGGTTCGCCCAAAGCGATCACGGCGGACCCGAAGGCGTTCGAGCTCAAGCCGGTGGGCAGCGGCCCGTACATGGTCGCGGAATGGCAGCGCGACGATCACATCACGCTCGTCGCGAACCCGAAATGGTCCGGGCCGAAGCCCGGCTACCAAACGGTCATCATTCGCGACATCCCCGACCAGGCGACCAGCGTGCTGTCGATCCAAAAGGGCGACATCGACATGCTCACCGACCCGCGCCCCGACGACGCGAAGTCGCTCGCGAAGCAGACGGGGATCATCGTGATCGAGCAGCCGTCGAACAACGTCAGCTACGTCGCGATGGACGTGGAGAAGAAGCCGTTCGGCGACGTGCGCGTGCGCCGCGCCGTGGCATACGCGATCGACGCGGCGACGATGGCGAAGAGCCTGTATTCGTCGGGCGCGGTCGTGGCGGACAACTGGACGCCGCCGGGAATGCTCGGCGAAAACCCCGCGGTGAAAGCGTACGCGCACGACATCGTCAAGGCGAAGGCGCTGCTCGCGGCGGCGGGTTTTCCGAACGGGTTCGCGACGACGCTGAGCTACTCGACCGCGCCGCGGCCGTATCTGCCCGAACCGCAGCGCGTCGCCGAGACGCTGCAAGCCGAGCTCGCGGAGGCCGGCATCAAGATCACGTTACAGCCGGACGAATGGGGCGTCTATCTCGACAAGATCAAACACGGCCGGCACGAGATGTGCCTCATCGGCTGGACCGGCGACAACGGCGACCCCGACAACTTCTTCTATCCGCTGCTGGATCAAGACTCGGCGCGCAAGGACGGCAACGCGCAGAACTACTCGTTCTGGCGCGATCCCGCGTTTCACAAATTGATGCTGGCGGGTCAGGCGACGGTCGACGACGCGCAGCGCAAGAAGATCTACCAGCAGGCGAACGCGATGGTGCACGACCAGGCGCCGGCGGTGTCGCTCGTGCACACCACCGTGCCGCTCGTGATGAAGTCGTCGGTGCGAGGCTTCGTCCCCAGCCCGAACACGTCGTACCACTTCAACCTGATCGAAGCGCCGGCGGGGTCATAGCATGACGACGGATGCGAGCTGCATCTTCTGCAAGATCGTGAGCAAGGAGATCCCGGCGCACGAGGTGCTGCGCGACGAGCACATTGTCGCGTTCCACGACCTCAACCCGCAGGCGCCCACGCACGTGCTCGTCGTGCCGGTCGAGCACGCCGCGCATCTGAGCGACTTCATGCAATCGGCGACGGACGAGCGCGCCGCGCGCCTGCTGAGCGCGGCGGCCGAGATCGGCCTGCGCTTCGGCCGCGACGGCTACCGCGTGGTGATGAACGAGGGGGCGGACGGCGGCCAGACCGTGGGCCACCTTCACGCGCACGTCCTCGCGGGCCGCCACATGAAGTGGCCGCCAGGCTAGGGATCAAGCCAAGCGGGCGGCTTTGCCCCCCGGGCGATTCTATGGTATCGTTCTTCGTCGGGCCCGTATGGGCCACGAAGCGGTTTCGGCCGTGGCGGAGGGAGGTGTTCTAGTAGATGGAGATTCGAGTCGCACCAGGCGAGACGATCGAGAGCGCGTTACGCCGGTTCAAGAAGGCGACCCAGAAGGCCGGCGTCCTCGCGGAAGCCCGCAAGCACGAGCACTACGAGAAGCCGAGCGTCCGCCGCAAGAAGAAGAGCGCCGCCGCCCGCAAGCGCCGCAGCTAGCCGCGAGCGCAGCAAAC
>JAXDMA010000230.1:0-8603 GCA_034666305.1 Vulcanimicrobiota bacterium
CGTTGGCCGCCGCGGCGAGTTGCCGCAGGCGAATCGCGCCGGCGAGCGAGGCGGGGCCGGCCCCCACGAACAGGACGTCGACTTCGAGGGAATCGCGCTGTGGCATGACCCGCTCGCGTTCGCGAGCCCGCGTTGCGGTCCCCGCGATTTTCGTCGTACTAGAGCCGGGCGAGGGCCGCCGTCACGGCGACGCGGTGGGCGGCGACGCGCTCGTCCCACGGGCGCGGCCGCGGGCTCTCGAACGTGAGCCCCGCCGGGGTGCCCCGATACATGAGCGCAAGGGTACTGGGCAGGCCCTCGAACGCGGCCATCTCCGCTTCGTAGTCCACCAGCACGGCGCCGCGTTCGAGCCGGTACATGGCAGCCGCATCGAACCCGGGCGGCGCGCCGAGGTCGAAGCCGCTGTCGATGGTCTGCACGGGCAGGCCCGCTTCGTCGAGCGCTTGCACGATGGCCGGCGCGAACAGCGGCGCGAAGCCGGCCCGCAACGGCTCGTACACGTAGCAGCCTTCCGCCTCAAAATCTTCGTGCAGGTCGAGCGAGAACGCGAAACGGCGGTCGCGGTTCGCCGTGAAGACGGCGCGAGATTCAGGCGTGGTCCCGCCGCGCGAGAAGCTGCGATTGACGTCGTCGCCCTCCGCGTTGGCGCGCGTGCCGGCTGCGTAGCCGCTGGGGTTGAGGCACGGCCAGATGCGGTACGCAAAGCGGCTGTCCAGCAAGCCGTCGCGCACGAGCGACAATAGCGCCCAGGGCGCGGCGGGCTCGTCGCCGTGGACCCCCGCGGAGAGTGAGACGGTGGGAGCGGTCGAATCGCCGAGCTCGGCGACGAGCAGCGTGCGCGGCGCGCCGACGCACGCGATCTCCCGGACCCGCACGCCGCGCACGCGCAACTCGCGCCACGCGACGGCGAGCTCGGCGTACGGAGGCGACTCGGTCACGCTAGGCCAACGGCCTGCCGCTGATGGATGCATCCAGCAGCTCGATCGGGTGCGCCGCGCGCAGCGTCACGCCGCGTTCGCGCAGGATCGACTGCATCTGCAGCGTGCAGCCGGGGTTCGCGCTGGCGACAAGGTCGGGCGCGACACGTTGCACGTTGTCGACCTTGCGCACGCCGATCTCGTGGGCCGACTCCGGCTCGAACAGGTTGTACGTGCCGGCGCTGCCGCAGCACTGGTCGCCGTCCGGAATCTCCAGCAGCTCGAGTTGCGGGATCGAGCGCAAGAGGTCGCGCGGCTGCGACCGGACGCGCTGCGCGTGCGCGAGATGACACGCGTCGTGATACGCGACGCGCAGCGCGAGCGGCTTGCGCGGCGCGCGCGGCTCCAGCGTCGCGAGGTATTCGTTGATGTCGCGCACCTTCGCCGCGAAGGCTTGCGCGCGTTCGCGCCACACCTCGTCCTCGAACAGCAGGTCGCCGTATTCCTTGAGCGTCGATCCGCAGCCGGCGGCGTTGATGAGGATCGCGTCGACGCGCTCCTTCTCGAAGCTTGCGACGAGCGCGCGCGCGAAGTTTTTTGCCTCGTCGGGGCGACCGCTGTGCAGCGACAACGCGCCGCAGCAGCCCTGGCCACGCGGTACGACGACCTCGCAACCCTCAGCGCTGAGCACGCGGATCGTCGCCGTGTTGACGCGCGGAAAGAACGCGCGCTGCACGCACCCGGCAACGAGCGCGACGCGCGCCCGCCGCTTGCCCTTCGCGAACGTGAGATACGGGAGCGAGCCGAACGCGTCGCGCAGCTTGATCGGCGGCGCCATCGTGACGAGCTGCCGCAGCCGCGCAGGCAGCAGCTTGCCGAGCGGCCCGGCTACGGCGCGCGTCAAGCCGAGCTTCGTCCCCAGCCACAGCCCGGGGATCATCGCGCGAAGACGATCGGGATACGGGAACAACGCGAACACGAGCTCGCGAAACGCACGGTCGCCGGCGGGACGGGTGATCGCGTCTTCCACCTTGGCGCGAGTCGCTTCGATGAGCAGATCGTAGCGCACGCCCGACGGACACGCGGTGACGCACGCCATGCACCCGAGGCACGCGTCGATGTGCCCGGCGACGAGATCGTCGAGCGGGATGATCCCGTCGTCGACGCCCTTCATCAAGTCGATGCGCCCGCGCGGCGAGTCCATCTCCTCGCCCCACGAATTATACGTGGGACAAGCCGGCAAACAAAACCCGCAATGCACGCAGTCCGCGATCAGGTCGCGGAAACCGCGCTTGGACTCGTCCGGATCGTGCGCCAGCGGATCGGTGACGGGGACGGACACTCAAATGCCTCCGATGAAGCGGCCGGGGTTGCACAGGCCGTGCGGGTCGAAGTTGTGCTTCATCGCGCGCATCAGCGCGAACGACGGCGGCGGCGGTCCCCACGCGTCCGCAGTTCCGCGTGCCGCGTCGGGCATCGCCGCGATCACCACGTTTCCGGCGCCGCGCGTTTCCGCCGCGACGCGCTCGCGCAAGCCCGCCGGCGCGTCGGCGTACGAGTGCAGCGCCACGCCGAGCAGCGGGTACGCGACCGGTACCGCCAACGGCGGCGCCTCAGCGACCGCGCCCAGCAGTGCGGCGTCCGTCGCCGGCGGAGCGGTGATCCGTACACGCCATTCGCCGTCGCGGCGCACGGCACGTTCGCGCTGCTCGTACGATTCGCGTTCCAGCTCGCTCAGTTCGCGTGCGCGCGCCGAGCAGGCCGGGGCGATGGCCTCCAGCAGCGTCGTCATTTGCGCGTCGACGCCGCCCGGCGTTCCGCCGATGCTGACGACCAGCGTGTCGTAGTTGTAGACGGCGACCGACTCGGGCTCGAGCTGCCGTTCGAGAAGCGCGCGTGTCGCGGCGGCGATGTCGCTCGCGTCTTCGAACGTCAGCGCCGCGGCGCGCGTCGTCGGCGCGATCGGGTACAGCCGAAACGTCACCGTCGCGATTGCGCCCAGCGTGCCCAGCGAACCCACCATGAGCTTCGGCAAATCGAAGCCCGCGACGTTCTTCACCACCTTGCCGCCGCCGCGCGCGCGCACACCGTCCGGCCGCACGATGCCGACGCCGACGATCAGATCCTTCGCGGTACCGTAGCGCTGGCGCCGGCGGCCGTACGCGTTGGTCGCGACGAGGCCGCCCACCGTGGAGCGCGTGCGGTCCGCAACGTCGAGCGGCAGCATCTGGCCGTGCTGTTCGAGCACGCGATCCAGCTCGGCGAGCGTGATTCCGGCCTCGACGGTGATCGTCTGGTCTTCCGGCGTGTAGTCCACCACCGCGTCGAGCGCGGTCATGCGGACGACGGTATCGAGCGCGCGCGGCACGTTGCCGAGCGCGAGGTGCGTGCCGCCGCCGACGAAGGCGAACGGCTTGCGCGCATCGTGGAGCGCGCGCACGATCTGCGCGAGCTCGTCGATGGTCCGCGGCGTGACGACGTCGCGCGGCACGACGCCCGCGATCGCGATCGCCGTCATCCGCGGCCCGCCTCGCCGGTCGTCTCCGTCGCGTGCGCAACGTACGCACCGGGCCTGTCGCCGCATAGCCGCGGCGTCGGAAACACTTTGTCCGGGTTGAAGCGCTGCTCCGGATCGAACGCCGTGCGCACGGACTGCATCGTGGCGAGGTCGTCGGCGCTGAACTGTTCGCCCAAATAGCACAGCTTGTCCCAGCCCACGCCGTGCTCGCCGGTCACCGAGCCGCCGTAGCGCAGGCAGATGCGCAGGATCTCGCCCGCGACGTGTTCGGCTTTCTGTTCCTGCCCCTCGATGCGCGCATCATAAAGCACGAGCGGGTGCAAGTTACCGTCACCGGCGTGGAACACGTTCGCGACGCGCAGCCCTTCCTGCGCGGCAAGCGCGCTGATCTCGCGCAGCACCTTCGCGATCTCTTTGCGCGGGATCACGCCGTCTTGCACGTGGTAGTTCGGCGAGATGCGGCCCATCGCGGCGAACGCGGCCTTGCGACCTTTCCACGCGAGCAATCGTTCGGCTTCGTCGCGCGGCGCGCGCACCATGATCGCGCCTGCGGCCGTCAAGTGCTCCCGCGCGCGCGCCGCGGTGTCCTCGACTTCGGCGTCGACACCGTCGACGTCCATGAGCAGGAGCGCGCCGGCGTCGAGCGGCCAGTCGACGCCGGTCGCGGCGACGATCGCTTCGATTGCGAGCTTGTCGCACATCTCGATCGCGGCGGGCACGATGCCGGAACCAATGATGCGCGACACCGCGTCGCCGGCTTCGTCGGTGGACGGGAACGTCGCGAACAGCGTCTGCGTGCGCTCCGCGGTGCGCAGCACGCGCACGAGCGCCTCGGTGATGATGCCGGTCATGCCTTCGCTGCCGACCACGACGCCGACGAGATCGTAGCCGAGCGCGTCGGGTTCACCCGCGTTCGAGCCAAGCTGCACGACCTCTCCGTCGGGGAGCACGATCGTCAGGCCGAGCACGTGGTTCACGGTGAACCCGTACTTGAGGCAGTGCGCGCCGCCGGAGTTCTCGGCGACGTTCCCGCCGATCGTGCACACGCTCTGCGAGCTCGGATCGGGCGCATAGAAATAGCCGTCGCCGACAAGCGCGCGCGTGATGTCCAAGTTGATGACGCCGGGCTGCACGCGCGCGACGCGGTTGGGCAGGTCGACCTCGAGGATCTGCCTCATCCGCGAGAGCCCGATCACGATGCAGCCCGCGGACGGCAGCGCGCCGCCCGACAGCCCGGTCCCGGCGCCGCGCGGCACCACGGGCATCCCGAGCTCGCGCGCGAGCTTCACGCACGCGGCCACCTCGTCCGTCGATCCCGGCAGCACGACGATCTCGGGCCGCACGCGGTAGCCGAGCAGACCGTCGCACTCGTACGTGCGCAGTTCGACGGGCGCGACGAACGCGTTTTTCGCGCCGACGATCGCACCGAATCGCGCGTGCAGCGCGTCGGCGGGAATGGCCGGAACAGGCGAACCCGCCGTGGTCGTCACGACGGCGACCGTTCGGCTTCGACGGCCGCCGCCCCCGGGCGGACCCGGCTACTCGCCGAACGCTCGCCTGGGCGGGGCGCCCGGCGAACGAACGCAGAGCCGATGCTCCGGTTCTCCGCCAACCTCTCGTTCCTGTTCGGCGACATGCCGTTCTACGACCGCATCGACGCGGCGGCGCAGAATGGGCTCCGCGGCGTCGAGTACATGTCGCCGTACGACTACGACGTGGCGGAGATCAAGCACAGGCTGCGCGCGCACGGGCTGACCCAGGTGCTCTTCAACCTGCCGGTCGGCGATTTCACCAAAGGCGAGCGCGGCTTTGCCACCGATCCCGGCCGGGTGAGCGAGTTTTGCGCGGGCGTCGCGGCGGCGGTGACGATCGCGCGCGAGCTCGATTGCAAGCGCGTGAACTGTCTGACCGGTATCGCGATCCCCGGGCTCGATCCCGCGCGGGCGCGCGCGACGCTCGTCGAGAACGTGCGCCACGCTGCGCAGGCGCTCGACGCGATCGGCGCCACGCTGGTCGTCGAGCCGCTCAACCGCATCGACACGCCGGGCTTCGTGATCGGCACGACGGCCGAAGCGCTCGCCCTCATCGATGAAACGGGGGCGCCGAATTTCAAAGTGCAGTACGACGTGTATCACGCGCAGCGCGCAGAAGGCAACATCATTGCGACCGTCCGCGCGCACGCGGCGCGATTCGGTCACGTCCAGATCGCCGACAGCCCGAATCGCAACGAACCGGGGACCGGCGAGCTCGCATACGAACGCATCCTCCCGGTGTTCGACGAAGCCGGGTACGACGGGTGGATCGGCCTCGAATACCGGCCGTCACGCCCCGTCCCCGCCACGTTTTCCTGGCTCGACGCATTTCGCACGCACGAGGAAGCCGCATCATGAGGAATCAGCACGACAAACCCGCGATCGGCTTCATCGGCCTGGGCATCATGGGCAAGCCGATGGCGCGCAACCTCGTGGGCGCGGGCTATCGCGTGATCGCGCTCAACCGTTCGCGCGGCCCGGTCGACGAGCTCGTCGCGCTCGGCGCGACCACGGCGGCGACGCCGCGCGACGTCGCCGCGCAAAGCGACGTGGTCATCACGATGCTGCCTGATTCCCCCGACGTGGAAGCCGTCGCCCTCGGCGATGACGGAATCGTCGCGGGGATCCGTTCTGGAACGCTGTGGATCGACATGAGCACCATCGCCCCGGCGACGACCAAGCGCGTCGCCGAGCAGCTCGGCGCGCGCGGCGCGACGTCGGTCGACGCGCCGGTCAGCGGCGGCGAAAAGGGCGCGATCGACGCGACGCTGTCGATCATGGCGGGCGGCAGCGACGCGGCGTTCGAGCGCGCGAAGCCCATCTTCGAAGCGCTCGGGAAAAACATCGTGCACGTGGGCGAGCTCGGCGCCGGCCAAGTCACGAAGGCGTGTAACCAGATCGTGGTCGGCGTGACGATCGAAGCCGTCGCCGAAGCGCTCGCCCTCGCTCGCGCATCGGGCGTCGATCCGGTGAAAGTCCGCGCGGCGCTGCTGGGCGGCTTCGCGCAGAGCAAGATCCTCGAAGTGCACGGTCAGCGCATGATCGACCGCGCCTTCACGCCCGGTTTCAAATCGAAGCTGCACCGCAAGGACATGAACATCGCCGCGAACGCGGGCGACGAGCGCGGGCTCGACCTCGGTGCGGCGAAGCTGGTGCGCGAACGTTTCGACGCGCTCATCGCGCGCAATGACGGCGAGCTCGACCACAGCGCGCTGGCCTCGCTCTACCAGCCGTAGACCCCGTGGGGCGACCGGCTATTCGGCGGTCCAGGCGAACAGCTCGCGCCGGTCCGGTTTCGCGAAGCGCGCCTTCGTTTTGATCGCGTCGAGGTAGCGCCGCTTGCCGGCCCGGTTGCCTTTGCCGATGAGCACGGCGCCGACGAACCGGTCTTCCAGAAAATACAGCGCCCGGTACCAGCCCTTGTCGCGGTCGATCTCCATCTCGGTCTCGATGTCGTCGCGATACTCCGGCGACAGGCCGAACTGCGTGATCGTCTGCCCGCTGAACACCAGCGACGAATATTCGGGAACCGTGTCGAACTGTTTGCGGTCCGCGCCCGTGCCGAATGCCGCCATGTTGTGCGCCGCGAGCTTGCCGTGCGCGCCCGCGCTGTTCCAGGTGCCCATGCGGTAGTGCTGCTCCGCGATCGGATCGTAGAACTCCGCGCAGTCGCCCGCGGAAAAAATCCCGGGGACGTCGGTCTCGAGGTGCTGGTCGGTGATGATGCCCGTCTTGGTGCGAATCGGCGTGCCGTCGCAAAGCTCGGTGTTGATCGTGAGGCCCAGCCCGACGCCGACGAGGTCGGTCGCGATGGTCTCGCCGGTCGTCGTGACGACCTTCGCGACCGCGCCGTTGGAGCGCACGAATTCGCGCACTTCTTCGCCGAAGTGCAGGTGCACGCCGTCGGCGCGCGCGGCATCGTGCAGCAGCTCACCGGCCGCCTCGTCCAGCATCCGGCGCAGGAAGCGCGGTCCGCGGATCAGCCAGTGCGTCTCGACGCCGCGCGATACGAACGCCTCGGCCAGCTCGTACGCGATGAACGAACCGCCCACCGCGACCGCGACCTTCGCCGTCTCGAGCGCTTCGGAGATGGCCTTGGTGTCGGACATGTACTGAAAGTTGTAGACGTTGTGCGCGCCGGCCGCGCCGGGCGCGGTCGCGGGATTCGGGCGCCCGCCGGTCGCGATCAGCAGCGCGTCGTACGGCTCCTCGTGACCGCCCGCGACGACCGTCTTCTCCTCGACGTTGAGCCGGTCGACGCGGGTCGAGAGCCGCAAGTCGATGCGCAGCTTCTCGTGCCAGGCCACGTCGCGCATGATGACCTTCTGCTCGGTGACCTGCAGCCGAAGCATCGGCGGCAGCGCGATCCGGTTGTAGAGACAGTACGGCTCGTCGGCGAACAGCACGATCGAGCAAGCCGGGTCGGCCTTGCGCAGTTGCTCCGCGCAGGTCGTCCCCGCAAAACCGTTTCCAACGATGACATACCGACGATCAGCCACGGAGCCTCAGATTAGAGCCCGCACCCCATGAATCCCCGATTGGTCAATCTCCTCGCGAGCTTCATCCGCGGATCGAGCGATTACGCGCTTGCGCGCTTGGAGTTCAGCATGCGATTTGCCGGCCGGCCCGCGCCGCCGCCGCTCGAACGGCTTCCCGATGCGTCGGAGACGACGCTGCGCGAGCGCTGGGACGGGATCGAGGCCCAGCTCGGGACGATCGTGGCGTTCGTGCGACAGGTGGAATCCGGCTGGGCTGCGGAGGAGCGCGGCGACCCCGCGTTCTGCCGGCTGCGCCGGACGGTCCGGGAGCTCGACCAATACGCACGCGCGCTGCGCTGGGTCCTCACCGTGCACGGTGGGGATGCCGCGCCATAGGAGCCAAGAAAGGCCTCATGGATTTCTTCAACAAGGCCATCGAGCAGGCGAAGCACATGCAGCAGCTCGCGGCCGACGCGATGCAAAAGGGTTACGAGCAGGCGCAGCCGCTCGTCAAAGACGCCGTCGCCAAGGCGCAAGACCTGCAGAAGACGCTGATCGAGCAGGCCCCCAACGTGACGGCGGCCGCGCAAGAACAATACAACGCCGCGCTGCATCACGCGGGCACGTTCATCGCGACCGGCAAGACCGTGCTCGAAGC
>JAXDMA010000231.1:0-36921 GCA_034666305.1 Vulcanimicrobiota bacterium
CGCTCTCGCGCACGCGCTCCGCCGCGGAGTCGTCACCGGCGGCCAAGACGTACGGGCGCCCGCGCGTCACGCGGTTCACGCGATCCGCGTGCAGATCCGACGCGGGCACGACGTCGACGCCGAGCCCGATGATGCGCGTGCGCGCGCGCGAGGCGGGACCGTAGAGCTCGCCGACGAGCGCCGCTTCGGCCTCGGTGGTGCACAAGATCATGCGCGCGCGCGAGACCGCCGTCGCGACGGCGGGCAGGTGCGCCGCTGGTTCGTCATCGAGCAGCGGGACGAGCACGACGCGCTCGGCGACGTCGCTGACCGCGTGCACGGTCGTCGGCACGGTGATATCGACGAAGAGGAATGCGTCGTACCGGTCCGCTGACGCGCGCACGTGCGCTAACAGGTCCGGGCTGCGCAGCCGCTCGTCGAGCAGCGCCTGGGCGCGATCCTCGATCGCGACGCCGCTGCGGCGCACGGCGAGCAGTGCGTCCTCGTACGCGACGCGGTCCGGCGCTTCCACGCGAAAGCGATACACGGGGAACGGCTCGGTGTGATCCGTCCCCGACACGAAGAAGTTGGCGTCGGGCGCGTCGGGCGTGGTGGTCGTCGTGATCACCTCGATCGCGACGCCTTCCAGCGCGAGATGCGTCGCGTACGCAAACGCGAAACGCTCCTTGCGCCCGCGTAGTTCGCGGCCGAAAAACGGCGCGACGAGCGCCACGCGCTGCCGTCCGATGCCTTTCATGAGAACGCTGCCGCGGCGCGACGGCGCTCGAACAGCCGGCGGGCCGCGACCTCCGCGACGGCGACGCCGACGACCAGCCAATACGCCGTCGCGACCTTCGGAAAGAAGAACAGGTCGTCGAACGTCTGGTGCGCGGCGAGCGCGACCGTGGCGCCGAGCGCGCCGACGACGAGCGGACGGCGCACGGCGCTGCGGCCCAGCGTCGCGATCGTGGTCGCGAACGTCGCGATCGTACCGAACAAGCCGAGGATTCCGGTCTCGGCGAGGCTCTGCAAGTAGATGCTGTTCGCGTGCGTGCGCACGTTCGGTAGACCCGCTTGCGTGAGATCGAGCTCGTAGTTGCCCGCGCCGACGCCGACCAGGGGCGACGTGCGCCACAACTCGACGGCCGCGTGCCACAACTGTGACCGGTTGGCCAGATGGTCCGCCGCTTGCGGCGCCTGATCCAGCGAGAAATAGCCGGCAGGCACGCCGGCGCGCAGCGCCAGCGCGACGCCGCCGGCGACGACGAGCGTGACGGCGCCCGCAAAACGCCACGCTGCGCCGCCGAGCGGCCGCAGCAGCAGCAGCACGACGACGACGCCGAGCGCCACGCCGACGATCCCCGAACGCGAGATCGTCAGCACGTCCGTGATCGCGGCGAGCGCGATCACCGTCACGAGCCGGCGGTCGCGGTGCAAGAGCGCGCGCGCGACGAGCACGGGCAGCGCGACGTCGAGGTAACCCGCGAGCTGATTGGGCCCTTCGAGCGCGCCCGCGATCCGCGGAAAGGACGAGCCGTGCACGAGGATACCGCTGTGCGCGCCGACGACGTACTCCGCGAGCGCCGACAGGCACACGAGGCTCACCGCGAGCTCGAGCATGCGCCAAAACGGGCGATCGTCGGGATCGGTCGCGAACGCGGCGACCGCGCCGAGGAACAGCAGCAGATACTCCCCGTCCTTGAACGCCTCGCGCACGACGGCGCCGAGATGCTGCGCGTGCGTCGCGCTCAGCGCGATCGCGATCAGCGTCGCGGCGAACGCCGCCAGCATCGCGCGGACGGGCAGCGTGCGGAACGCCGTGAGGTCGGGACGCGAAAACGCCAGCGCGATCAGCATGCCGACGAGTCCGGCCTTGAGCGTCGTGATCGTCGTCGGCCCGGCATAGCGCGCGAAGTCGAACGGCGCGAGCACGAGCAGCGCCGCTACCCCGAGCGCCGGGCGGCGCCGGGTCAGCAGCGCGACGATGACCGCGCAGGCCGCGTAGACGAGCGCGCTCGGCAGATCGACCGGTACGTGCGTCTCGTGACGCAGCGTGACGGTCCAGGGGTGGAAGATCACTCGAAGCGTGACGTCGTCACGGCAGCGGGACGAGGTCGCGCGGACGGCGGCGCATCAGCAGATCGACGGCGAGGTGCAGCTCCTCGGAGTCCACGAGCCGCGCCAGCGCGAGAAACACGAACGCACCGAACAGCAGATGTTCGCCCAGATTCGAGATGCGCGCGAGCGTCGTCGGCGACGGCGGCGTGCGCGTCACCTGCACGGCGGCCAGCGCGAACGCCATCACTGCGGAGCACGCGCCGACTTTCAGCAGCGAGACGAAGACCGCGCGCACGTGGAAGCCGCCGAGCGCGCGCGACACGGCGGCCAGGAACGCGATCGTCTGCAGCGTCTGCGACACGGCGTTGGCGAGCAGCAGCCCGCGCGCGCCCAGCGGACCCTTCCAGACCAGCGATAGGATGACGTTGAGCGCGACGGTCGCGACGGAGATCGCGATGGCGATGCGGACGGCGCCGGCCGCGTACAGGCAGCGCGTCAGCACGACGTTGGCCGCCAGCGCGACGAGGCCCACCGCCGCGTACGGCAGCAGCTGCGCGCACAGCACCGTGGCTTCGGCCGTGAACGCGCCGCGCTCGAACAGCGTCTGCACGATCGGGCCCGCGAGCATGCACAGCCCCCACGCCGACGGCAGCGTCAGAAAGATCACCATCTGCAAGCCGGTCGCGACGCTGCGCCGCATCGCGGACCGGTTCTTGTGCGCGAACTGGCTGGCGAACAGCGGAAAGATCACCGTCGCGATCGCCGTCACGAACAGCTGCTGCGGAAAGCCGACGATCTTGACCGCGAAGTTCATTCCCGCGATCGTCCCCTCGCTCATCTGCGATGCGAAGAAGCGATCGAAGAACAGCGCGATCTGTCCCGCAGCGGAGCCGATCGCGATCGGCGCGAGCACGTGCATCAGCCGCTCGAGCCCGGGGTGGTGGATGTCGAGCGTGAAGTGGAAGCGCCGCAGCGCGAAAAACGTCGGCAAGAGCACGACCAGCGAGACGAACGCGCCCGCGAGCGCCCCGAACACCAGCGCCTGCGCGCCGTAGCGCGGCTGCGCGAACCACACGAACGCGATGATGCACACGTTCGCGACGAATCCTTGCAGGGCGGCGGCGCCGAAGCGGTGATACGCGTTGAGCAGCGAGCCGATCACGCCGGCCAGGCTGGTGGCGACGATCGTGGGCATCAGCCAACGCGTCATGACGACGGCGGCGTGCACGTGCGCCGCGCTCAAACGGTCGGGCCGCGGCACGTAGATGTGCGGAACGTACCACGGCGCGAGCCACGCGCCGAGCGCCGCGCATGCGCCCAGCACGACGACCAGCACGACGATGACGGTCGACGCGAGGTTCCACGCCTCGTCCTCGCGGTCGGTATTGACGTAATCCGTGAACAGAGGGACGAGCGCGGTGACCAGCGCGCCGGTGAAGACGCCGAACAAGATGACGGGCACGACGGACGCGGCGAGGAACGCGTCGAGCGCCCACGACGTGCCGTAGAACTTCGCGTAGACGACTTCGCGCACGAAGCCCAGGATGGTCGACGCGAGGGTCGCGCCCATCACCAGGATCGTCGAACGCGCGAGGCGCCGAGGCGTTCGGCCTTCCGCGACGACGGTCAGCCGGCGGTTAATGCGCGCCGACTCCTCGCAGCACGGCCGGGATCGTCTTGCAGACGATCGCGAGGTCGTACCACGGCGACCACGCATCGATGTACTCGTTGTCGAGCGCCATCCACTCCTCGAACGAGAGGTGCGAGCGGCCCGAGATCTGCCACAGGCACGTCACGCCGGGCTTGACCACCAGCCGCCGCAGCGCGTAGCCGTCGTAGTGGGCGACTTCTTCGGGCAGCGGCGGCCGCGGCCCGACGATCGACATGTCGCCGAGCAGCACGTTGACGAAATTCGGCAGCTCGTCCAGCGACGTGCGGCGCAGGAAGGCGCCCAGGCCGTGCAGCCGCGGATCGTCGCGCATCTTGAAGACGGGGCCGTCGGCCTCGTTGAACTTGCGCAGCTCCGGCAGCATCGCGTGCGCGTTGCGGACCATCGTGCGCAGCTTGAACATGCGGAAGCGGCGGCCGCCTAGGCCGATGCGCTCCTGGCGGTAGATCGGGCTGCCGCCGCTGACCAGCACGATCCCGAGCATGGCTCCAAGCACGAGCGGCGACGTGAGGACCAGCAGCGACAAGGCGAGGCCGACATCGATCCCGCGCTTGGCGGCGTGGTACCAGCCCGGGCGTACCGGGGCCGCCGGGAACGGAATCCCGGCCGGCAGGTCACCAGCCTCCGCGCGGCCGAGCCGGCGCATCTCGACGACGCTCATCCGGTTCCGTTCCGCAGAATCGCCTCGATGCGCTCGCCCACGTAGCCGAGGCCGTCGATGATCCCGAGCTCGCGCCCGGGACCGCCGGCGCCGAATTCGAGGTACGGCACGTACTCGCGCGTATGGTCGGTTCCGGGCTGGGTGGGATCGCAGCCGTGGTCGGCGGTGAAGATCAGGGCGTCGCCCGGGCGGACGCGCTCCAACAGCTCGGGCAGCCGGGCGTCCAGGCGCGCGAGGGCGTCACCGTAGCCGCGCACGTCCCGGCGGTGTCCGAACTTGGTATCGAAGTCGTTCAGGTTGACGAACACCAGACCATGATTCGTTGAATCAGCCAGCTCGAGCGCGCGATCGACCGCCTCACCGTTGTCGGCGACGCGAACCGATGAAGCGATTCCGTGACCGCTGTAGATGTCACAAATCTTCCCGACTGCATGCACGGGTACACCCGCCTGCTCCAACCGGTCGAGAACGGTCGGCGGCGGCGGGATCGCATAGTCTCTACGGTTGGGCGTACGAGCGTAGTTTCCCGGCGCGCCCGCGAACGGGCGGGCAATCACACGGTTGACCTCGTGCGGCGGGACCAGCATCGCCCGCGCCTTCTCGCACCAGTCGTAGAGCGTGGAGAGCGGCACCGTGTCCTCGTGGCAGGCCACCTGAAACACGGAGTCGGCCGACGTGTAGAGGATCGGCCGTCCCGTGCGCTGGTGCTCCTCGCCGAGCTCGGCGATGATCTCGGTGCCCGACGCCGTCCGGTTCGCGAGCGGCGCCTTGCCCACGATCGCGGTGAAGCGCTCCACGACCTCGGGCGGAAAGCCCTGCGGATAGGTCGGAAACGGCACCTCCGTGATGACGCCCGCCATCTCCCAGTGACCGGTGATCGTGTCCTTGCCCTTGCTGCGCTCGCGCAGCCGCCCCACGGCGGCCTCGGGCGGCGCCGCCGCCGAGACGCCGCGCACGCCGGTGATGTGCCCCAGCCCGAGCCGCTCGAAATTGGGCAAACGCAAGCCACCCAAGCGCTCGGCGACGTTTCCGATCGTATTCGCGTTCAAAGCGTCGTGATAAGCGACTGCATCCGGGAGGGCGCCGACGCCGGCGGAGTCCATGACGAAGGCGAGAATGCGCGGCATGCCGTTCGGCGCGGTTCCCTTCGGCGCAGGACCGCGCCTCCCGCGGCGCTGAACGCGTGAAGCCCTACATGCGTTTTCGGGTTCTTCTCGCGCTGGCCGCGGCGTTTTTCGCGAACGCGGCCGCGCCCGCCGGCGCCGCGCCGACCACCAGCCTCGACATCACCGCGAAGAGCGTCGACTTCTTCTCGAACCGTTACATCGTGACCGCCGACGGCGACGTGCGCGTCCGGCTGTCCGACGGTACGGTGGTGTCCGGGCAGACGTTCACGATGGACCTCAAGCTGAACCGGTTCCTGGTGGCCGGCGACGTCCACCTCGACGGACCGGCCGTCCACCAGGCGGGCGCGGCGTTCGCGGGCTACCCCGACCTGGACCGGTCGTATTTTCTGCCCGCGCCGGTCGCGCCGTCCTCGCCGCCGGAACGGTGGACGTACTACGGCCTCGACTGGTCGAACGCGCATGCCGGCCGCGAGCAACCCGGCGATGCGTTCCAGTTCCCGGACCTCACCGGTGAGCGCCCGTACATCTACGCGGCCGGCGCGCGCATCGCGCCGCGGACGAACGTGCTGTTCACGTTCCCGCGCGTCTATACGGCCGGCGTCTACCTCCCGTTGCCGCGGTACGTCGTCACGTTTTCGGCGAACTCGCACTTCTACGAGAACGGGTTCCAAGGTGCGCGCGCCGACGTCGCGCTGCCGTTCAACGGCTCCGAGCACAGCCTGACCGCGCTGCACTTGCGCAACGACCCGTTCAGCGGGACGTACACGGCAATCGATCAGCACTTCGTGTGGGACAAGGATTGGATCGTCGCCTCGATCGACCCGCTCACGCAGATTCAGCGCCAGTACAACGTGATCGGCTTCAAGACGTTCTCGCCCAAAGTGCAGGCACGGCTCTTCCTTCAAGAATCCGCCGGGCAGGCGGGCATCATCAACAAGCCGATCATCAACGCGGCCGCCTTCACCGAGATCCAGGTCAATGCCGGCCTTCGCAGGTCCGGGCTGAGCTACACGCAGGACAACTACTACCAGCAGCTGCTCGGCTTTCGGACGCCGCCGGACGAGTTGATGAATACTGCGTACTACGATCCGCGCTGGCGCGAGCACCCGATGAACGCGCTGCTGACGTGGACCGGGTACCAGAACAGCCTCACCAAGAACAGCCCGCTCTCGTTCCGGCTTCGCAGCGGGATGGGTTTCGCGCACGACGTGTACGGCGAGGGCGGCTACCCCAACGAACAGCCCGGGCCGCGGTCGATCTTCTACCGTTTCGTCGGCGGGCTGATCTCGACCAACGCGATCAAGTTGGGCAAAGGCCTGACACCGTATTCGATCACGGCCCAGTACGACCGGCAGCGCCAGTGGTATTCGTTACCGCATCACGTCGATACGGGGTCGGCGCGCATCGCGTTGTCGCGCGACCTGCCGCTGCGGCACATCAATTACTACGTTGCGTACGACGTCCACACGGTCGGCGACTACTGGGGTGAGCGGCAACTCGCGGCGTACCCGGCCGCCGCCGACGTCGTCGTCTCCCCGTTCGGGACATACTCGGGGCAGTCCGCGTTCCGCGGTTTCGCGGTGTCGCACGGGCTGTCCACCTCGCTCGTGTACACGCCGACCCCGTACGTGGGGCTCAACCTGCTGCTTTCGCGGTTCTACGACACGCCCGCACCGGTTCCGGGCGCGTACGGCCAGCCGCCGGTGCAGTTCACAGGTGACTTGCGCGTTCGCTTGTCGAAGCAGATCCTCGTCGACTTCAAGCGCTCGTACTACTTCAACTTCGCCAACGAGCGCTGGACACCGCAGTTCGAGATTCAGGTCTCACCATGACCATGCGTAGCCTCGCCACCGTTCTCGCCGCAGCCGCCGTCGTGGCACTCGCGGTCCCTTCGCAGGCGCAGAACCAAGTCGTGCGCATCACGGGCCAGCTGCTGGACGTGCGCAACGGATACGTGTATTTTACGAGCGGCGACGCGTTCAAGCTGAGCGATGCCGCGCGTATCGCCGACTACGACACGGGACAACCGACGACGCTCAAGCCTCGGGCGAAGCTCTTCGCGCGCGCGATCATCGACCCGGCAACCAAGCAGGTCGTCGAAATCGACCTCACCACGCGGCGCCTCGCCGCCGACGCGCAGTTCGCGCAAGTCGCGTCGACCTTGACGCAGACGAAGCCGATCACCGAACGGGCACCGGAAATCGTCGGAAAGCCGCTAACGGGGCGCGAGGTGGCGGTGACGTTTACCGTCACGGTGCCGTCGACGACGGCGCTGTCGGCGGACGTGTACATCAGCACGGACGCGGGCGGCTGGAACCCGCGCGAGATCAAGCTCGACCGCATCGACGGCCAGCGGTATCGCGCCGTCCGGCGGTACGCATCCGGAACCCAGTTCGCATTTCGCGTGACCCGCGGCTCGTGGAACTCCGTCGGTCGCGACCAGAACGGGCTCGAAGCACCCGCGTATACGTTCTCCGTTCCGGAGGTCGACGGCATAGGTCGCAGCGTCACGGTGTACAGCTGGTCCGACGATCGCGGGAACGTGCCGCAGCAAGCCGCGCCAGGTGCGATCCCCACGCCGTTCAACCCCAACCCGTTCCCGCCGGGCGGAATCTTCCCGCCGTCGAAGGCGACGCCGCCGGGCGGTTTCCCGACGCCCCGCCCGCCCGCGCAGCCGAACCGGCCGCCGCGCTAGCGTGCGCAACGCCGTCGCGTTCATCGCTGCCGCGTGCGCCGTCGCGGTGCCGTGCGCGGCGAGCGCGCGCGCATCGGCCGTGCTCGACGGCGGCACGATCGTGTTCTTCTCGGACACCCTCGCGCTGGTCGCGCGGGACGGCGCGACCCTTTCGCTCTCCGACGGCACGCGCGCGCGCGGCGACGCGGTGTACGTCGACCTCAAGAGCGACCGCGTCGTGATCGCGGGCCACGCCCGGCTCGCGCGCGGCACGGCGAGCGCCGCCGCCGACGCGATCGCGCTCGACCTCCGTAGCGAGCGCGTCGACCTGCTCGATGCGGCGTCGGGCGTGTCCCGCACGACGCGCGCGCTCGGCGCGCCGGCCGCGGCCGAGTTCGACGCGGCGCGTTTCGCATTTCCCGACGTGGACGACCGCAACGCGTTCATCAAATCCAAGCATGCCGCGATCACGCCGCATGCCGACGTGCGCTTCTCGCCCGCGGCGTTCCCCACGTCGGTCGGCGGCGTCCCCGTGCCGTCGTACCTGTACACGTACGCGACGGGCGCGGGCTTTGCCGCGAGCAGCCTTTCGGGCGCAACGTTCGATCAGCCGTACGGGCTGTGGGGTTCGCCGACGTCGCTGACCGCGCTGCACGCGCGGTGGGACGACGGGCCCGGCGCCGCGCTCGCGCTGCAGCAGCAGATCGTGTCGGGCGACGACGCCTACGTGAGCGCGTCGATCGACGCGCCGGTCCGCGGCTACGCCGTGCGCAGCTTTACGGCGTACAAGCGGCTCGGCACGCGTTACACCGCGAGCGCGGACGGGTCGGCAACGATCTACGGATCCACCGAGCACGCGGGGCTCACCGCGGCGTTCGGCCTCGCCGGCGGCGCGCTCGACTACCGCCATGCATCGAGCGGCTTTTCGACGTTCGACGCATCGCTGCGCACGCCCGACCGGCCGCTGTTCGGCGGCGCGACGTGGCGGTTGAAAGGCATCGTCGGTTTTGACTCGCTGCGCGGCGGTCTGCTCACCCAATTGCCCGACGCGCGCCGCTACGCGACCGTGTGGCGTCACGGGCTCGACCTGCAGGTTGCGAGCCCGCTGATCCATGCGCCGCTCAAGGCGACGCTGTCGTCGACGTTTGGCGCGCAGCGCACGTGGTATGCGTTTCCGCACCACTTCGACAGCTTGAGCGCGTCCGCGTCCGCGTCCCGCCCGCTGCTGCGCAACGTGACGCTGTTCGCGGGCTATCAAGGCCAGTGGAGCAGCGACGTGTTTCCGAACGCGCAGGCGATCTTCTACCCCACGCCGGCTACGCCGGTGCTCACGCCGGACGGCACGCCGTATTACGGCTACACCGCGTTCAGCGGCGCGCGCACGTTCCGCAGCCAGAACGTCGACCTGCAGTTCACACCGAACCGCGGCGGCAGCACGGCGTTCCGGCTGTCGGTGATCCATACCGCCGACTTCCCGCAGTACAACGGCTACGGCCGCCCGCAATGGGAGGCGCGCGCCGACGCCAAGTTCCGCCCGTTCCCCAACGTGGGCATCGACGTCGGACGCGTGTATGATTTCGCATGGGGCGGGACGCGCTGGCAGCCACGCTGGAGCTTCGCGATCACGCCATGACGCACGCGCTGATCGCCGCGGCCGCCGCCGCGACGCTGTTTCGCGTCGTTCCGCTCGCATGCGAAGGCGACCGGCTCGTCGTCGCGGGCGCGGGCGTGCTGCGCCTTGCCGCGGGCGCGTCGTGCGCCGCGGTGACGCCCGGCCGCGCGGTCGCGATCGCGCTCGACGCCGACAACCGCGCGACACCGCAGAAGCTTACGCCGGATGCGTTACCCGCCGCGAAGATCCCGCGCGCCGCATACGTCCTCGCACCTGCCGCCGCCGCCGATGCGGACGAGACCCAGCTCGTCACGTCGACGATCGACGTGACGGTGCCGCCGCGCACGCCGCCCGGCGACGACGTGTACATCAGCACCGAACGCAGCAGCTGGTCGCCGTCCGAAGTGCGCATGGACCGCGTCGACGCGCGCCATTTTCGTCTCGTGCTGCAGCTGCACCGCGGCGCACGCGTGGCATTTCGCGTGACGCGCGGCTCGTTCGGCACCACCGAGCGCAACGCGGCGCGCGCGCTGCCCGCCGCGCACGTCGCGCTCGGCGAGCCGGACGCGCACGTGGTCGTGGTCGTCGCGGCCTGGGGCGACATCGATTGAGACGCCTCTGAGCAAGTCACCGTTCTCGGGCATCGTGGCGACGGAAATTGCTCGAGAACCGACACTTGATCAGAATCGCCTCAAGCCGTTCGGGCTCCGCGATCACGCGGCGCTGAACGCGTTGTGGATCGGGATCCATTTCCAAGACACCGCGCTCATCGCGATCGTCGTGCCCGCGATCGTGCTGCGGCTCGCGCCGCGCGATCACACGTCCGTGCTCGCGGTGCTGTCGATGTTCGTGTACGTCGCGGTGACCGTGGCGCCGCCCGTCGCGGGCTGGCTCTCGGACCGCGCGCGCCGGCGCGGCGGCGACCGGCGGCGCGAAACGGCGCTCGCGCTTGCGATCGACGTGCTCGCGATCGGTGCAATGGCCTTTACCGCGTCGACCGGCGCGCTCGCCGCGGCGCTCGTGGCGGCAACGATCGCGATCACCGCCGCGCAGACGATCTACCAGGCGCTGCTGCCCGAGGTCGTCCCGCGGGACGCATGGGGTACCTCGTCGGGCGCGCGCGGCGTCATGACGCTCGCCGGCACGGTGCTCGGGCTGATCGCGGCGGCGCTGCTGCCGCCGCAAGGCGCGTTGTTCGCGATGATCGCGGTGATGGCGATCTCGGCGACGTCGCTCGCGGCGATCGCTGCGCCCGCGCCTACGGTGGCAGCGCCGCACGCGACGGTGCGCGACCACCACGACCTCGTGGTCACGCTGTTCGCGCGCGGCTGGATCGTGCTGGGCATGACGCTGCTGAACACGTACGTGCTGTACTTCTTCAGCGACGTGCTCGGCGCGCGCGATCCCTCGCTCAAGACGGGCCTGGTCGCAGGCTCGGCACTCGTGGGCGCGATCGTTTCGAGCATCTTTGCGGGGCGGCTGTCGGACCGCGTCGACAAACGGTTTGTCGTCGCGATCTCCGGCCTGCCGATGACGCTGGCGGCGCTGGGCTTCGCGCTTGCGCCGGCGCCGAACCTCATCTTTGTCTATGCCGGACTGTTCGGATTGGGATTCGGCGGTGTGTTCACCGTCGGCTGGGCGCTCGCGCTCGACACGATCCCCGAGCTGGGCGACGTCGCGCGAGACCTCGGCGTCTGGGGCACGCTCTCGAGCCTGCCGCTGATCGCGGCGCCGCCCATCGGCGCGTGGATCATCGCGCATGGCGCGACGCCGGCGGACGGCTATCGCTGGCTGTTCGCGAGCGCGGGGCTGTGCTTTGCGATCGGCTCGCTCGTGGTGCTGCGCGTCGGCCACAAGCCGCTTGCGTCGAGCTGGTCGACGTTGCTGGTCGCGCTCACGTGCGCGATCCGTCAGCCGCTCATCGCGCTGAACGTACGCGTGCGTCAGTGGGGCCGGCTGCCGCGCCGGCGCGGACCCGCGCTGCTGATCGCGAACCACCAGCACGAGGACGAATCGGAGATCGTCGTCGAGCGCACGTTCTTGCAGGGTCCGTGGCGCCCCGCGTTCACCGCGTCGTCGCGCCGTATGTACGAGCCCGGCTTCTTCGCGACGCGCATGCCGTGGCTCGCGCCGCTGCTGCGCGGGGTGAACGCGGGGCCGCTGTTCGTCGCGCTCGGAATGCTGCCGCTCGAAAACGAGCTCGCGGTGCGCCCGCTGCGCAGCCTCGCGTACGCGGTGCGCGCGCGCCACGGCGACCTTCCGCTCGACGCGGTGTTCCGCGACGAAGCACGCGCGCCGGCGCCCGGCGCGCAGCGCTTATCCGATCTGCTTGCACCGGCGGCGTTCGCCGCGGGCGAGACGCGCGTGCGGCTGTCGTACGTGCGCGAGCCGTATCGCGCCGAGCTGCTGGCCGAGGTGCGGGCCGGCATCGCGGAAGACATCGCGCGAATCGCCGGCGTGGTGCGGCGCGGTGCGACGTTCTTCGTCACGCCCGAAGGCTTTTACAGCACCGACGGCCGCATGCGCCCGCTCAAAGGAATCGTCGAACGCCTCGCGCCGCTCGCGCGCGTGTGGTTCGCGGCGATCGCTTTCGATCCGTTCCGCGGACGCCGCTTGTCGCTGCTCTATCGCGTCGTCGAACCCGCCGACCCGCACGACCTTGCAACGTCGCTCGCCGCGGCGCGGCCCGTCACGACCAGCGCGCTGCTCGCGCAGTGGCTGCTCGCGGTCGGCTTGCCGTTCTCCGCCGACGAGGCGCACGACGGGGTCCTGCGGCTGCGCGACGCGCTGCCGCTCGGCGCGTTCGTCGATCCCGAGCTTGCGCGCGATCCGCATGCCTGCATCGACGAAGCGCTCGGCCGCATGACGCGCCGCGAGTTGCTGATCGGCGGCGGCGGACGCCGCCGGCTGGCCGCACGCCGGCCCGACGCGCGCTTCCCCGGAGTCACCGACATCGTGGCGTATCAAGCAACGTTCCTAGCCGAGACGACCGCTGCGCTGCGCCGGCTCGCCCCCCGCCCCCCGGGACTTCGCGTCGAGCCGTCGTAAGGGAACGTCAACGTGCCGCCCGTTGAATGTGCCGTCCGCCGGCCGCCGCCCGGGAGGGACGATTGAGGTTAGAGCGTTTCACGCCGGCGCCGGAAAGCACTCCGGATGAGCCCTCCGTCGTGGCCATCGTCATCCCGACGTACAAGGCGCGCGACACGATCGATCGCGTCGTGCGGCGCGCGCTTGCCGTCGGCGACCTGGTGGTCGTCGTGGACGACGCCGACCCCGACCGCAGCGCGGAACTGGTACGCGGGATCGACCCGCGCGTCCACGTCGTCAGCCACGACGTAAACCGCGGCGTCGGCGGCGCCACGAAGACCGGGATGCACGAAGCGATCGCGCTCGGCGCGCGGTACATCGTGAAGATCGACTCCGACGACCAGATGGATACGTCGTACGTGCCGTTCATGATCGAAACGCTCGAACGCTATCCGGAAGTCGATCTCGTCAAAGGCAACCGTTTCGCCGATCCCGCGACGCTGCGGCGGATGCCGTTCCTGCGCCTGATCGGCAACGCGAGCGCGACGCTGCTGGTGAAGTTCAGCAGCGGCTACTGGTCGATCGTCGATCCGACGAACGGCTTTCTCGCGACGCGGCGCGAGGTGATCCTCAACACGGATCTCGACGCGCTCGCCGACCGCTACTTCTTCGAAACGGATTTGCTCTGCGCGTTCGGCTTGCGCCGGCGCGTGGTCGCCGAGGTCGAGATGCCGGCGATCTACAGCGACGAGCCGCCGGGACCGTGGGGCCTGCGCACGCTGCTGCCGTTTCCGATCAAGCTGACGCAGCGGTTCTTCCGGCGGCTGCTGCTCAACTACCTGATCGTCGAAATCAACGTCGGCTCGCTGTGCGCCCTGATCGGGTTTCCGTTGCTGGCGTTCGCCGTCGCCTTCGGGTGGCACGAGTGGAGCGGTTCGCTTTCGTCGCAGATCCCGCGCCCGAGCGGGACGATCGTGCTCGCCCTGCTGTTGTTCATGATCGGTTTCCAGCTGTCGCTGCAAGCGCTGCTGTACGACGTGCAGTTCTCGACCCCGACGGTGAAGCTGCGCCGCGAGCGCGCCGGGCGCGGGGCGGACCGCGCGCTGCAGCGACGGTGAGCTTGGCGGACGACGTCCTGTTCGTGTTCGCGCATCAGGACGATGAGGTGGGCGCGTTCAGCCGCATCGCGTTCGAGGTGAGCGCCGGGCACCGCGTGTGGTGCGTTTTTCTCACCGACGGCGCGAAGCGAGTACGCCCGCACGTTCGCGACGCGGAGTCGCTGCGCGTGCTGCGGCGGCTCGGCGTCGACAAAGACCGCGTCGCGTTCTTGTCCGACGCGGCCGGGCGCATCCCCGACGGCACGCTCGTGCACGCACTGGAGCGCGCGCGAGGGATGGTGCTCCACTGGCTGCGGGGACGAGCGGTGACGCCGAGGCGCATCTACACGCTGGATTGGGAAGGCGGGCACCACGACCACGACGCGACGCATCTGGTGACGCTGTCCGCGGCGCGCGAGCTCGGCGTCGACGACGTGTTCGTGTATCCGTTCTACAACGGCTGGCGCCGCCGTCCCAAGCTCGCACGCGTGTCGTCGTTCATTCCCGGCTCGGCCCCGGTGCTGCGCAGGCGCATGTCGCTGCGCGACAGCTGGCGCGCCGCGTGCTCGATCGCGGCATATCCGTCGCAACGGCTGACGTGGCTCGCCCTAGGGCCGGGTTTTTTCGTGCGAACGCTCGCGACGCGCGAAGAGCGCCTCCGGCGCGCGGACCCGCAGCGCGTGCTGCTCCCGCCGCACGACGGCGTGCTCCACTACGAAAACATCTTCGGCATCCGCGGCGCGGACGTACTGCGCGACTCCGCCGCGCTGCGCGACGAAATCGGCCGCCCGCCGGCGGAGCCGCACTAACGCACCGTGATCGGTATCGTGCGCGAGATTTCGACGCCGTCGACGCTGCGCGCGATGATCTGCAGCGTGTAGCCGCGGCGCAGCCACGGCGGCAGCCACCACGGCACGGTGTAGGAGAGGGTGAACTTCCCCGGCGCCTCCTCGCGCATGGGCACCTCGCGATAATCGACGCGCGCCTCGACGTAGTGCACGTTCTCCGACGTCACGACGTCGCCGCGGACGGGCCGCCCCGGGTGAATCTGCGTCGTCGAGATCGTGAACGACTTGATCTCCGGGTAGCCGTGCGGGGGCGGCGTCGGGCCGACGTGCGCGTACGTACCCCCCGGCACGGGCGCTTGCCCGATGAGTATGACGAAGGCGACGAGGTATGCGAGCATGACGATGGTTCGTTCCCAGGCTACCGGACGCTGACGCCGACCGCACTCTGCGTGCTGGCGCCGCGCGCATCGCGCGCGACGAACGTCACAAGATAGTTTCCATGGACGAACGGAGGCAGCGGCGGAATCGTCGTGCTCCCTGCGAAGAGACCCGGCGCGATTCGAGGGACGGCGAGCGCGACCCCGCCTGCGTGGGCGACGACGGCGACGACGCCGCGCGTCGTCCGCACCGTGGCGTGCACCACGGTCCCCGGCCGCACGACGACCGGGCTCACGCTCGCGCTGAGGATCTGCGGCTGGGCGGTAGGGCTCGCGCCGGCGGCCGTGGACGCCCCGAGAACCGTCGCGAGGGCCGCGGCCACGAGCGCCGAGAACACCCGGAGGTGCTCTCCCTTCCGCAAGAGGTCGTCGTGCGGCGCGGTCCGGACGCGACGCTCAGCGTCGTCGTTCCCCTCTTCAACGAGGCGAACAACGTCGACGAGCTGCTCCGCCGCATCCGCCAGGTTCTCGCCGGTCTCACGAACGCGCCCGCCGCGTACGAGATCGTCCTCGTGGACGACGGCAGCCGCGATGCGACGCTCGAGAAGCTCCTCGCGGCTGCGAGCGCCGACCCGCACGTGCGCGTGATCTCGCTCTCGCGCAACTTCGGGCACCAGATCGCGGCGACCGCCGGCCTCGACACCGCGCGCGGCGACGCCGTGGTGCTGATGGACGGCGACCTGCAAGACCCGCCCGAGCTGATCGACGAGTTCCTGACGAAATTCCGGCAAGGCTTCGACGTGGTGTTCGCGACACGGCGCCGCCGCGCCGGGGAGAGCCGGTTCAAGCTGTTCACCGCCGCGCTGTTCTACCGCATCATCCGGCGGCTGACCAACGTCTCGATCCCCGTCGACACCGGTGACTTCCGGCTGATGAGCCGCCGCGTCGTAACCGCGCTGCGCGGTTCGCGCGAGCGCCACCGCTTCATCCGCGGGCTGGTGTCGTGGGTCGGTTACAAACAGACCGGCATCGCGTACGACCGCGCCGAGCGGTTCTCGGGCGAGTCGAAGTACCCCGTGTCGAAGATGCTCAAGTTCGCGATCGACGGGATCACGGCGTTCAGCGAGATCCCGTTGCGCCTCGCGACGTGGTTCGGCTTTATCGTCAGCGCGGTCGGTTTCTTGGTCGCGGTCTATGAAGTCGGGCTGCATTTTTTCACGGGCTACAACTTGCCGGGATACACGTCGACGATCTTCGCGATCCTGTTCCTGGGCGGCGTGCAGCTGATCACGATCGGCATCCTCGGGGAATACGTCGGCCGCGTCTACGACGAGATCAAAGGACGTCCGCTCTACCTCGTCGCCGAGAGCGTCGGCAGCGGGCTGGACGCGGTCGCGGATTCGTCGCCGAACACGGTGCCCGTCACCAGGTAGTTGCGCACGTAATCGCTCACGGCGTCTTCGAGCGGCGTGATCGTCTGCGCGTAGCCCGCCGCGCGCAATCGGTCGATCGTCGCGACGGTGCGGTACTGGTACTTGCCGCGCAGGACGTCCGGCATCTCGACGTACTCGATGCGCGGCGGCAGCGCGAGCGCCGCGAACACGGCGCGCGCGAGGTCATTCCACGTGCGCTCTACGCCCGCACCGACGTTGAAGAGACCGCCGGCATTGCGCGCGCGCGCGAGAAACGCGGTGATCGCCGCCGCGTCCTTGACGTAGAGGAAGTCGCGCGTCTGCTCGCCGTCCGCGATCCCCGGCCGGTAGCTCTTGAACAGCTCGATCGCGCCGCGATCGCGAATCTGCTCGTATGCCTTCGCGACGACGCTGCGCATCTCGCCTTTGTGGTCTTCGTTGGGGCCGTACACGTTGAAGTACTTGAGGCCTACCGCACGTTCGAGCAACCCCTCGCGCCGCAGCCATTGATCGAACAGGTGCTTGGAGTACCCGTACATGTTGAGCGGCCGCAGCGAGTTCGGATCCAGGTCCTCGCGCATGTCGTGCTCGCGCGCGCCGTACGTCGCCGCGGACGACGCGTAGACGAAACGCGCGCCGCGCGCGAACGCCCAGCGCGCGATCTCTTGCGAGCGCCGCACGTTGTTCGCGACCAAATACGAAGCGTCACGCTCGGTGGTCGACGAGCAGGCGCCGAGATGGAACACGGTCGCGATCTCGCCGAACGCGTCCGGCTGCGCGCCGATGCGCGCGAAGAACTCCTCGGCATCCAGGTAGTCGGCGAAGCGCAGCGGCACGAGATGCCGCCACTTCTCGCTCGTTCCGAGCCGGTCGACGACGATGAGATCGTCTTGGTTTTCGAGGTTGAGATGCCGGACGAGCGCGCTGCCGATGAGCCCGGCGGCTCCCGTCACGACGACCCGTCCGGCCGTGCGGCCGTTCACCATTGCTGCGCTTGCTCGATCACCATGCATTTCTTAGTTTACCAACGCGGTGAGGTCCGCATCCCTCACCACGGATTCGACGAGCGGGAGGGGAGCCGGGGCGGTTGGGCCGATCGTGAAGGCGCCCGCGATCCGGCGCGGGTCGGCCGACGGGCCGGCGCACTCGGCGAGGGCGTCGCCGGGGCGAACCGGCGTGCCCACACGCGCCAGAATGCGGATGCCGGCGAACGGGCCGTCGGCGACGGTGAGCTCGCGGGCGGCCTCCCCGATCGCTGCCGCGTCGATCCGGGTCACCACGCCGTCCCGGTCCGCGGTCGCCGCGACCCGGTGCGGGTGGGCGGCGATGTGCTCGACCGCGGCGCGGGTGCCGCCCTGCGCCTCGACGAGCTGCACGAAGCGTTCGTACGCCGCGCCCGATTGCAGCGCGTCGAGCGCGTTGGGCACGATGGAATCCCCTGCGACGCCGCCGACGCGCAGCATCTCGTGCACCACCGCAAACACCGCTTCCGAAAGGCGCGGATCGCGATCGTCGCCGCGCAGGAAGTCGCGCGCTTCGACCGCTTCGATGCCGCTGCCGACCGCGGCGCCCAGCGGTTCTTCCATGTCGCTCACCAGCGCGCTCGCGCGTTTGCCGAACGACGCCGCGAGCCGAACGAGCGTCCGCGCGAGGCCGGTCGCGTCGGCGACGGTTCGCATGAACGCGCCGCTGCCGGCTTTCACGTCGAACACGATCGCGTCGGCGCCGCCGGCGATCTTCTTCGAAACGATGGACGCCGCGATCAGCCCCACCGACGCGACCGTACCCGTGCGGTCGCGCAGCGCGTAGAGCTTGCGATCGGCTGGGACGAGGCGCTCCGATTGCGCCGCGATCGCGCACCCGATCGCGTCCACTTGAGCGACGAACGCCGCCGGTGAGAGATCCGTGCGAACGCCGGGGATCGCCTCGAGCTTGTCGAGCGTGCCGCCGGTATGTCCGAGCGCGCGGCCCGACAGCTTCGCAACGGGCACGCCGCACGCAGCGACGACGGGAACCGCGATCAGCGACACCGTGTCGCCGACGCCGCCCGACGAGTGCTTGTCGACGACGACGCGGCCACCGCCGTACGACAGGACGTCGCCCGAGCGGACCATTGCACCGGTAAGGGCAACGATCTCCGCATCGGTCATGCCGCGAATCGCGCACGCCATCGCGAGCGCGGCGACGGGCGCATCGTCGATGCCGCCGGCAACGTAGCCGTCGACGATGCGCTGCCAAGTCGCATCATCGAGTTCGCCACCATCGCGTTTGGCCGCCAGAGCGCGCCGTAGCCAGCCGTCGTCCATCGCGCCTGCGGATTCGCGCGGGGTCGTCGCGAAGCCCTGGAGGTGCCCGCTCGCTTCGGCGTGTTGCCCCGTCTCGCCGTTGCGGCACTCGCGCTTGCGTGCGCGCTCGCGGTGCCGCTGCGTCTCTCCGCGGACGTCTGGGCGTACGCCGCGTACGGCGCGCTGCTCGCCCACGGGGCCGACCCCTGGTCACAGGCATATCGTGCCGCGGATGTCGTCCGCTTCGCCGATCCGCTGCTCGACGCGGCGCTGCGGGCGTGGGACGGTTCGCTGCCGCGCGATGTGTACGGCCCGCTGTTCACGGGGGCGTGCGCGCTGGTGGTGTGGGCGATGCGCCCGTTCGGACCAGGCGGCGCCGTCGTCGCGCTGCGGCTGGCTGCGGCGGCCGCGCTGCTCGGCTGTATCGCGCTCGCGGGCCGAACGCGGCCGCGGCTTGCGGCCCTGCTCGCATATCACCCGGTCGTGCTCTGGAGCGCGGCCGAAGGTCACAACGATGCGTTCTGGCTCGCGCTCGTGCTGGCGGCCGGGCGGCTCGCGGCGGCACCCGCCCGGCTCGGCTTGCTGGTAGCCGCGGCGGCGGTCAAAATCGTCGCGATCGTGCCGCTGCTCGCAGAACTGCTTCGACTGCCGGTGCGGCGGCGTGTCGTCGCGTTCGCGCTGGCGCTCGGCGCGCTGGCGGCCGCGTACGCGCCGCTGATCTGGTCCGTCATCGTGCACGGGCTCGACCACGGTGCCGGCCCGCCGCGCATCTCGCTCATCCATGCCCCCGCGCTCGCCGCGTGGTCGCACTCGCCGGCGCCCCTCGCCGTGGGCGGCTGCCTAGCCGCGGCCGGGCTCGCCGCCGTCGTGCGCGCGGTCCGGGCCGGCGAGCTCGCGCCCGGCGCGGCCCTGGCGGCCTGGCTGATCCTGCCCTCGCCGGAGCCGTGGTACGCGATCTGGCTCCTCCCGGTGGTTGCGCTGGCCGGCCGAACGCCGGCGTCGTACGCCCTGCTCGCGGCGTCGTTTACCGGCCTGGCGGGGTACGTGCAAGACACCGTCCCCGGAACCGCGCTCGCGCATCCGGCGTTGCTCGGAGGCACGATGCTCGCCCTCTATCTCGTCCCGCTGCTGGTCGCCCTCGGCCAAGCGGCGCCCCAACCCCAGCCGAACGCGCCGCCGCCGACACCGCCGCCGGTGATGACGCCCGGACCGGCGCCCACGGCAACGACCACGCCGGTCCCGCCGACCCCGAGTCCGGTGCCGCAGCCGTCGGGGACCCCGAACCCCTTCACGTACATCGTCGAGCCGCCGGCGCCCACGGCGAGCAACGCCCCGCGCATCTCCGAGATCGCCGCGAACGACCGCGTGCTGCACAAGGGCGGGTTACTGCTCGTGCGCATCACCACGAGCCTCGACGTCACACGGGTGGTCCTGCGCGGGATGGGTCATGAGATCGCGGTCCCGCAGATCTCGCCCGGCGTCTACTCCGGCCAGGAGCAGCTCCCCACCGGGATCCCGTTTTTCATGCTCAACCGGACGTATCAGATCGAAGTCCTGGCCACGACGGCGGACGGTCGAAGCGCCAGCTTCACGGTCCCCGTCCGCCTCGAGCGCTGACTAGTTGACGACGTTGATCTCGATCTTGCGCGGCTGAGCCTTCGGGTGCAGGTGCAAGCCGAGGGTGAGCATGCCGTGCTCGACCTTTGCGTCGATCGCTTCGGCGTCGACGTCTTCGGGCAGCAAGATCGAACGCTGGAACGAACGCCGCTCCGTCTTGCCGGTCACCGTGAGGACGCGGTCCTCGACCGTGACGTCGATCTGGTCGGGCTTGTAGCCCGGAACCGGGATCTCGACGTTCCAGCCGTCTTCGGTCTTCTGCACGTCACCGGTGGAATTGTAGGACTGCGGGTTCCCCATGAACGCGCGCAGCGGGTCGAACCCGAGGAGATCGCTTACCAGCCCGCGGCCCTGGCCGTTCGGGCGCACCATCAGATCTGCCATGTTCTCCTGAAAGCCTCCGACAAGTGTTCGCGCGCCGCCCCGTGCTCTCTCGAGGGCGGCCACATTTCTGGCACACCGATTTTACGCCCGGTTAGCAATCCTGTCAATACTCTGCTAATAGCGCTGAAGCTCGATTGCCTCGCGCTGAACGACCACAGGTTCGTTGTCGACCGCGTTCGCGTCCAAGCGATAACACGTCCGCCCCGCACCGTGCCGCCAGCTGACCGTGGCCGGCGTCGTCCCGTCAGCGTCTGAGGGTAAGGCGAACGTCGCGCAAATGACGTAGCGCGTGGGACTCAAGCGCCCGTAGCCGTACGGTTGCCTGGTCGTGGGATCGCGCGGCCAGGTGTCGCGCCCGCGCAGGGGCGCGGTGACCAAGTCGACCTCGGACCTGCGTCGCCCGCCGGCGTCGTGCACACTGCGTTCGATGGTCTGCAGATCGCTCACGCGCCGGTGATCCAGCTCGATCGCGCGCAGGTGCTGCGGCGGCCCGGTCGTTGCAAAGCCCGCGATGACGCCCGCGACGACCAACGCGAACGTACCGACCCCGGCGACGCGCTCGGCCGTCACCGTTCCGCTGCCGCGGGGCGGAGGCCGTTGAGGTAGTAGGCGAACACGCCGCCGCCCAGCACGAGCAGCACCAGCGAGTCCAGGACGAACTTCACCGTGAGCTCCCCGCGCAGCAGCGCGTTGAGGAACCAGATACCGTCCATCAGCACGATGATCGCCGCGATCACCAGCGCGAGGTACGTGATCCAGGCGCGGACGCCGGATTCTAGCGCGTCCGGCCGGCGCGCGTTTTCGCGCGCGATGAGCCGCCCGATCACGACGAAGCACGGATAGGCGACGATGATCGTGGCCAGTTGCCACGCGATCTCCGACAGCAGCGCGCCCGAGGACATGCCGTTCACGTACCGGCTGACGGGATCGGGGAAGCGCCGCTCGATGAGCACGTAGAATAATTGGCCCAGCGCGACGGTCCAGAAGCCGAGCGTGATGAAGTTGAGCAAATAATAGAACGCGTCGCGCGCATAGGCGGTGCGACCGCTTCGGCTCGGCGGCACCATCCCCAGCGCATCGGCGTAATAGCCGCTCAAGCTGCGATAAATGCGGCGTTCCGCCCAGCCGTTCTGACGCAGCAGCGCGACGAGTGCATCATCGGCGATCCCTTTCGCCTTCGCGGCCCGCACGAATTGGTCGAGATCGTCGGGCTGAGACACTGTCGCGGTGGGCATGCCTCGACGATACCACCCTGGGCGCGCCCGTGCCATCGGTAGTTCTACCGACGCGCAGGCACCGGTGGCGCACGCGCGGCCGGCGTGCTATCATCGGCGGTCTGTGGCCGCCCTCGCACCCAGCCTCGTCCGCGCGCTTCCCGCCTCGTCACGGCCTCTCGCCGAGCTGATCGACCGCCTCCGCACGCCGTTGGCGGCGGAGCGCGGGTTCACGTTCGCGCTGCACGAGACGACGAGCTCGGCGCGGCCCTATCTGCTCGCGGCGCTGCACGACGTGCTCGGCGGACAGATCTTCGTCGTCGTCGCGACCAGCGACATCGCGGAGCGCACCTTCACCGACCTCACCTACTATTTGGGCGAGCGCGCGGCGACGTCGGTCGCGCTCTTGCGCGCGCGCGACGAGACGCTGGGCGCGCTGGAGTCGCCGTCGGAACGCAGCGCGCGCATGACGCTGCTCGCCGATCTGTGCGCGCGCAAGCCGCAGGTAATCGTCGCGCCGGTTGCCGCGCTGCGCCAGTTCGTCATCCCGCGCCGCGCGTTCGAGGACGCATCGTTTCACCTGCGCACGGGCGCGACGGCCGATTGGGACGCGACGCTGCAACGGTTGTACCAGCTCGGCTACGCGCGCGTCGACGTCGTCAGCGCCGCCGGCGAGTACGCCGTGCGCGGCGGCATCCTCGACGTATGGCCGGCGACGGCGGACGCGCCCGTGCGCGTCGAGTTCTTCGGCGACGACGTCGAATCGGTCCGTGCGTTCGACCTGCAATCGCAGCGTTCGACTGCGGACCTCGACGCGGTCACGGTCACGCCGTGGCTGGAGATTCTGCGCGACGAAACGCTGCGCGACAACGTGCTCGCGCGCGCGGCCGGCGAGGCCAACGTCGTGTCGGCGCTGCGCGCGTATCTCGCCGGCGGCGCGGACGTCCCCGAACCGTGGCTCGGCTTGGCGTACGACGAGCAGGCGACGATCCTCGACTACCTGCACCGTGAATCGCTGGTCGTGCTCGAGGAACCCGGGATGCTCGACACGATCGAGCACGGCCTCGACGAAGAGCGCTCGCGCGGCGCGCAAGCGCTGATGGCCGGCGTCGACTCGGGCGAGCTCGACGTGCGCGACGACGAGGTGGGCGAAGCGCTGCTGGCGGACGTCGTCGCGCCGTACCCGCGGCTCGCGAGCTACGAAGAGCGCTTGCGCGCGCGGCGCGTGCTCGTCGTCACCGGCGGGATCGAAAGCGGCGAGCTGGCGTGGGTGCCGCGCGCGCTCGACGCGTTCGTGCTCGAGACGCGGCCGGCCGAGCACTTCAACCGGCGGATCGAACTCTTCACGCAGCAGGTGCGCGATTGGGTCGCCGCCGGCGACACGGTGTGGCTCGTCGCAAACGGCGCGTCGCGCCTCGCGGAGATTTTGCGCGGCGCGAACTTGCGCGTCGAACGGTCGGCGCCGTTCGTGCACTTGCGCGCGGGGGGCACCGACGGAATAGCGCTCGCGTCCAAGAGCGGTACGGTCTACGTGGATCAGGGCTCGCTCGAAAGCGGCTTCTCGATCCCGATGCTGCACCTGCACGTTCTCGGCGACCGCGAGATCTACGGACAGCCCGCCAAGCGCGTGAAGCTGCGCGCGGTCAAGGAAGGCGTCCCCGTCACGCTGGCCGATCTCAAGGTCGGCGACTACGTCGTGCACGCGGTGCACGGGATCGCGCAATACCTCGGCCTGCGCAAAGAGACGATTCTCGGTGCGACGAGCGATTATCTCAGCCTGAAGTATGCGGGCACGGACCGCATGCTGGTGCCCGTGCACCAAATGCACCAAGTCAACAAGTACTCGGCGAACGAAGGCGCCGCACCGCGGCTTTCGAAGATGGGCGGCGCCGACTGGGCGCGCACGAAGACGCGCGTCTCGGAAAAGCTCGCGCAGATCGCCGAGGGCCTCGTCGAGCTGTACGCCGAGCGCGAGGTCGCGCAAGGCCACGCGTTCGCGCCGGATACGCCGTGGCAAGCCGAGCTCGAAGAGTCGTTTCCGTACGAGCCGACGCCGGACCAAGCCAAGGCGATCGACGACACGAAACACGACATGGAACGGCTCAAGCCGATGGACCGGCTCGTGTGCGGCGACGTCGGCTACGGCAAGACCGAAGTCGCGGTTCGCGCGATCTTCAAGGCGGTCGCCGACAAGAAGCAGGTCGCGGTGCTGTGCCCGACGACGCTGCTCGCCGCGCAGCATCACCGCACGTTCACGGCCCGGTTCGCGTCGTTCCCGCTTCGCATCGAAGAGCTGTCGCGCTTCAAAACGAAAAAAGAAGCGCAGGCGATCCTCAACGATCTCGCGCTCGGCAAGGTCGACGTCGTCGTCGGCACGCACCGCATCTTGCAGAAGGACGTCGTCTTTCGCGATCTCGGCCTGATCGTGGTCGACGAGGAGCAGCGCTTCGGCGTGATGCACAAGGAGCGCCTCAAGCAGCTCAAGGCGACCGTCGACGTGCTGACGCTGTCGGCGACGCCGATCCCGCGCACGCTGCAGATGTCGCTGATGGGCGTGCGCGACCTGTCGCTGATCCAGACGGCGCCGAAGAACCGCATGTCGATCAAGACGGTCGTCGTGCCGGCCTCCGACGCGGTCGTGCAGCGGGCGATCGTCAACGAGCTCGACCGCGGCGGGCAGGTCTACTACGTGCACAACCGCATCGAGTCGATCTACGGCGTGGCGCGCGCGCTCGAACAGCTGGTGCCGAAGGCGCGGATAGCGATCGGGCACGGACAAATGCGCGAGCACGAGCTGGAGCCGGTGATGACGCGATTCATCGACGGCGAGCTCGACGTGTTCGTGTCGACGACGATCATCGAGAACGGCATCGACATCCCGAACGTCAACACGATCGTCGTGAACGACGCCGACAAATTTGGTCTGGCTCAGCTCTACCAGCTCCGCGGGCGCGTCGGCCGTTCGAACCATCAAGCGTATGCGTTCTTGTTGTATCAAGCGCACAAAGCGCTGTCGGAAGACGCAAAGGCGCGGCTCGAAGCGATCCGCGAGTTCACCCATCTGGGCAGCGGCCTGCAGATCGCGATGCGCGACCTCGAGATCCGCGGCGCCGGCAACCTGCTCGGCGCGGCGCAGTCGGGATTCATCGGCGCGGTCGGTTTCGAGACCTACGTTCAGCTGTTGGCCGAGGCGATCGCCGACCGCAAAGGCACGGTACACCAGCTGCACGACGCGCGCGAGGCGGTCATTGACGTGAAGCTCGACGCGTACGTGCCCGACGACTACATCCCGCAGGTGTCCCAGAAGATCGCCATTTACCAGCAGCTCGCGGCCGCGCGGACGATCGACGCCGTGGAGGACGCGGTCGCCTCGGTGCGCGACCGCTTCGGCCCGCCGCCGGCCGAGTTCGACGCGCTCGTCGAGATCACGCGGCTGCGCGTGCTGGCCCTGAAGGTCGGCGTGACGCGCGTCGTCATCAACGAGCAGCGGCTCACGCTGGGGGTCGGCAGCGGTTTTTCGCTCGACCCGGACTCCATTGGGCGATTGCAGTCGATCACCAAGAACAAGTTTCGCTTCGGCGAGGGCAAGATCACCATCGATCTTCCCGCGCGCAGCGCCGCGGAGCAACTGCCCACGCTGCACGCGTTGCTCGAAGCGCTTTGAACGCTCCGGAACATTTCTTGACGTTTGCGCGTCGAATCGTCTAGCGTGACCACGATGGGTGCAGAGCGACCTGTATTGCCCGGCGATGAGCGGCTGTCGTGCTGCAGCCATGCGCGACGCCTGCACGCGCCGGCCTGCACGTACTGGATCGCCGGCACGCGCGACGAACCGCCGCGCGTCTGCGGCTGTGACCCAAACCTCGGCGTGGCCGCGAGCTCAGATAGCCCGGACGTCCCCCGGTAGACGCAGCCCGAGCCCGGCGAACGAGCCCGATAGCGCGGACAAGTTCGCATCCGCCGAGCTGTTGCGGTCCTGCGCCGCGAGCGCGATCATGACGTCGGCGACTTCCTTGTCCCATTGGCGGCCGCGGCCGTCGACCAGCGCCGCGATCGCCTCGCCGTAGGTCAGCGCGCGGCGGTACGGACGATCGGTCGTCATCGCATGGAAGGAGTCGGCGACGGACACCACCCGCGACTCCAATGAGATGTCGTCTCCGCGCAGTCCGTGCGGATAGCCGCGGCCGTCGAACCGCTCGTGATGCGTCGCGACGATGGGCGCGTACAGCGCGAGCGTGGGGATCTCCGAAAGGATCTCGGCGCCGGTTTCCGCGTGACGCTTCATGATCTCCCACTCGACCGCCGTGAGCGTCGACGGCTTGAACAGGATTTCGTCCGGCACGCGAATCTTGCCGATGTCGTGAAGGATTCCGGCTTTGACGATGCGCTCGGTGACGGCGGGTTCGATCCCCATCCGCGTTGCGATGCGGCGGCCCCATTCGCCGGTCGCGCGCGAGTGGATGCATGTCGCCTCGTCACGCACGCTGAGCATCGCGAGGAGGCCTTCGATCGCCGCGAGGGCGGGATCGCTCCCCTCGCCCGGCGCGGGCGCGTGCTCGCGCTCGCGGTGCGTCGTACGCACCTTGACGACTTCGAGGAACACGACCATCGTCGCCAAGTCGCCGTGTTCGGCGTGGGCAAGCTCTTCGACGACCTCGCAGGCCGCCTCGATCGCGGCGGCGACGACGCGCGCGGAGTGCGCGTGGCGCACCATGCGCGACCAGTGCACCACCGAGTCCGGCGAGCTCTCGGCGATGGCGGACACGAGCGCGTCCACCAGCGTCCGCACGATCAGCGTCGAAACTCCGGCCACGTCGTCGCGCCGCAAGCGCGCGACGATGTCGCTCGCGACGTCGTTACGCCGTTCGCTCAGAAGCTCGGCGAAGTGCGTGCGCGTTCCTTGCGGCTGGTCGTCGTCGTGCATGGCGTTGATCCGGCGAGCGGACGGCTAGCCGGCGTACGCCGTACGAAGGTTCCCCTCCAGGTCCCGGCGCGCGCCCCAGGCGACCGCGTCGCGTTCGATTTGCGCGATGCGACGGATCGCATCATGCAAGCCCGCGCGCGGAAGATCATGCATTTCGTCGAGCAGCGATTGACCCGCGGCGGCCAGCACGTCGTGTGCGTCGCCGCCCCACATTGCGATGCGGCGAACAAAGTCGCGGAGAGGATTCATGTCGGCGCCGTCGCGGAGTGGACCGCGCATCAGCGCCGCGGCCGAGTGGACGAGGTGCAGGTTTTCCGGCGTCGGCGCCATCGACGTGCAGGTCTCGATGAATAGTCGGGTCATGTCGGCCTTGCGGCAATCGGCCGCCAGTTGATACACGTCAGTTACACACAGGTGGAATCGCGTGCGAGCCGGTCGCAACCGCAAGCAACGCTTGCAGCGCCCACCACGCAAGTAGTGTCGCTTCGGTCATGATCAATCTCCTAAAAAGAACGCGGGAGGTGCGGTGAGCATAGCCCCGAGCCGTAACGCCGCGCATGGGGCGTTCACCTCATAAGCGCCGAAAGCCCGCGTCCTGACTGGCTTTCCGCCGCAACTCCTAATTGCTTAGGCGTGAATTCCCAAGTCGCGCGCCCGTTGAATCGCCTGCGCCCGATTGGCAACATGTAATTTCGCGTAGATGTTGCCTACCTGCCGCTCGACGGTCTTCTTCGATTTGCCCAGTGACGTCGCGATCGTTGCCAACGTCATACCGGCCGGAAGGGCCTTGAGAACCTCGAGCTCGGCCCGGGTCAGCCCATGGCTCGGCCGGATCATGTCGCCGGCGTGGCACGCCTCGTTGAGGAACCGGGCATAGCCGCGCATGAGCGCCGGCGTGCGCTCCTCGTCGATCCCTCCGGCGCCGATGATCTCCGCGAAACGCTGCTCCGGATCGGCGAAACGCGACAGCGCGCGCCGGCCTCGAACCGTATCTCCGATCACGATGCACACGGCCGCCGCGAGTATCCGCGCGATCCGCCGGCGGCGAGTGTCGAACAAGGGTTCGTTTCCGGACCGCTCAGAGGTCTGGCTGATCACGCGCCGCGCGGTTCTTCGGGCAAGGTCGACGTGCCAAGTCGACAGCGCGACGATGGCCAAGAGCGCATCGCACAACGAGCGCTCCGGAAGCGACAATCCGTCGCCGCCGCGCAACGCGAGCAGAGACGTGCGCGACACGTCGAACCGCCGCACCCATCCTTGTGAGAGCACTTCGGAGATCCCGTATGCGAATCGCTCGCGGTAGTATTGCTCGTTGAGCGGGTGCGCCAGCAGATTGCCGCGTAGCGACGTGACCCTGCGAGCGTCGCCGGATTCGGCCGCAATGTCCAATTGGTTGAGAACGCCCAAGTGTTCGAGCGACACGTCCTGCGCCAAATGCGCGCTAATGGTCATCCTGCGCGCATAATATTGCGCGACATCAGGATCGCCGGCCCAGTCGTGCGCGATGACGTACAGGACCGAGTACGCAGTCGCCGCGTTCCGGTGCGACTCGAGGCGCTCGTACCATCGCGCGGCTTCGAGCGCGCGGTCTTGAGCCTCGTCGAAATCTTCGCGATAGAACGCGGCAAGGGCGGTGCGCTGAAGGACGCGTCCGACGATCATCGGGTTATCGACTGCACGCCCCGCGACGAGTGCGTCGCGCGCAAACCCGGCACTCGCCATGTCGTCACCTTGCCGCGCGGCGACTACCGCGCGCAGCGCAGCGAACGCCGGCGCGAGTTCCGGGACGGTGTCGTCGGTTGCTTGGAGCGCTTCTTCGGCATCGGCGATCTGATGCGTGTTGACGAGCAATGGGATCAGCAGCTCGAGCAAATATTGCCGAAGCCGACCTTCACTGTGTCCGACGGCGCGCTTCAAGAGCGCCAGCCCGCCCGGCAAGTCGCCCCCGGTGACGGATTTCATCGCGCGCAGTGCGATCGCGATGGGGCTTCGGATACGCGCCGATACTGGAAATCGCCCGAGCGCCGCGTCGATGTCCGCATGTCGCCCCGCAGTGACGACCTCGTAGAAACGCTCCAACGTCAGCCCGGGCTCGTGTTGACGCCCATTTACCATTGGTCGACCGTACAGCGGAAGTCGCGCCCGCACCGCGCGCCGGTCACCCCACATGACGCGCGCGAACGCGACAAGCCGCGGAAAGATTGGGCGCGGCCCATCGGCGCGTCTGTTGCCTGCGTCCGGCCGAAGTCCTGTTCCCGCGAGCTCCGCCGGGGTTGGCCAGCATACCCAGCGAACCTGATACGCGCTCGCGCTGGAATCGGGGGACCGGTGCTCGATCGTGCGTCCGAAGTACATCACTTTGCACTCGTAGCGAAGGCGACGACGCTGCCGGACGCCCTCGCCCATGCGGCGACGAACCCGTCCGCTCCAGCGTCGGTGGCCCTGCGTGCGATCGAAAGAGCGTTCCACTCCGATATTCGCGGCGCGATCTCGCTATTGCGCCAAGCGCTGCGCTCGTGTTCCGAGCCGGCGGACGCCGCGTACTTCACCGATCTGCTCGCTCAAAACTTGGCCTCGACCGGAGACTTTCAGGGCTTAGAAAGCGTCCTGCAAGCATGCACCGTGGTTCCGGATCGACTGGCACCTTCGATGTGCGCGATGACGGCGATCCTTCACGCCGTGCGCGGCGACGTCGAAACCAGCCGATCGCTCGCCCGCCAATCGATGACCGCCATCGACGAGGCCGCACCGCCCGAACTCTTGGCACAAGTCCTCAACCGCTCATCGCTGGCGGCATATTATCGCGGCGACTATGCAGAAAGCGAGGACCTCGCTCTACGCGCAGCGCTCCTTTTGGAATCATGCGGCGCATTCTGGTGCGCCGGCGCAAGCTATTCGGTACCCGCTACGATTGCCCAAGATTGGAATCAGGACGGCCGGGCAGCCGCTGCGCACTATTCCCGAATGCTGAAGCTGGCCGAGGACGCCGGACACAGCGCCCTTCGCCGCGTCGCGATCGCGGGGCTCTTCAGCGTCGCAGCGGAGATGTTCGATGAGCCGGCTCACACCGCCATGAGAAAGCTGCTCGTTGCGCGGCCGGAGGCGCAACAGCTCCAAGAAAACTACGCGGTCGCGGTAGCCGACGCTCTCGGCTTTGGCTGGAAAGGCGAGTTTGCCGCTGCCGAGGCCGTCCTCGCGGCGTGCGCGGCGAGAATTGAGGTATCGCAGCAGCAACGCGCGCTTGTCGAGGCACTCCTCGGCCTGATCGGCGCGGCGAATGGCGACGTCGAATTGGCGCGGGCGCTCGCGCGGGCGGCGCTGAAACGAACGGTTCGTTCGTCTCACGAGCCGCTTTTCGAGCGACGCCTCCGAGCGCTGGCACGGCAGCTTGCTGCCGCCGCGTGCTTTATCATCGGCGACACCGTGCGAGGTCTGCGCGGGCTTAGCGAACGATTTGACCCGGGCCGGAAGTATCGGAACCTCCTCATAACGCCTCCGATTGATCTTTTCATGTGTTCCGATGTTTTTCGCGGCTATGCTGAGTTCGTCAACGTCGTATCGAGACATGCGCGCGCGCACCGGCCACAGTTAGGCCTCACTCCCACGGAGGCCGACCTCCTGAGGATGCTGCCTCAAGGTACGACGCTCGTGGAGCTCGCGTCCGACATGAAGAAGTCGAAGCACACGGTCGCGCGCCAAGTCGAAAGCATCTATCAAAAGCTCGGGGTCCACAACCGCGCTCAGGCTGTTCAAAAAGCGCGCGCGCTCGGACTCGTTCCGTGATCGAGGGCGGTCCAAACGGTCTCCGGCAACATGCGCTGCCGGAGACCGCTTCGGGCCTGGCTGATTCTAGGCGGCAAGAGGAGAGGTGAAGCAAGGTGCGACCAGCGTCGAGGCCGGTAGCTGCGGCGGTAAGTCACGATCGAGCCGCTGCGAATATGCCTTTCGAAGTACGCGCGCCCTGCGGTATGCGTCATTCAGTGCCCCCGGGCCGTCCGATGCCAGCGCCTGCAGCGCGGGCGGTCCCGCGGGCCAATACTCGGGCAAAGCACGATCGAAGAAACGAGGATTCGGAACGTAGTAGCGCCGTTCCGGCGTGACGAGCACCCATCCGGCGACCGCCAACCCATTCACGACGACAACGCTCTGGGAGACGATCGTGCCGACCGGTAGCGCATAGCCTATTCGAAACGAATTGAACGGCGTACAGTTGTCACCCCTTGCCGCGCCTCCGCCCAGCGATGCCAATGCAGCCGACGGCAGTTCCGCCAAGCACAGAACGATCATAAACGCACGAATGAGCCGCATCGTTCGGGCCTCAAGCAAGGTTCGAGGTGTTGCAAGGAACGTTGTTGATGTTCCCGCCGCTGCCCTGTAATGCTTTGGACACGGGGGCGGTGAGCGAAACGCCGTTTTGATTCGCGATCAAATTGAATATACCGCGAATCGCGTTGAGGAACTGGCGCGAGCTCTTTGCCGTCGGGCTGATGCGATAGGCGCCCGGGGCCACGGCCTGTCCGGAAAGGGCGCCAGCGTTAAATCCGAACGCGAGGTTCGGCACGAACCAAGTGCCTTTGTCCTGCGTGAAGAGGAGCCATCCGACGGGGTTGATCATGCTGAGATTCTCGAGATATACTTGCGATTGGTTGACGATCGTCGCGGAACTGTTCGTCGCCGGGATCGGTTGACCAGGCGCCGTCACGGTATTGTTTGCCCCACTTCCTACCCCGAGATCATAGCCGATCGCGTACCCGTTTACTTGCGTGCAATTGTCGCCGCGCTTTGCCGGTCCACCAGGATCGGCGATAATATTGTCCCCGAACGAGTACTGATCGTCGCCGCATCGGGGTTTCGCCGCGTAGCACGGATCGGCACCCTGCGTGGCGTCGACCATTTCCAGAAACGATTGCACGTCGAAGAACAGCGAATCGAACGGGCCGTCAATGATCGTACAGCCAGAGGAGGAAAACGTGTTGCTCGCGCTCCGCGACGACTGCGTCGAGCGCGCCGCCGAACGATAGTTGTTGCAGAAGCTTGCTCGCCGCTGCGCGTCGTCGGGAAGCGAGGGACGCACCGCGGATCCGCCGGCGCACCCGGTGATGCAACCGGCCGTCGCAATCAATGCTAACAGCGATCGAAGAGAGATCATTGAAGTAGCTCCTCGTCGAAATGGGCTCGAAGCGAGATGCGAAGAATTCGAGCCGGTGAACGTCCGGCACCCGTGGATGACGGTGACACTGTAAGAGCGCAACACGCATCGCGTGGGACCCGCCGTGACTTTACGGTACACGAGCGCATGACGATCGTCATAGGGTGAATGCCCTATGATCTCCGAAAACCCGGATACTTCGCGACGCGCGAGTGCGTCGTTACGAGCGCGCGGCGAGCTTCTTTGGTGCGACGAGCGCGTAGCTCTCGTCGATCCAGTCGCACAGGATACCGGCCGGCGGTCTGTCGCCCGGCCGAAACCGCGCGGTGACCCAGCCGCTCTTGCCCAGCCCGTAGCCCGTCGGTTCGGTGAACGGCAGCTGCAGCGCTTCGTCGCTCAAGGCGCCGAGCTTCACCGTCAGGGTCAAACCGTTTTGCGCGTCGCAGCTCATGATCGCAAACATCTTTTTTGCGACCTTGAGCGCGCGGTCGCCCCACGGAAACTCTTCGTACGCCGCCGGTTTTGCCAGGCCGTGCGCACGCAGCTTCTTCTCCGCCGCTTTCAACACGGCGCTCAAAAGAGCCGCGACTCCGCGAGGTCGAGGTCGTATTGCACGCGGCGGAAAATCTCGTCCGGGATCTCGCCGCGGTCGCGCAACTGCATGATCGCCGCGCGTTCGGCGCGCACGGCTTGTTCCTGCGCGTCGTGGTCGAAGTGGCTTTCGGCCGTTTCGTCCGCAAAGCCCGGCACGTGGTGCGTGCGCAGATGATCGATGCGATGCTCGTACTCGTCGGCCAAACGCTCGATCACCTCACGCTCGTCTTGACCGCGCACGGTCGCGCGCATCTCCTCGATCTTGCGCAGGCCCGCCTCGAGCGCCGCGACGCGCACTTCGATCTCGCGCGCGTCGCCTTCGCCAGCGCGGCCGAGTCCGAGCCACTCCACGAGCGGGATCAGCGTGAGCCCCTGACCCACCAGGGTGACGAAGATGACGACGAACGTGATGAACACGATCGCGTCGCGCGCGGGGAACGGCGCGCCGTGCTGCGCGGCGAGCGGTAACGCGAGCGCCGCAGCCAGCGAGACGATGCCGCGCATTCCGGTCCAACCGACCAGCGTCAGCGCGTTCAGCGACGGAAGCGGATCGCGCGCGCGCAGCTTCGGCGACAGCGCGCGAGGCAGCCACGCCGCCGCGTACACCCACGCCAAGCGCACGACGATCAGCAGCGCGCTGATCACCAGCGCCGCGGGCAGCAGCGCGAGCGCGCGCGACCCGTCCTGCACGAACGTGCGCAGCTGCAATCCGATCGCGAGAAACACGTACGCGTTGATCACGTAGATCCAGAGCGACCACACGTTCTCGCCGACGAGCCGCGTCTCGGGCTGATAGATCACCGCCGAGCGGCGGCCCAGCCGAATCCCGGCGACCACCGTCGCGAGCACGGCCGACACGTGCAGCGCCTGGCCGGTCAGATACGCCGCGTACGGCGTGGCGATGATGATCAAGTTGTCGATGAGCGAGTCGCTTAGGTCGAACCGGCCGAGCGCGCGCGCGAGCCGTTCCACGCACCATTCGATGCCGACGCCGACGAGAATTCCGCCGGCGGCGACGAGCACGAACGAACCCGCGGCGCTCGGCAGCGAGAATCCGCCCGCGATCACAGCCGCGACGGCGTACCCGTAGATGACGAGCGCGGTAGCGTCGTTGACGAGCCCTTCCCCTTCGAGCACCGCCACGATGCGGCGCGGCACCGCGAAGCGGTCGAACGTCGCGATCGCGGCCACGGCGTCGGGCGGCGACACGATCGCGCCGAGCACGAACGCGGCGGGCCACCCGAGCCCCGGCACGAGGCGCTCGGCGACGAACGCGACCGCGGCGGTGCTGAGCACCACGAGTCCGATCGCGTTGCCGAGAATCGGCCGCAAATTCGAACGGAACAGCGTCCAGTCCGTCGACCAGCCGCCGCTAAAGAGCAGCGGCGGCAAGATCGAGAGGAAAATCCAATCGGGCGCGATCGTGACCGGCGGCAATCCGGGAACGAAGGCCAGCGCGGTCCCCGCCAGCACGAACACGATCGGATAGGGCAGCGCGAAGCGCTTCGCGACGATCGCGAAGGCGACCGCGGCTGCGAGACCCAGGACCAGCAGCACCGGATCGCTCATCGCCGGACCGATCCGCCGGGCGCGTTGCCGCCTCCCGCCAAGGGTACGCCCTAACGTGCGACGCGACGTAGGCGGACTTCCCGGGCAGATCGACGAGACGATCCAGTCCATCGCCGAGCTCGAGCGCAAGGCGCTGGCGGGCGCGTCGCTGCAGCAGCGCGCGATCGAGCGGTTCACGCTCGCCGTCGGACGTCCGCGCACCGTTTGGATCATCCTTGCGATCGTCGCCGCCTGGGTCGCCGTGAACGTGCGCCTCGCCGTGACCGGCCGCCCGCAACTCGACCCCGCGCCGTACTTCTGGCTGGACGGTGCGCTGGCGCTGTCGGCGCTCTTGATGACGATCCTGATCCTCACGACCGAGAACCGCCAGAGTGAGATCGACGAGCAGCGCTCCCGGCTCCACCTGCAAATCAGCATGCTCGCCGAGCGCAAAGCGGCCAAGATCATCCAACTGCTCGAGGAGTTGAGATTCGATCTGCCCAGCGTGGCGAACCGTGAGGATCGCGAGGCGGCCGAGATGACGCTACCGACGAATCCGCACGAGGTCGCCGAGCAGCTGGAGAAGCGCACGCCCGCCCGGGGGGAGCTCCCCCAGGACTAGGCCGTCGAGGCCACCCGAAGGAGGGGCCTCGCGCGTCCCGAATCCGGGGCAGGTCGGCGGAGGCGCAACGGTCTCCGCTCTTTCACGTCCCACCTTCCGACGGAGATCCGATGTCCCGTATACTTCGCACCGTGGCCACGCTCGGCACCGCCGCGCTCTGCTTCTCGCTCGCCGCCTGCAACAACGGCGGCGGCGGCAACGTCGCAGCGGTCAACGGCCAGGGCATCAGCCGCGCCGATTTCGACCACAAGCTCGAGTCGAGCCCCGCCGCCAAACAGGTGCTCGGCCAGCTGGTTCAACAGCAGCTGCTCGACCAGTACGCGCGCGACAAGAAGATCGAAGCCACGCAGGCTGAGATCGACAAGAAAAGAGACGATACGAAGGCGCGGATGCAGCCCGGCCAGTTCGAACAGGTCGTCAAATCGCAAGGACTAACCGACGCCGACCTCAATCAAATCTTCAAGCAGCAGGTCGTGATCGAGAAGGCCGTCGCGCCGCAGGTGCACGTCAGCGAGAGCGACATCAAGGCGTACTTCGACAAGAACCACACGCTCTTCGACAAACCCGCGCAAGTGCGCGCGCGCCACATCCTCGTGGCCGACGCGGCCAAGGCGAAGGAAGTGCTCGCGAAGATCAAGGCCGGCGGCAGCTGGGACGCGCTCGCGAAGCAGTACTCCACCGACCCGTCCAGCAAGGACAAGGGCGGCGAGCTCGGGTTCTTCGGTCGCGGTCAGATGGTCGGACCGTTCCAAGACGCCGCGTTCGGCGCGAACGTCGGCCAGGTCGTCGGCCCGGTGAAGTCGCCGTTCGGCTACCACATCATTCAAGTCGAAGAGAAGAAACCGGCGCAAAAGGGTTCGTTCGCGAGCGCGCACGACACGATCAAGACGCAGCTCACGCAGCAGCAGCAAGGAACGGTCGTCCCCGTGTTCCTCCAGAAGCTCCGCGCCGACGCGAAGATCGAGATCTACGACGACCGCTACAAGGACCTGTTCCCGCCGGCTCCCGGCGCGGCAGCGGCCAGCGCGGCCCCGGCGGCGACGCCGACCGCGGCACCTTCGCCGGCAGCGACGAAGTAGTCCTCAGCTCGGTCCTTCGAGAACCTCAGAAGACCATCGCGAGGCGGGAGTCGGATCGACCCCGCCTCGCGAACTATCCGGCGTGATTCGCATCGTCGGCCTCGGACCGGGCGACCCGGGCCTGCTCACGCTGGGCAGCCGCGAGTCGTTGCGCGCGGTCGGCCGCGCTGCGACCGTGCTCGCGCCGCCCGAGCTCGTGCGGTTTCTGGAGAGCGACGGCGTCGTGATGGAGCGCGCGCTGATCATCGACCAAGGTCTCTTTTTGCGCGGGTCGAGCGAGGTGATCGACGCGTTCGTCGCGCGGCTCGACGACCGCGATCTCGGCCTGGGCGTGCTGGGCAACCCGCTCTCGGATTTCCTCGGCCTGCCCATGCTGCTGCGCGCTCTGGACCGCCGCAGCTTCGAAGCCGAGATCATCCCCGGTATGCCGCGCGCGACGCTGTCCGCGTCGATCACGATGCCGCTGGTGCCGCTGCCGCCCGGCTCGACGCACCACACGTGGGACGACCTCATCGAGATCATGGCGCGGCTGCGCCGCTCGTGCCCGTGGGACCGCGAGCAGACGCACGCGTCGCTCGTGCGCTATCTCATCGAGGAGGCGTACGAGGTGGTGGACGCGATCGAGCACGGCAACGACGTCGAGCTGTGCGAAGAGCTCGGCGACCTGCTGTTCCAGATCGTGTTCCACGCGCAGCTCGCGACGGAGCGCGGCAAGTTCTCCGTCGCCGACGTGATCGACGGCCTCTCCGACAAGATGATCCGCCGCCACCCGCACGTGTTCGGCGACGTCGCGGTCGCCGACGTCGCCGGCGTGTGGGCGAACTGGGAGGCGCTCAAGGCGCAAGAGGCGACGGGCCAGGCGCGCGCATCCAAGCTCGACGGCATCCCCGCGCACATGGCGGCGCTGCAGCGCGGCCAGAAGATGCAGGAAAAAGCGGCGCGCGTCGGCTTCGACTGGACCGATGCGCGCGACATCACGGAGAAGCTGTCCGAAGAGCTGCGCGAGCTCGCCGAAGCGCGCATC